>NZ_JBQQCO010000011.1:0-93053 GCF_052246295.1 Piscibacillus sp. B03 | reverse complement strand
CAAGCTGCTGGGTTGGCAACTGAAGAAGAAGCCACCATTACGACCTAAAGGTCGATCATATAAATAATGCAGCTAACTTAATACAGATGGAACGTCGTCATTTACACAAACTTTTTGACACTCCCTTTTAAATCTCTCGGTGTCAACAAGGTAAAATATATAATTAATTAAATTATGTTTATATTTTTCTATCTAATACGAACAATGGCATTATTACTGCCCTCTCACTTTATTACCACGGAATTTTGAGAGGGCTTTTTATGTGTATTTAATAAAAGCTCAGCACAACAAAAATAAAAAGTTAACAAAAATATAACTTAATATGGCTTATATGTTTTTAATTTATTATTCATTATTCTATTGGTCCACTTGGTAATCTTTTGTTGCCTTTTTAATTAACCCCCTATCTCTTCAATCCTCTTTTTATGTTGGATATCAGTAAAAAGGTCAAAACATTTTGAAGTTCAATTTCATAAGGGCCTTTTCAACTAGTCTTTAGAGCTATAATTCTTATCAAACATAACTAAATATTTCTCATATTATGGCCTTCTATCAATAGAGTAGACCGCTCAGTCAAAAAGGGGATAATTAATAATTTTAATTTATTATTCGAATCTACAGTTTTGTGATAAAAGAGTAAGACAATCTGCTTAGTTACTAACATTATTGTCCCTTTTTAAGCTATAAAAATATAAGTTACCATCAATAATGTAAGTTAAAAAAATTACAACATTTAAAAAACATTGATATTAAGGGATTTCATAGTTACCAACAATAATGTCCGTGAACATGAGGTTATATATAATCTCAGCTTTTTTTATTGCAAAGTTTTATATTAGAATATTTTAGTAATTGAGGTTCATGTTATAATCATTTAAAAAGGCGGAGGAAACTAAATGAGTATTTATTTTGAGGTTGAACGAAAGATTAATGTTCCTAAAGAAAAAGCTTACGAAAGTTTACTTGACCTCGATGATGCACAGCATTGGATGCAAGGCTTAGTCCGTATGGAGCGTCTAGATGATGGCCCGATAAGAGTGGGAAGTGAATGGTTGGAAACTAGGAAGATGTTTGGTAAGGAGGCCACCGAACATTTTGAAGTTATTGAGCTTCAGGAACCTGAAAAAGTCATATTACGTTGCGACGGAACAAAAGGAACCACAGGAAAAGGTGAATATATTTTCACTCATACAGTTAAGTCAGAAGGTAACCACTCTATAGTCGCACTTCATGGTGAAATCAAAGGACTTACAGGATTGTCAAAGATATTTGGTAAATTAATGGCTGGTTCATTTAAGAAAGCATGTGCGAAAGACCTGGATGCGTTAAAGCAACATCTAGAAAAGTAAAAATGCATAATGTCGATTTCTCTCCTCAAACTAAACATATAAAATTAGAGGAGTGAACAACATGAACCGTAAAGAACCACAAAATCAAAACAACCAACAAAATCGCCAGAACAGAAATAAAATAACAGACGAGCTAAATCCAGATGATTTTGATCAAAAAGAGGAAAAGCTTAAAAACGGGCGTATCCAAGGTGATATAACAGATGAATTAAACCCAGATGACTTTGATCAAGAAAGATAAACAAAAACCCTTCAAAACTAAATTTGAAGGGTTTTAACACGTTTAGGACAATTGCATAGTTGTGATACAAGTCCCATCCGACTCAAACGTGGAGATCTCTTGTTCAACAACTTTGTCACCATGTTTAATGGTCACGTTATATGTTTTGTCGCGAGGTAGCCATAAGTCAAAGAAACCATTCTTAAACGTTTTGACTTCGTCATCAACGATCACTTGGCCATCTTGGTCTTCAATATGAACTGAGAATGTTTCTTCAACCATTTCGCCTTGGCAACCCGTTAAGCTATGGTTAGTACAAGGGTGCGTTTGATTGACAAACGGTGCAATTGAGACAAAAAACTCATCTTTTGGAAGGTCGTATGTCTTTTCTTGTCCATTTTCATCTTGAATGATCAGTTCCTCTGCTGTAATAGAAGCAGAACCTTCTGTAATTTCATCAGTACTATAGTCATTCACAACCTCTTTAACATCCATGTCACCTGTTGTTGCTTCTTCATCTTGTCCACATCCAACTAAAACGACTGAAATCAAGAAGGTAGTTAGTAAGAGTTTTAACTTCATCTATAATGACGCTCCTTTATTTTCTTGTTAGCAATAAAATTATATCACTTTTCCTTTCTTTTTTGCATCAGAATCCATTCCAGTACCAATCGCAATCCCAAGTGTCATTCCTATTGGGATCCCTAGTGCTATATTGTCAAAAAGAAGCATCCCCAGTGCCACTCCAAGGCTAATCCCGACTGACATATATAACGTCATATAATGATTCTCAGGTACTAAACCGTGTTTCTTTTGTAAATGACCTTTAAGAAGGTTTGTTTGCTTGTGATGTCGCTGATAATTATCTTTATTTAGCTCATTAATTCTATGTTGTAAGTCCTTGAAGTGCATCTCTAAATCATTTAAGTAATTAACGCACTCTTCACATTCACTAGCATGATCATCTAATCGTTTAGTCATTCTTATGTATTGATCTAATCCAAGTTTAGTTGTCATCTTTTCACTGAGTTGCTGTTTAATGACTTTTATATCATTCACAATCCGATCTGCTTGATTACTCTCCAAAGTTAATTCCCCCTGTATTTGAAATACATCCCTTTAACTTTATCATACACTTACATTGTATAGATATTTTGTTGAAACCACTTGTAAGCTGAAATCGTATTATGATTGGGGATATAAAAGCTTGGAGCTGTAGGTGTTATATGAAACTCATAATGACGTTATCCATAATCTTTTTGATCTTATTTTTATTCATTTTTTTATTCATTAAGAAAGAAAACATAAAAGAGCCTAATGATAAAAAATTAAACATGTTTGGTGTGACGTTGGTATCGCTGCTTTTAGCTTTAATACCAACAGCCGTATTTGGAATCATTTTATTAACATTATTAGGCTCTTCAATACTTATTGACCACGCTTTCTCATTAAACATAGATATTCAACAGCTGATTATTTTGGCGATCAGTCTATTTATTTACTTTTATTCTTTAGATAGATTGATAGAAATATTGTTGAAGTATCTCTTTGGGGAAAATCTTCTATATCAGGCAGCAGTATTTCTTACAAGAGGAATCGTTATATTTACAATTACTCAATTGATTGGTTTAGGTCAAACAAGTGGTTTAACTCTATCAATTGGTTTAGTCATTATAGTAATGATATTAGAGAAGTTATATGATTCGAGCGGAATGGAATCGGTGTAAATTGGAGGGAAACTCATGGAATGGAGTATTATATTTTTTATCTTAAGTATGGTTTCAATCATCATCTTTAGAGCAATTCATTTAGAAAATAAGGTTAAATCACTAGAAAACCGTTTAGGGCGAATTGAGCGGGAAGTTGATTTACCCGAGCATCCTGTTTATAAAGATATTCGTGAATACATAAGACAGGGAAAAGAAGCACAGGCTGTTAAGCTGGCTAGACAGACATTTGGCCTCTCGTTAATTGAAGGTAAGCAATTGGTGGATGAGCTGAGAAGTGAATCGTTAAAAGATGATTTGAAAAAGTTTAAATAGGCGGTGCGCATATGAAGCGTAAGTTATTTTATATAGGATTATTGATCGTGTTCATAGTCTTGATCGTTAAGGTTTATATGGATACGAACTATTTTAAAGTTAATACCGTGCCAATTGAAAGTAGTAAAATGCCACAGGGACAGAGCATTAATATCTTACAATTGAGTGATTTACATAATAGAGAGTTTGGTGAGGGTCATCACAAACTATTGAATAAAGTCGAGTCATTAAACGCTGATCTTATTGTTATAACAGGAGATCTGATCGACCGAAAGACAGAGGAGTTCACGTCTGTCTTTGAACTGGTTGAACAACTAACGTCGATTCATGGTCAGGTTTATTTTGTGACGGGCAACCATGAGTGGGAAAATAAGAGAACCAATGAATTTATAAGTGGTTTAACTGAGCGTGGCGTTGTTGTACTAAATAATCGTCATGTTCCAATTACGATAGGGACGCTGTCGATCAACTTGGTTGGTATTGATGATGAGTCAACTGCACACGAACAAGTCGATAAGGCCTTTAACAATCTAGTTGAAGACAGATTGACTATCTTGTTATCACATGCCCCAACTGTTGTAACGAAATATGATGATTTACCGGCAGACTTAATTTTAAGTGGTCACACGCACGGCGGGCAGGTGAGGCTACCATTCGTAGGTGCATTAGTAGCACCAGATCAAGGGTTTTTCCCATCGTTAGACCAAGGATTGTATGAAATAGGAGAGAAACAGCGCCTTTATATCGATAGTGGTCTAGGGACTAGTGTTGCGCCTATACGTTTCTTAAATCCAAGTCAGATGAGCCTCATTAAAATTAACCCCCAAAATTAACTTTATTGTCAAAAAATTCAATCAAAAAACTCCTCAAACATGGTAACCTAAAAGTGAGAGGAGTGATCGATTGAATCATTCAAGTGGTTGGCGCTATCCTATTATACTTTTAATATCGCTAGGGCTCGGTAATCTAGGAAACTTCATTTACCTCGTGGCCATTAATATTTTGGTATATAACATGACAGGTTCAGCAACCGCAGTTGCGACACTTTGGCTAATCGCGCCATTAACCAAAATCGTGACGAATTTCTGGACGGGTAGTTATATTGATTTTCGTAGTAAACGCATGATTATGATTCAAACATACATAGTTCGTGGTGCTTTTATTATGTTATTACCGTTTGCACCTAATGTAATTGTCATTTATGTCATTTTAGTTATTCTTAACATCGCCAATGCCTTCTTTGGACCATCGTCAATGACCTTTAAGACCAACTTGGTACCTAAACCTATGAGAAAACGTTTTAATTCGATAAGTGGTTTTACATCCTCGACAGCCTTTATTATAGGTCCAGCCATTGGTGGGGCATTAATGTTAGTCACAAATGTTCAAACAACTCTTTGGATTAATGGTATTTTCTTTTTTGTAGCAGCATTATTGCTTTTACTGATCGCTAATCCTGAAAAAATCGACAAGAATTCAATTCCAAAATTAACTTTAAAACAAGTTAGAGAAGATTTCACTATTGTTAAAAGCTTCATGGAAGACCATAAATATATTACGATGATCTACTTTGGATTTGTTTTTGTGATGGTCGCCACATTTGCGATGGATGCACAAGAAGTTGTTTTTGCGCAACTTGTGATTGGATTATCAGAAGTTGAATACAGTCTAATAGTTAGTATTACAGGTGTTGGTTCTGTAGTAGGTGGAGTGATACTGTCTGTTTTCTCCCACCGTTTATCGTTAAGGTTTATGATTAGTATTGGTATTGTGATGGCGTCTATTGGTTATATCATTTACGCGTTTTCTTGGTCTTTCTTATCTATCTCTGTAGGGTTTGTCATTCTAGGATTCTTTTTAGTTTTTTTCAATGCTGGAGTATCTACGTTTTACCAAAACAATGTGGAAACTAATGTAATGGGGCGTGTCACAAGCATTATCCAGTTGGTACAAAGTGCCTCTCAGGTGTTGCTCATTTTACTCGTAGGGTTACTTGCAGACATTATTTCATTAAGGATAACCATCATCGTGTTGTCGTCATTTATGTTTATTAGTTCATTGGTGTTTGTAACCTTTGTGATGAACAAGCAATACATAACCTATTATGAGGATGTAAATGAAACTTAATCAATGTAATCTTTTTCCTCTGTTATAATGAATCTAAATCTAAATGAAAGAGAGTGATTCTCATGAAACAAGTTTCACCGTTCTTAATGTTTCAGGATGGACGAGCAGAAGAAGCACTCAATTTTTACACAAACCTTATAGAAGATTCTCAAATTAATGAAATAATACGTTCAGGAAAAGATGACCAAGGAGAAGAAGACTTAATAATGCGTGCCGTCTTCATGTTAAAAGACCAAGAGTTTATTTGTATGGACAGTTCGATCAAGCATGAGTTTGATTTCACACCATCTTTTTCTATCTTCTTAGAATGCGACTCAGAGGATGAAATTGAAGAGCTGTTTCAGAAACTAAGTGCTGGTGGGAATGTGCTCATGCCATTAGATCAATATGATTTTAGTCGTAAGTTCGGTTGGCTAAATGATCGTTTCGGTGTATCTTGGCAGTTAAATTTATCATAATTGAGATAAAGCCCCTAATTCATTTAGGGGCTTAAAATTTGTTATAATCGATATAATGTCTAGCGTATTTGAAATAAAGAAGGTGATGGACATTTTACAAAGAAAAATCATTGCAGCATCTATTTCAGGTTCAATTTTTGCAGTATTGTTAGGCATTATTGTACCTAATCCTTTTGGTGAAGAAATAAACTCTCTAACAGAATATTTATTTTTATCTTCACTATCTATCCCCGTATATATCTTATACAGTTTCCCGGTCATTTTAATATACGGGGTCATCACATCTATTATTAGTGATTGGTTGGCTAAAAGGGTATTAGAAAAATATGAGCTATACACTTCAGCATCATTACATATATTATTTGGTTTAGTTTTGCTATGGTTTAGTTTAGGGGCGGCTGTTTTGTTCTTTGTCGTCGACAGATTACTTATGAAGAGGTCTGACATATACCTCTGGAAGCAGGCCTTATTAAGCCTATTAATACCAATGATTGTTTGGTTGATTTTCATGGGAATTGTTTGGCTTGAGCATTTAATCAGTAATTAATTGATTAATTAAGATACTATATCATAAAAAAGCTGAGAACCTTTAATTAGTTCTCAGCTTTCATCTTATTCTTCATCAACCTCTTGTTTGATTCTATTAAATTCATTAATTGAAAAATCTAACATTCGCTTGTAAATATCTAAAATCATTTGGCCATAAGAATTTCCAGGGACTGCCCATTTCCCATTTAGCGAAATCCAAGTTGGAGCACTGCCTCTTGTCACCATGTCAAATCGTGGGTCTACTAACTTCTCACCGTTTGGAAGAGAGTTGGTAGAAGCATAGGCGTATAGATGTTGGATATGAGCGCGAACACCTTGTTTTGGAGTATCAAAGCTTGCACCTGAGTTATTGGGTCCTGTTGCCCCAATTCCTGCATAATTGTTTTGTTCTGGTTTGACAACACCTGTGAATCTAAAGTAGTTAGTTTCATGGATAGCTTGGGCAAATGCTATGTCCCCTCGAATACCATATGTCTCACCAAGTTCTAAATAATAATTAGCGACATTTGGAGCGTCTTGATTAATTTGGTTAACGAATCGGGTCATTAATTCTGGTGATAAAAAAGTTTCACCTTGAACTTGATATCCTGAAGGTGGATCTTCATTTTCTTGGTCTTGCCCGGTATTGCCTTCAGTGATATAAGCGTCTCGAATGCCAGCTTCTTTGACTTGTTCTAATCTCTTCTCGGCATTCTCGCGACTAGTAAAGGCACCAGCTTGCACACGATACCACACAGTGCCTGAGATGGTCACAGTAGTAACGAATGAATCTATCCCGCGTCGTTGCAAGTATTCTACTCGTTGATCTGCATTATCTCGAGATTGAAAAGATCCAGCAATAACTTTGTATAACGTTTCGCCAGATTCTTTCCGCTTTAAGTTGAATGCTTTAGCTAAACCGTTGACGTGACCTTGAGCTACTATTTGGCGCCAATTGGCACTAGCTAGTAGTTTGGCATCTTCTGGATGATCAATGAACCCATTTTCGGTTAACATCGCGGACATGGTCGTTTCACGTAATACATGAAAGTTTGCTTTCTTTTTGCCACGGTTAGGTAGTCTATTGACTTTTATAATTTCATCATGGATGGTGTTGCGGTATTTCGCGGTTTGGGATGAATCAGATAGGCTGCTATGAATGTAATCTTCATAACCTCTTGCACTTCCGTTAAAAGCGTTAATGTGAATGGATAAATAAAAATCAGCACCCCATGAGTTGGCTTCTTTGGTGCGTTGGTTAAGTGTTTTAGTTTCATCACTCGTACGACTCATACGGATTTCTACGTTTTCGTAGTTCTGTATGAGTAAATCTCGAATACGTATGGCAATATCCAGATTGAGTGTCTTCTCTGTTAAACCGTTGCCTGAAGCGCCTGGATCAGACCCACCGTGTCCGGGGTCTAGATACAACTTCATTCCATCCCCTCCTAAATTAAGACTTATTACATAATATTATATGAAAACTTATATTTTTGAAGTGGACCATTATAGTGTTTTTAGTAAATTTAGTAGGATTAAATCTGGTAAAATAAACCTAGAGGTGATGATAATGGCTAATAGAATTCAGTTAAAACACCCCGATTCAAGTAAAAATATGCAGTCCATAGACGAAGAGAAGTACAATCAAATTAAAGATGTCATTTTATCAATCATAGAAAATCATGAAGGTATTACGTTCAAAGAGTTATCGAAGGAGGTTGAGAAAGCTGTTAAAGGTAACTTTGACGGCTCGCCTACTTGGTATTGCACAGCTGTAAAATTGGATTTATAAGCAAGAGGCCTCATTAATAAAATCGATTCAAAGAGTCCACAAAGGTTAAAAATAAACAGGTAGTGTGGGCGCTACCTGTTTATTACATAAAATCAAAGAAATATCGGACGATGTGGAAGAAAACGGGTGATGTATAGGTTAAACTGTCCACACGACTTAAATAACGATCTTTAAGTGTTTCTTGTTTTTCATGATCACCTATGAGCAAGTCGCGTTTGAGGAATGAAATGGTCACACCACCTAAAAATCCACTAACACCAATAATCACACCTGATAGAATTCCAAATGTTAGATCAAAGATGGTAAGGTATGGATATAAATAATAGGATGCTGCTGTAGTCATGATTAACGCCACTACGAAGCCTTCCCAAGTGATATAAGGGTTGGCTGTGGGGACAACTTTCTTCTTACCTAAATAAATAGACACAAGGTACTGAACAACATCGTTCAGCTGAGTCAGGATGATAAGAAATAACACAAGATTTGGCCCAAATTCCGGTGATGCAACAGGATAGTAAGCCAAGTGACTAAGCCCAAACACCATTAGCATGAGGCCCCACTGCGTAAAACTGACAGATTGTAAGAATCCTAGAGTTCCTTTACCTAATATTCTAGGAAGCGGTAGGAATAAAAAAACATAGATAGGGATAAAGACAATAAACATTCCATACCAGCCTATGTAAATCCAATAGAATTGAAGCGGGATCACAAGATATGCCCATAAAAATAATCGTCGGTCAGACTTTCGCGTTTTCATCATTGAAAAGTACTCTCTTAATGCAAATAGACATAAAATCATTATTGAAATCAATGTCACAATTGGATTAAAGAGCGTCGCAAAACTAAAGACAACCAACATACCCCACCACGTTTTAACCCGTGCTTGAATGGCTGTGAAGTCCTTGCTTGGCTGTTTCTTTTTGACAAAGTATAAAGCTGATGATGCCGAGAGTAATGCTAGTAATAGAATCGATAGTGTCCACACGGTTTCGGTCATAAGAGGTTCACCTCTTTTCTTACAAAGTAGTATAAAACGCTTTTCTCCGAAACTGCATTTATTTTACAGTATATAGTATATAATGAAAAGTAAGGATTTTTTACATAACAATGGGGGATTTGATGAGTGAGCAACATGTTTATATCGTGCTATCGGATACCGGTACTTTATTTACAAATTTAATCAAAACGTATACAAGGGCGCCTTATAACCACGCATCAATCTCGTTCGATTCTGAGTTGACAGAAATGTATAGTTTCGGGCGGAAAAATCCACGGAACCCACTGCACGGTGGTTTTGTCAAAGAAGATGTGTTGACGGGCACTTATAGTTATTATCCAGAGACGACGTGTGTGATTTATAAAATGAAGGTGACTGATCGAGAGAAAGAAAAGATGAAGCGGATATTGAATGTGTTTATTCGGAAGAATGATAAGTTCTTATACAATTTCTTAGGTGTGGTAGGTGTGTCGGTTCAGGAACCTATCGAATTTAGCAATTCTTATTTCTGTTCTCAATTTGTCGCAGAGGTGTTGAAGCGATCGGGCATTCATTTGTGGGATAAGCTACCTGCGATGGTGACACCTGAAGATTTTAGAAAATCTGACCGATTGGATTTAATTTATGAAGGAAAGCTGTTTGATTTTGAACCGGTTAAAAGGAGCAAGAGATAAGTTAAACTTGCTTCTTTTTTGTTTGAGTTCTCCAGGTGTTGACGGATGTAGGGATCCCAATCACAACAGCTACCCATAAACTCCACATGGCATAACCCCATTCACCTGTATAAAGCGATAAACCTACAAAAAACAATAATTGCCCAACCGTCGCAAACCATACAGCAACCCAAGCGATAGTAAAGTTTTCTTTCACTTTCACAGCTCCTAACATAGGGTATTTATACTAATATTAACATATTTTAGTATGTTTAATAATATTCAAATCAGGTAAACAAGTTACAAATCCTATTTTAGGTGGTGATGCTATGACTGATAAAAATAAAAAGGACTTGAAAAAGAAGGACACAGTGGACAACAAACGTCAGAGCGCCTATGAAGAAGAACGTAGTGAGCTTCACAAATTTAAAGATCAGCAATTAACAGATGAAATCCCTCTAGATGATTTGGAAATAGAAGAGAAGAACACAAAGGACAAGAAGAACAGCCAAAGTACTTCTCAATCTGAGAAGAAATACCGCAATCCGAAAGAGAAATAGTAAAAGAAGGTTAGATAAACTCAGAAAAAGGGTAGATAAAAAGGTATTTTTTACTTCGTCGACAAAATTCGCGGTAGATATATCTGAAACAGGGGTAGATAAATTTGAAAACAGGGTAGATATAATAAATGAAGGCTTTTGCGTCTAAGCGCAAAAGCCTTTTACATAATTAAAAATCGTATTTAGCATCTTGTTCGTCTCGAATGCGTTGGTAGGTTTCGGTTAACACGACGGTATCGTCCACTAGTCGCTCGATGCGGAATAGGACATCATGATTCACAATTTCTTTTCGCTGAAAATCTTCCTCTTCAATAAAAACGTAGGACTGAACGATTTGGGCTTTCATATAGCCTAGAATCGGCTTCAACTGATTTTCTAATATTAAAAAGTGCTTAGCTGAACCAGCTGTTGCGAGCATACTAACGACTTTGTCGCGAAACGCATTAACTGGTAGTAAGTCAAATATATTTTTCAAAGTTGCAGGTATTGATGCTTGGAAAATGGGTGTTCCGATGATGATGGCATCAGCATCCATAATTGTTTTCGTGACAAAACCTGTATCCCCCTCATACTCAAGGTAATTGCGCCCGTCGCTAAACTGGATGTCATAATCAGCCAGGTCAATCAACGTCACTTCATGACTAGGGTATTTTTCTTTTAACGTATTTACCGTGTAATCCATGGCCGTTCGCGTTTTTGATCCAACAACGGAACCTGATAGAGCTACAATCTTCATCTATACCCCTCCTTACTTCTTCGTGTACTTACGAATCGCTGGTAAAACTTCAGATCCGATCGTATCAATGTTTCGTTTTAACTTATCAAACGTCACTCCGCCAAAGTCCATCTGTGCGATATAGCGCTGATGGCCGAAAAGTTCATGTTGGTAAAGAATTTTTTCAATGACTTCTTGTGGACTACCAATATTCATGACATCGCGCGGGTCAGCTCCTTGAGCAAAATGCTGCTTCGGAAAGCCCTGGCCGTTTGTACGTTTCATGCCCTCATTAATATGTGGGTAAGTCTCACGTTGAGCCTGTTGAGTCGTTTCTGCTGTATAGAAAAACCCAGCTGTAGATACCGGGAATTCAGCAGGGTCATGACCACTTGACTCTAAAGCGTCACGATACGCATCAATCGAACGTTTAAAGATCGTCGCAGGTCCTCCTAGATGCGCTAAGTACATCGGCACACCCGCATATCCTGCTTTTCTTGCGCTGGCAGGTGTTCCACCGACTGCGCGCCAAATTGGCATGGAGCCGTCTTGTGGCCGAGGGAGTACTCGAGCATTACGAAGAGGGGCGCGATACTTTCCTTCCCAGTTGACGACTTCATTTTCATTAATGTTTAAAAGCAAGTCGAACTTTTCCTCAAACAAATCTTCATAATCTCTTAAGCTATAACCTAATAATTCAAAATTACCGACACGTGACGCTCGTCCAGCAACAATCTCAGCGCGACCTTTTGAAATGAGGTCAAGCGTAGCAAAGTCCTCATACGCACGAACAGGATCAAGAGTACTTATAATCGTTGATGAACTAGAAATTTTTATTTTCTCAGTTGCCTGAGCAATTGCCGCTAACACGACCGTGTGCGCCTGGGTCGTGAAGAAGTCCTGATGGCTCTCCCCGACACTAAAAAAGTCGATACCAGCTTGTTCAGCCAATTGAGCTAACTCAATGATTTCATGAATACGTTGCTGTGCTGAAATTCGCTCACCGGTTTGTGGGTTAGGTAAGTGATCACCTAATGTATATAAACCAAACTCAAGCCCGTTATTAGGGTCTATGCGATACTGTTCCATATGTAAAACCAAACCTTTCAAGTTGTGTTTAATTTTATTTATACCATAACTTATGATAACTTAATCTGTTATTTAAGTTAATTTCAATGCCTTGTAGTCTTTCGTCTGCTTCTACACTAATGTGGACTTTTCTTTGGTATAAGATAATCATGTAATACTCATTGAGTAAAAATTCTTCTACTTTTCGTAAGCCTTGATAAGCTATTTTGGTATCAGGGCTTTTCCATACTTGATTAAGCATTGAATGAAGATGATTTTTCGCCTCTTCTGGCATTGTATTACAAATGAAACTCGTATTCGAAGTATAAGCATTCAATAAAGCTACGAGTTGGTTATCCCCTAGGCTAAAGCCTGCGATGATTAAGTCAGTTTTATTTAAGTTTTCTTCTTTCGTTAAGTCCTTAATATCGACAACGTTTGTTTCTAATTTAACCCCAATTTCTTCAAAAGTCTCCTTCAATACCTTAAGCTCGGGTTTAAAGTAAGCATTATGTCTTAAACAAGTAGAGGTTAAGGTTAATGTTTGACCTATAAAGCCATTAGACTTAAACCATTCTTTAGCTTCCTCAATATTAGCACGTTGTCGTAATGGCCCCGCGTGTTCCTTAAACATGCTGTCTGGAAACCAAACGTCATGGTGAGGGTGATCGTTGAAAAGTTTTTGGCGATCCAACAAACACGACAGGTACTTAGGGAATTCGGGGTGTTGGTGCAACCCTGGCTTTAGGTGGTTGACCGTTAGATATACGCCACCTAGCTGAGGTCGGAACCAATCTTTTTTATGAACATTGACCGTATCCTCATTAACAATCTTGTAGTGAATCTGTCGACGCGGAGACACTGGTCTATTAGGAATGCTATAAAGTTCAACTTTATCTAATAGTGGCCGGTATCCAAAGTAGTTTTGAAAAGCTTCCAAAGAGAGGTAGCCCTCATCATGTTCCTTAATATAATAAGGACCACTACCAATCGGTTTATAACGAAATTTTTCGGGCTCTTTTAAATAAGTCGAGATTGGAATAATGCTTGCCTTATGTCCTGTAAACAAGTGCATAAATAAATGATTAGGATAAGTCAATTTAAACTCAATGAATGTCGATGTTGGAGTGCTAATCTCTTCAATACTATCTATCATCTGGCGTTTCCATGAAGCGAGTTGTTTGGTTCTCCAGATTTCCACATGATCTTTAATGACTGAAGATGTAATTCGCTCGCCATTATGAAAGAAAAGCCCTTTTCTCAAATATATTTTCCAAACACGCCCATTATCGGTGGACTCCCAATGGTGCGCTAATTCTGGTGCAAGTGACTCGCGTTCATCATCATATTGCACTAAACAATTATAGATGTGCTCCAGGATATGTCCTTCTTGCCGAGTAGTGCTCTCCCATGGAACAAGAGAGTGAAGAGGATAATAATAAGGGTAGCATAATACATCCAACCCTTCAGTATGCTTGGTAGAAGGTGTCCACAGAAATTGTTGCTCTAGCCAATTTACAAATGGTTCCTCTAATTGACCTTGGTTCTCCATCCATTTAACGGCTTTTGATATTTGGCCTTTTTCAATCCAATGTTGGACTTGTTGTTTTTCAAGGTCTATTGGTTTTTTTAGTAGTGTAATCGTTGATGCTTTCCCACGACCAGGATGTGGCTCCCATTGAATCCATTTCTGTTCATGCATCTGTTTAATAATCGATTTAGTATGGCGTATGGAACAACCTAGAAGGTCCGCTAAGTCACTAAGATAGACGTCTGAAGGTTCTAAACCATACGTTTGGTAAAAGGTGATGTAGTGATCCTGTGATTTCATCCTCTTTTTGCCTCCCTCATATTAAAAGGTGATATAAATAAAATTAAATTCCTGTTCTTTTTATTCCTGTTTTATCTTTGTAACATAGAATTTAGAAAACTTCTACAATTTTTGGAGAAGAAAGTGGGAATACGGATGAGTGAGGTAGTAAAAACAGAAATTGAATCAGATCGACCTAAATCCATTTGGAAAAATACTCAGTTCTTGTTTTTGTGGACGGGGAGCTCGATCAATAATTTAACGTTTCACGTGTTTGTGTTAGCTATTCCAATCATTATTTATGAGTTAACGCAGTCAACATTAGCCATGAGCACGATGCGAGCGATTCAGTTTATACCGAATGTGTTATTAGGTATTATCGTTGGCGTTATGGTGGATCGACTTAATCGAAAGAAGCTTATGATGAGCGCACTGACCATTCAATTACTTATGATTGCAAGTATTGTGGTGCTGCTATTTAGTAATCAATTGCATGTATGGCATTTATATCTATTGGGGTTTGTCCTTTATTCAAGTAGTTACGCATTTGGTAATGCTTATCATACAATCCTGCCATTAATTATGCAGAAAGATCAGTTAACGACGGCGAATTCTGCCTTGTCGTTCATGAGTACATTTATTAGTATTATAGGCCCTGCATTCGCTGGCTTTATTCTTTTATATATGAGCCATACATTTGGACTGACGATCACATTAGCCGGCATGTTAATGCTTTTATTGTTAACGAGTTTTGTAAATGTACCTCATCAGAGACGTGAGACACGTCAGTTCGATAAAGAAGGGATTTGGCAAGATATAAAAGAGGGTTGGAATCAACTCGTGGGAACAACAGAGTTATGGCTTGCCACCTTAATGGTCTTAGTGTCCAACTTTGCATCCTCTCTTGCAGGAGCCGTCTTGATTTTTTATGCGTTGGATTCATTTAAAATTAATGCAGGTGAACTCGGTTTTATCTTTTCGGCTAGTGCTGTCGGAGGTATTTTAGCTTCATTCATTGCTAAAAAAAGCCGGGATTGGGCTCCAAGAGGGAAATTGTTCGTATGGACTTACTACTTTGCATTCATTGGCCAGTTTATCTTATTCTTATCGGCTGAGTGGTATTGGTTAGCTGCAGGGATGTTCTTGTTAGGCCTTCAAACAACGTTTTTTAACATTCACTACTTAACGTTCAGACAAGAATCGACGCCAAACCATTTATTAGGCAGAGTAGCAGGGACCTCGTCTATGCTTATGAAGTCTGCAGCTCCACTTGGATTTTTGATAGCTGGTATTTTTGGTGAGTTTATTCAAGTTCATAATATCTTTTTAGTGTCTTCAATCATCTACTTACTCATTTTATTAGTCGCGATGCGTTCGCCAATATACCGAATGAGTTAACACGAATAGGACAACCTTTCTCCAACATAAATTCTTACAAAGGAGAGGGTGCGATGCTCAGGAATATTGATTGGCAAATGGTCACATTTGTTGGTGGAACTGTACTTAAAGAATACTGGATTTATTATAGATTACCTCAAATTTATTATTGGGAAACTCATTTAGAGTATGACACGAAAAAGTCTGCTTAAGTGTTAATTCTTAATTTCTGTTCATACTAAAAGAAAAGTTGAATGGAGGTTAAGTATGTCACATAAGAAAAAGAAGCAAGAAGAGAACAAGGTTGCGGAGAAAAATTATGAACCATCTGACTATGAAGGTCATACTCAATTAGAACAAGGGCTAGCGGAAACACATGAGCAAGTTTCTGATGGTTATCATGAAGGAACAATTGATCGAGTACAAGGTAAGGAAGATTAAAAAAGCTCCAGTGGGTTTTCCCGCTGGAGCTTGTACAATTTAGGCAATAAGTTTTTCACATTCTTCAGCACATTTGTGACAAGCATCTGCGCATTTTTGGCAGTGGTCGTGGTCATGTTTGGCACATTCATCACCACATGCACGGCATACTGCTGCGCATAATTGGGCGTATTCTTTTACGAATTTCGTATCTAACGTTAAGGCTTGTTCAAAATTTGAACAGATATCCGCACATTCTCGGTCTAACCTCACGCATTCAATCATGTGTTCTAAATCAGGCTCTTGTAGACAAGCTGTGTAACAATGGTTACACGCCTCCATACATTCATGTAAAACTTTAATGACATCAGCATATTTTTTGTGGCTCATATCTATTCCTCCTTTAATGGTTTTATAGATATATTGCCACTCTTAGATTTATTTAAACATTAAGAAGCGATGCGTTCTTCAATTGGTTTTTCATCTATAAATTTAAAATATGGAAGCAGAATACCAAGGAAAGACGTTATACAAATAATCCCCCCAATCATAAAGTACATTGGTCTGATACCATACAATTCACTCATAATTCCTCCTATAAACAACCCAAGTAAGACAGCACCTCGAACAATTAACATACGTACCGATACTACTTTTCCTATAAGTCGGTTGGGAACGGCTTGTTGTAATAAGGTGATATTATGTATGCCGAAAATCGCAATCATGACTCCACCAATAATTTTAGTGAAAATCGCAAGCCAATTATTATGGTTGAAACCGAGAGCAATGAAGGTTAACCCACCGATGAATAAGGCGCCAAGCATCATGAGTCTTCTGCTATTTAATTTGATAAAGCCAATTAATAATGAACCAATTACATACCCTAAAGGGAATCCAGCTAAAAACAAACCATAGTGAAGCTCACTTCCGGAAAGAACATCCGTAATGTATGGAATGGTAATGACAATGGTGACGCCAACTCCAAATTGAACAAACGCTAAGAAGATATTAAGCCATAGGACGATTTTTTGTTTGCAAAAGTATGAAGTACCCTCTACAAATTCTTGAATCCACGGTTTTCGTATATCCCGTGGACCTCGCTTTTCTTGAACACGCAAAATAAAAAATCCACTTAAGATTAACAAGGTGCTAACCATTGCTAGTGTAATTTCAACGCTTAAGTATTGAACGACAATTCCGGCTGTAATGGGGGCGACAACCGTCATAACTCTTACAGTGCTTTCTAAATAGCCGTTAGCGGTTTGGAGCTGCTCTTTAGATACAATAGTTGGAGTAATAGCTTGGTTGGCAGGTACATAAAGAGGGGTAATGATTCCAATGATGAACTGAACCAAATATAAGTGCCATACTTCAAGTTGTCCTACCGATAAGGCAACTAGTGGCAAGATAAAAATAAGCCCTCTTGACCATTGGGTTAGAACCATGATCCATTTCCGGCTCCACCTGTCAATATAAGGTCCTATAATGAGTTGTAAGGTTAATGACGATAAATAATATAATATCCACATGCTACCTAAAGCTAGCGTGGATCCTGTCAGTCGGTAGACTAAGATGGACATACAAAACGTCCCGAACTGTCCCCCTAGCTCCGAGATCCCGTTTCCAAACCAGATGGACGTAAAGGAACGGTTTTTCATTAAAGAATTCATCATAAGCACTTCCAATGTCGATTAATACGACGTTATTTGCGAATACACTTTTTTAAGTCATTAATAGCTTGTGTGTGCATACCTTCATGGAAAATGGTTCGAATTAGAACTTGTTCAATCGTGAACATTCCCATCTCAGTAGGAGGAAACTCTTCTTCTAAACGTTGGCTATAGAGGGCTTCAATCTTACTTGTTTGTTCTTCCAAAAGTTCTTTGAGCTCTTTAAATGAAGGTGTATGGTTCTCAAAATCTTTTGGGTTTGTTCCGAAACCAAACCACTTGTTAAGACTGTCGGGATATAAATCGTCTTTCGTTAACACTTTAATCCACATGTATTGATCTAAGTAAACGTGACCTAAATTCCAACGAATGTTGTTATTAAAACCATGAGGAACAATGTTTGCTTCTTCATTTGTCACGTCACTAACATCAAATAATAATCCTTCTCTGTAAGTTTTAAGTTGATTAAATAAAATTTCATGTCTTTTTTTCATAAAATAAGCCTCCTTGTCTTTAATAGTTAAATTTCGACAAGGAGGTGAATGTTCCTGCAAACATTAAACAGTTTTTGTAAAGTGAGTTGGTTGGTGTTGATTTGAGATTTCACGCCATAAACGATTTCTGAATATGATGCCTATTAGGCCAATGAATGTAAGTGAGACACCTATAAATTGATAAACGCTCGAAACCCCAATGATGCTAACCAATGCTCCACCAATAATTGGAGCAACTAGAATCATAACACTTGTTAAAGAGCTGAAAATACCTGATATTCGCCCGATATTTTCTATATTGGTTTCACGTTGTAAAATTACGTTTAAACCAATTGTAAATAATCCTACGCCAACGCCTGCAATAAAACCTAATGCGATAATAATTATGCTTGAAATACCTGTAGTTAGAAAACCTGCCCCTCCAAAGCCAACTCCTATGAGAAGGACACTACTTCCTAAAATCCAACCATATCCTCTTAATTCTTCAAACCGATTTAGAATAAGCATAATTGTTAGTGCACCTCCTCCTGATGACCCCATAATCCAACCGACGAGTTCTGGACGATCAGGTGCAATTTCACGTAACAATACAGAAAACTGAACATCAACCATTTGAATAGCAGTAAATCCAATTAATGAAAAAGCTATACTTACTACCAATATCCGACTACTTAACAACGCAGACCAGCCTTCTCGCCATGACTCCCAAAAAGGTTTTTTATCTTTTTTCACTTCATTTGTTTGTTCTTGTGTGGGATCTTTTTTCAATAAAGTCACAAGAATGAAAGCAGAAATAACATAAGCGATCGCGTTAAATAATATACAAAGTTGTGGTGAAAAGGCAGTAGCTAAAGCGCCACCTAAAAATGGACCAACAATTTTAGTGAATTGGTCGACAGTACCATTCATGGTTACGGCTTTAACGATTAATTTTTCATGTACGATGTGTTTAATCAATGACTGTTCTGCTGGGAAGTGAACAACTGTCAATGTGGCTCTTATCAGCAAAATAGTCAATGCAATCCATGGCCCAGGTGTTAAAAATAAAGCAAACGTAAGAAATGCTGTAAATATATCTGCTGTTAACATTAGCTTGACTTTATTAAAGCGGTCAGCCAATATTCCAGCAAACTGACTAAACAAGGCTTGTGGTAAAGCATAAGCTACTGGGATTAGTGCTATGATTAACGGGTCTGTTCTCCACACATAGCTAAATAAAATCATAATCGCCACCATGTCAAACCAACGGCCTAACATCGATATTGAGTATGAACTAAACAATCGAATAAACGTTTTATTTTTCCAAATAGATAAACCTTGCATATGGACTCCCTCACTTTATTCATTTAACTTAATTTTAAGAGATTAATGTCAGAGGGATATCAGACACACATTTTTTATAATTTTTTTTGAAATTGTTGATTGATTTCTTTTTCTAACCGTTTAAAATCATATTCTTGATCCAACGAATCTCTTTCTTTACGAAATGATTTTTCCAACGCTGGTTCTTGAATGTAGCCTTCTAAATAAAATAAACACACATTGATATACAACATGATGTGCGATTTGAATCTTGTTTGTTGGGTAATACTAAATCCTTCTTCAACGTCTTTTCTTCCTTGTAAAACATTACCTTGTTTAAGGCGGAATAGTCCTTTTAATAAGTGGAATAAGCCCAATTCACGCTGATAAGGCTTTTCTTTTAAAAATTTCTCCATATATGTAATTTGCTTTTGAACTTTGGCGTCATTATCAATACATAGGTTATACATGATGTGGGTTAGTCGAAGGAATGGGTAAAAACCATGATTTTTATCAGTGACGTTTGAATCTGCATATTCTAAATGTGTTTTTGCTTGGTCAAATTTTCCACCTAAAATATATAAAAAACCGGGTGTTAAGATAGTAGCTTCTAGAGTTTCTTGCTCAGAAAATATATTTTTTTGTTTTGCTTCTTCAAATAAGGAGATCACTTTATCTTTGTCGTTAGCAATGAAAATATAAATATGTATAAGGTAAAGAGCTTTATTAGAAAAAGGAACATCATCAGTTTTGACGAAATCCCATACATCTCCTCGCATAAATGAGATATAAGTCTTCATTTGCTGGTCAATCTCGAAACCAAGAGCTTCTTGATTGAGTAGTGTGTTAAGCGCTTCTCCGTGACCAAATAAATGATATTTGCTAAATAAATGAGAAGTCAGTTGTTTGAATTCTTCATCTTGTGCAAGCGGAAAAGGAATATCTTTTTGATGTTTGACAAGCTGATATCCATAACCTTTAACAGTCTCAATCGTCAGAAGGTGGTTCCAGTCTTTTAATTTTTTTCTTAAACGATAAATATGATCATCCACTGTTCGGTCACTAGGTGCTTCTAATAGCCATACAGCATCTAACAGATCATCTCTAGTGAACGTTTGATTAGGGTGGTTATATAAGTGCTGCAATAGAGCAAATTCTTTTCGAAGTAATTGTATTTTCTCCCCAGCATAAGTCACTGAGTAATCGTGAGTTTGAAAAATTAACTTCATGATACACCTCCAACTTTAATAAAATATATTCATTATTATATCAATGGAAGTTCTGCGTTGAAGAAAAATTTAAAAAAGTTTACGCTTAATATACATTATTAAAAAGGAGCTTTCCGATGGACGACAGTAAAGAAATACGTTGGAGACAGTTTTTTGA
The DNA here is from genome assembly GCF_052246295.1 of Piscibacillus sp. B03. Lineage (NCBI taxonomy): Bacteria > Bacillati > Bacillota > Bacilli > Caryophanales > Bacillaceae > Piscibacillus > Piscibacillus sp. B03. Next base: position 72,085 of record NZ_JBQQCO010000011.1, on the reverse strand, counting down.
GAACTATGAAAAAGTTTTTAACCGTTTGAATGAGCATAGTCAAGAAATGTTAGATAGTGAGCTAGAGATTGCAGGGTACATACATTTTTTCGAGATGGCGATGGAGCATGCGAATAAAGTTATCTATTCATATTTGGAGGCTAAGGAAATTATTAGTGAGACACCTCGAGAATCGATTAAAGAGATGGCCAAGCTCGGCTTAATTGAAAATGAACGTGTCTGGTTTAAGGCTCAAAATCGTAAAAATTTAACCATCTTCATCCATAATGATGAGTTGGCCAATGAACTTGTTAATGATATTGATTATACTTATCTCCCTGAACTTAAACGTTTTTATGAGAAATTGAAAGTTTTAGTTTAGTGGAAGCAATTGTTAAACATACTCACCTCTTTTAGAACCAAACTAATAATGACCATGTATATGAAAAGGGGTGTAAGTGAATGCGAATGAGCATGAAGAATGTGGAGTGGCTACCGATGATCGCATCTGTTGGGATCGGCGTTGCCGCATATAGCATGATGACCGGGCGTGGTGGTCAGTTGCAAAGCTTCTTACCAATGTTAACAAACATGATGAATCAGCAAGGTCAAATGGGACAAAAGCAACAAGGTGGAGCTGGTCAACAGTCACAGCAAAAACAGACGCAGAATCAGCAAAGTCCAATGGGAGCATTAGCTCAACAAGCTCAGCAAGGTCAACAACAAAAGCAAAATCAACAACCGCAAATTCATTAATAAAAGCTGGGACACGTTTCCCGGCTTTTTTTTGTTACAAAAATGTAATGGATAAATAAGTTAGGGTTGAACATGTTAACAAATGTAAATTTATTAAAAAGGAGATTGTTATTATGAAAAAACTATGGTTGAGTCTTATCACAGTAACGGTATTAGCTATTGGCCTATTTGGTGTTGCTTCAGCTGAACCTGAATCGACTGAAAATGTTGAATTAACGGATGATCAAAAAGAGGAAATGGCCTCTCTTCAGAAAGAAGTGTTAGAAAAAGAGAAGCAGGTTATTCAAAAGTACGTGGAGTACGGTGTGATTTCCAAAGATAAAGGGGATAAGGTCATTAGTCATCTAGAGAAGCATTTTGAAAAGCTTGAGGCGAATGGATATGTACCTATGTGGGATAAAAAGCATAAGAAAACCCACGGAGATGATGAAGATCAAGGTAATGAGGGTTCTGAGGAGTAAATTAATCCTATAAATACGGCAAGTATTTTGTGTTTATCGTTAACTTTTTTAAGAATTACGTCAAATTTTTCGAGATTATCGTCAACTTTTTGGATTTTAAAGTCAAGTTTCTTTAATTTTACGTTAACTTTCTGTAAATCATAAACGCGGAACACGCGGTTACCAGGTGTTCCGTGTTTTTTACTTTATCGGCCGTTCCAATGACATGAGGTCTTCATCTAAGTTCATCATCTTTTGTTCAACGAGATTCTTAGCATCTTCTACACCTTTGTTATAAAAATGTGAACCTAATTCCTCCGACATAAATTCAAGGAATCGTTCCGCTGCAATTTCACCTAACTCTTCTCCACGTTCTTCATAAAAGTAAGTCTGGATTTGTTCAATTATAAGTCGTTTTTGTTCAGGTTTAAAATTAAACATAGAATTCCTCCCGCTTGAAATCCTTTAATGAGCAGTATATCATGATATGCTATGATTGGATGGTAAAGTTAATTAAAAGTGGGTGTTGTTTTGAGTTTCTTTAAATTATCATTAGCTGAGCTATCAGAGCTGTTTTTAATAGCTGTGGTGCTAGTTCTAATTATGACAGGTATCAAATACATAACCAAGTGGCGACAGCTTGATCGTACTGTCTTGATGTTGTTTGTCATGACGACTGCTTCCTTCTTATTTCTAAGTAGTTTTGACAGTTATACGTTTAGTGCCCTTTGGCGAGGGTTTTTAGTTCTAACGTTCATTTCTGTGGTCTTAAATTACTTTTTCAATATGGCAGTTGAAAGTAAATTGATTGAGAAAGAAAAACAGATTGATTGGCGTGAAGGAAAGAGACTCTCCAAAGGGGCGTTAATTGGTGGAGGATTGTTACTCGTTGGGTTCATCGTGTTTACAATTTGGTATACTCAGCCGCAACAGTTCGACAAAACAGTAGAAGGTGTACATTTTCAATTAGGGAACCTTGAGGCTGAAGAGTTAGTGGAAGTCGAGATCGATGGTGAAATAACTCGTACAATAGCTGGTGGAGCATTGTTTGAAGGTAAGTATACGGTAGAAGGGACTAAAATCGAACTTCCTGGTGAAGAGAATGTTGAAGCTTACATTGATTATAGAAAAAGTAACGGACAGTATGGTACGTTTTTCTACTACGATTCAGACATCGGTTCACCGGGGCAAATTTTCATCAGGGATGATTTTGAACAGTTTGTAATCACGCGTTATCAAGATCATTCTTGGTCGAGTGAGGATGGTTGGATCATTTCTGCCCCTGCTCAAGGTCGAGAGGAAGCTTTGGATTTAGCGAGAGAATTAACAGGTTATGAGTTAGAATAGACAAAACGCTTGGGGAAGGACCTAATCCCAAGCGTTTATTTCATTATTTTGGCGTAAAAATGTCTATTTCTTGGCCCGTCGAATTCACAGAAATAAATACCTTGCCATGTCCCAAGAATGAGTTTTCCATTTTCAATAATGACATGTTGGGAAGCGCCAACCGTGCTGGCCTTCATATGGGCTGCCGTGTTTCCTTCCATATGAAGGTCTAACTCTTGGTTCCAAGGGAAGACTTCATCAAAACGTCTTAGCATATCTGTTTTTACATCTGGGTCGGCATTTTCATTAATCGTAATTCCGCCTGTCGTGTGAGCGCAATAAACAATGACTGCTCCATCTTTGACACCTAGTTCATCGACAAATTGCTGGATTTCATGCGTGACATCAATCATTTGGTCGTGTTTGTCTGTTTGAAGATTAAACTTTTTAAGCATTATGATTCACCTCTTTGATTTGGATAATCACAGTATTCAACAATTGTTCCCCCTGTATCTGCAGGGTTTAAATAAATGAGACGCCTACCATGTTTGTTTATGCGTCTTGTTTCTTCCATTACCCTGATTCCTTGTCCTTTTAACTCATCAATGGCTAGATTTAAATCGTCTACTCGGTAGGCAATGTGGTGGACGCCTTTACCTTTTTGTTTAATAAAACGAGCAATCGGTGATGTTGTGTTATTGGTTGGTGCTAATAGTTCTGTTATAGTGCCATTCACATCCATCATGGCAATTTCGCTTTCCACACCAGGTTTCTCACTACGATATCGATCAACTAAAGTTGCACCGAGTACGTTTTTATAAAATTTAATACTGTCATCTAATTGTCTGACAGCGACACCAATATGGTCTAAGGTTTTATTCAAAGCCTTCACTCCCTCACCATGTTAAGTTTAATGTAACAACATTTTATAAAAGAACTCAAATTATATTGTCTCAGAATAAAAGATCAACGTTTCCAATAAAATCTAAATGTAAGTTCTTGTGATAAACTAATGACAAGAGATTAGAACGAGGGGAAACCTATGGTACTATATAATCAAAAACTTAAAAATGCGATATTAATAGCTGGTATTGTCTTTGTGGCGTTTAATTTAAGACCGTCAATCACGGCGGTAGGACCAGTCATCAGTGACATTCGCATGGACACTGGAATGTCTAACGGGGTAGCAGGTTTACTGACTACCGTACCTTTACTTGCCTTTGCTTTATTATCCCCATTAGCCCCGAAAATTGCTCAGCGTTTTGGTAATGAGTGGACGGTTTTTATGGGGTTAATTTTATTAGGCATTGGTATTACGATTAGGCCGACCACCATCGTTGGGCTTTTATTTTTCGGTACTTTATTAGTTGGTGCTGGGATTGCGGTTTGTAACGTGTTATTACCTGGCATTGTTAAAAATACGTTTGTAAAAGTCGGGTTAATTACAGGTGCTTATACGTTATCAATGAACTTTATGGCGAGCTTAGGTTCGGGCATTAGTGTGCCACTAGCGCACGGACTTAATCTTGGGTGGAAGAAAGGGCTGTTGTTCTGGGGGATTTTTACCGTCATTGCGTTAGTGGCTTGGATTCCTCAGCTTCGTAAAAAGGAACAAACCGATCAAGTGGTTAAACCGAACCCGGCAAAAGGGTCTTTATTAAAGTCTAAAATCGCCTGGCAGGTTACGTTATTCATGGGGCTTCAATCGTTTTTATTTTACTGTTTAATTGCTTGGTTACCAGAGATTCTGGTTAGTCGTGGACTTGATATTTCAACGGCTGGCTGGATGGTGTCTATCATGCAAATTGCGGGGCTTCCGACTGCGTTCTTAGCCCCGTATTTAGCCGACCGTTACCCAAATCAACGTGGAATTATTATTGTGCTAAGTACATCCTATATATTAGGGCTACTTTTATTACTGTTTGGAAGCAATATTTTTGTACTATCTCTTAGCATTTTGTTTGCAGGTGCATCTCAAGGGGCTAGCATTGCCTTATCGTTAGCGTTGTTGAGCTTGCGAGCAAGAGATGCCAAGCAAGCGGCTAATTTATCTGGTATGGCGCAATCAATTGGCTATTTATTAGCAGCGATTGGTCCATTTACGGTAGGGGTCATTTTCGACCTATTTAGTTCATGGACACCATCATTAGTTTTGTTTATTATCATTGCAACGGCTATGTTTATAGCGGGGCTCGGTGCAGGAAAAGATCGCTACGTAACACCAGAAGAGTCATAATGGAGTGTTTAAAATGAAAAAAATAGATCGCTTTAAATCCTATATGAAGGAGCATGAAAATTTATTAAGCTGTCCGATTTGCGGAGACTCAATGGATGTACAAGATCATCACGTGTTATGTCGTCAAAACCACTCTTTTGACATTGCGAAAAAGGGATATGTCAATATGATGACGCAACCTGTGCATACCAAGTATGATAAGGAGCTGTTTGAAGCGCGATATCAAATGATTCAGCATGGCCTGTACAAGCCATTGCATGAAAAAGTCGCTGAAATAGTAGGTGAGCGCCAGTCCGTAATCGATTTAGGGTGCGGAGAAGGCTCTCACTTGACTGACATCACGAGGTTGACTGAGCGACAGACAATTAAAGCAGGACTTGATATAGCAAAAGAGGGAGTTATGACGGCTGCTAAGTATCACCAAGATACAATCTGGTGTGTTGGTGATTTAGCAAAGGTTCCGTTTAAACAGGCAAGCTTTGATGTGGTGCTGAATATATTATCACCAGCCAATTATCAGGAGTTTAAACGATTGTTATCAGATGATGGAATCGTTATTAAAGTCATTCCGAATAGCGGGTATTTGAAAGAACTGAGGGAGGCTTTCTACGATGGTGATGACTTTGATAACCAAGATACGAAGGACCGTTTTAAAGAGAGCATGCATGAGATTGATGAGTACCGAGTGACTTATCAGAAACCATTATCATCTGAACTACTCCCGTTGTTATTAAAAATGACGCCATTAACATGGAATATAGAGGAACCAGTTGAACTTGATATAACAGAAGTAACAGTGGATCTAGACGTTTTAGTTGGCAAAGGGGAATAATCGTGAAACAAATTTATGCATATGAAGATGTGAGTGATTATCAGAAATACGAGAATGTGACAAAGAAGCTGATTGAGCAACTAAGGCCATATCAATCTAAGTTACAAGCGGACTCTCTATTAAATGATTTACCAAAAGGGATTGTCTGGACAACTTCAGAGCTTGCGACAACAACTTTTTCGCAAATTCCCATTCCAGCTTTTACGAACAGAGATTTAATATACATCTCGCCAGATTTAGATGAGTGGAAACAGCTTTTCTTAAAGCAATTAGAAGGTCAGGATTTACCGGGAATTCGTCATTATTATGAAACCATATCAGCCAAGCATGTGTTGGCGATTTTAGCACATGAATTAACACATCATATCGATCTATTTCCGGATGAGTTTGATGACGAGCGACATGATAGTATTTGGTTTGAAGAGGGGATGTGCGAGTATTTGCCCCGAAAGTATTTATTCACTGATGAAGAGTTCAAACAATTTGTAAACATTGAACGTAAACTAGTGGAAGTTTTTGAGAATCGATATGGGGGTCATTCCTTGGATGATTTCGGTGCTAAATCATATGAGGGAAGTTTAACGAGTATAATGTATGATTATTGGCGCAGCTTTTTAGCCGTTAAGCAATTAGTCGATCAACACAACGGAAAAGTGAGGGCTGTGCTTGATCAATACAATGAATGGCATCAATCTGGGAGACAAATGCCATTGAAGGAGTATTTTTCAATAAAATAAAAAAAGCCGCCTAGTAGCGGCTTATTTATTTCCAAAAAACTCTTCTGCTTCTTTTAGAAATTTTTCTTCCCCAGGCATGAGCTCAAAATCTTCCACGATGGCTGCAACTGGACATACAGATACACACGCACCGCAGTTGATACATACATCAGGGTCTATGTAAAATTGATCCTTGCCTTCTTCGATGCAATCCACAGGGCACACTTCAACGCACTCTGCTGCTTTTTCCGATTGGCAAGGACTTGTAATGACAAACGCCATAGTTGTTCCTCCTTTTTTACCTTCACTTACAACGATAATCATTTGATGAAGGTCTTGTCAAAGGATTAAACTATGGTAATTCGTACATTTTTGTTAACCACCTGACATCCGCACGGTTAAAATCTATAAAAATTAATATTATAAAACAAGCAGTTAATAGAATTGTTAGTCTCAGAATAACTGTTCAATTTGGTAGGGTGAAAGGTGTATTCCCTGAGTGATGAGTATCGCTAACCGTATCCTCCAACATGGCCCATTCATGATCCCTCTCATTTTCGTGAAATTAGTTGGTCCTAACACTGGAGCTATGAAAAAAGATCCTTTCACTGAGCTAACAACTGCTTATTCAAAGGGGCTTAACAATATGTTTAGCCCTTTTGTTTTACATAAATAACACTTACAATCTAGAAAATTTTGTAATATAATACTATTAAGCTTGTTGATAAGAGGTGTTTCAGAATGAATAAAAAACAAAGGGAACCTAAAGATCGTAAGGACCGTTCTGGCTATGTAGATGCAATTTTGGCAATCCCAGAATTATTTATAATTCCATTTCGTTTTTTAATCCGTGGAGTTGTTAGTTTTTTTAAGTCTCTCTATTGACACACCATTAAAAAATTGCCATCTAAATCTTTAAAAACAAAAAATTGATCAAATTGAACGTCGGTAACTAATTCCACCCCATTTTCCTTCATAAATGAATATGACTCATGGATATCATCTGTAGCAAACTGGATTACGGGAGCTTTTAGAGTTGGTAATAAGTCACCTTCTTCACGCCATGCAGGCATGGAGTCTAGTATTATTCCTGTTCCTTCAGTTTTTGCCACGAACAAGTGCCCTTGATGAAATTCGCCTTCACTTAATCCAAGATATTTAGAATACCATTCTTGTGCCTGTACAACGTCATTTACTGGGATAAACACCACATTCACTTTATTTTTTATAGGACTTTTAATCATTTTAATTCCTCCTTCAGTAATACTTCATTCTACATAAATACAATTTTTTCCTTGTTATAATACTTAAATAAAATTCGTTCATACTAAAGTGTAGGATTAAAAGGAGGTTATCAGCATGGATCAAGACATGAATTACGGAGAAGATTATAAGTTCATCCCCGCTACGTCCATTTCGAGTGGTGCTGGTATGCAATTGCTACCAGATGTATATTGTCATACGATTCAAATTGTGAATATCGCATTAGTTGGTGAACAAGAACATTTTGTATTAGTGGATGCAGGTATGCCACACTCATCAGACGGTATTATAAACATTGTAGAGGAACGTTTCGGTGATAATGCTAAGCCAGAGACGATTGTGTTGACGCACGGACATTTTGATCATGTTGGAGCAATAATCGAGCTTGTTGAACATTGGGATATTCCAGTATATGCACACCGGTTAGAAATCCCGTACTTAACGGGAAGACAGAGGTATCCTGAACCTGACTCAACGGTTGAAGGTGGAATGGTCGCTAAGATGTCGCCGTTTTTTCCAAATGAACCAATTAATCTAGGGGACCATGTTCAGCCATTGCCTAATGATGGGACAGTTCCTTTTATGGATGGTTTCAATTGGGTACACACACCGGGCCATACCCCTGGGCATGTGTCATTTTTTAGAGATGAAGATGGAGCACTTATTGTAGGGGATGCGTTTGTGACAGTTAAACAGGAAAACTTATTTGATGTTATGACACAAGATAAAGAGATTAGTGGGCCTCCAAGGTATTTAACAACGGATTGGAAAGCTGCCAAGGAGTCGGTTCGTAAACTTTCGCAGCTTCACCCTACTATTGCTGTGACAGGGCACGGTGCTCCTATGGTTGGTGAAGAGTTAACAAATAACTTGAACAAGCTTGTTCGTGAATTCGATCAAATAGCAAAACCTGACCATGGAAAATATGTGGATCCTGATGTTCATTAATCATTATTTTATTGTCATATAGAAATTGTCCTCGACATAATATTTTGTATATCTATTGTTGACAAGAATATGTTACCGTGCTAAGATATCAATTAATTCAAAATTAAATAAAATTTTCAACTCTTATCTAGAGTGGCTGAGGGACTGGCCCGACGACGCCCGGCAACCTTCAAACAACGGTTTGAAAGGTGCTAATTCCTGCAAAGCAAATGTGTGCTTTGAGAGATGAGAGGGACCATTATATTAAGGTGTCGTATATACTGGCCTCTCTGCTCAAAGCAGGGAGGCTTTTTTAGTTGATTAAAAATGTTACGGAAGGAGGGATGGTGATGGGAAATTTGATCTCATACCAAACAGATACTATTTCCATTCCCAATTTTAGTTTAGAAAGTGGAGAGCATTTTGAGGAAGTGCAATTAGCCTATGAACGCTGTGGGCCTGAGGAGGCGCCAGTAATTTTAATTTGCCACGCGCTGACAGGAAATCAATACGCAGTTGGTACAGATTCAGAGCCAGGTTGGTGGCGAGGGTTAGTTCAAGAAGGTGGCTACATCGATTTAAGAGCTTATCAAGTTATAACGTTTAACGTTTTAGGAGGTTGCGATGGGTCCACGGGGCCGGGTTCAATTGGGCCAAATGGTGAATCATACCAGGAACATTTTCCAAAATTAACGGTTCGTGATTTGGTTGAAGTCCAGTTCGTGGCATTAAACATGTTAGGAATTAATCATTTGAAGGCTGTTATTGGAGGGTCACTTGGAGGGATGCAGGTTCTAGAATGGGGTCTGATGTATCCAGATTTCATGGATGCGATTTTCCCAATTGCAGTTACTCCGACATTTAGTGATTATGCGATTGCGTTTAACTATATTGCTAAGCAGGCGATTGTTTATGATTTGCAAGATGGTGATCATCCGGAAAAAGGTTTGAGCTTAGCTCGAATGGTTGGCATGGTTACGTATCGTTCGCACGACTTGTTTAGTAAGCGTTTTGCAAGAAGTGAAATTGATGGGGACTTTGATGTTGAATCTTACTTGAATCATCAAGGCGAGAAACTAGCGAAGCGATTTAATCCATATAGCTATATAAGGTTACTGGAAGTCATGAATAGCCATGATATTGCTCGGAATCGTGGTAGTTATCAGGGAGTAATTCAAAAGTATCGAGCTCCGGTATTCGCGTTAGGGTTTAATAACGATTTGTTGTACCCAGCAAGCGAACTCAATAGGTTTGTAACAGACATTCAAGATGCTGGAGGATATGCTGAATTTCTAGAAGTTAAAACGATTTTTGGGCACGATGGGTTTTTAGTGGAGTTTGAAAAGTGGGGCCCATTTATTCAAGAGAAATTATCATCATTAACGGCAAAGGCCGTTTAAATACAAAAAGGGAGCGATTATAATGAGCGAGAAAAATTACAGATTAGAAACAGTGAGTATTCATGGAGGATTAGAGGCAGACCCAGCAACAGGTTCACGTGCTTTACCAATTTACCAAACCAATTCTTATAAGTTTAATGATACTGAGCATGCAGCTGATTTATTCGCTTTAAAAGAGCAAGGCTTTATTTACACGCGTATAGGAAATCCAACGGTAGGCGCATTAGAGGAGCGAGTTGCTCAGTTAGAAGGTGGAATTGGAGCGTTAGCATTATCAAGTGGAATGGCGGCGATTTCTACAGCCATTTTCAATATTGCAGAAGTTGGTGATGAAATCGTATCAGCGTCAACACTATATGGTGGTACGTACAATCTATTCTCAACAACATTACCGAAGCACGGGATAACAACGCATTTTGTTGATCCAAAAGATCCTGAGAATTTCAAGGAAGCGATCACACCTAAGACGAAAGCTATTTTCGCTGAAACGATTGGAAATCCAGGTCTGACAGTGCTAGATATAGAACGTGTAGCAGAAATTGCACATGAAGCAGGATTGCCATTAATTATCGATAATACATTTGCAACGCCATATTTATGCCGTCCCATCGACTTCGGAGCAGATATTGTCGTACACTCCGCAACGAAGTGGTTAGGTGGGAACGGTACAACATTAGGTGGCATCATTGTTGATGGAGGCAAGTTTAATTGGAACACAGAAAAATTCCCTGGATTTACGCAGCCAGACCCAAGTTATAACGGGATTGTGTATGCTGAGGCGTTACCTGAAGCGGCGTTTATCACAAAAGCGCGCGTGCAGTTACTTCGTGATACAGGTGCGGCACTAAGCCCATATAATGCATTCCAGATTGCACTTGGCATCGAGACGTTACATGTTCGTTTAAAAGAGCATGTCGCTAACGCGCGTAAGGTTGTTGAGTATTTAGAGGCCCATCCTGGAGTGGATTGGGTGTTATATCCTGAACAAGAGAGTCATCATTCTTCTGAACTTGTGAAAAAGTATTTACCTAAAGGCGCTGGATCTGTTGTAGTATTCGGCATCAAAGGTGGGCGTGAAGCAGGGGCAAAGGTTATCAACAATGTTGAGTTATGGTCACATTTGGCGAATGTGGGTGATGCGAAAAGTTTAATCATTCACCCTGCAAGCACAACCCATCAGCAGTTAAGTGACGAAGAAATCAAATCGACAGGCGTCACAGAAGATCTCATTCGTTTGTCAGTTGGAATTGAGCATATCGATGATTTACTGGCTGACTTGGAGCAAGCGATCTTCACGGCAACAGGTGAATCATCTAAGCAGGAAACTGTGAAGGCATAATGGGTTCAATCAAAGTCGCTATACTAGGTTTTGGCACTGTAGGAAGTGGCGTTTATGAGTTGATTGAGGCACAACAGGAGCGTTTGATTCAGTTGACTGGTCGCCGAGTCGAGGTTGTGGCTGTCTTGGTGGAGGATGTAAGTCGACAACGTGACGTTAGACCTGACGTGCTTGTGACAGATGATTTTGAAGACATTTTACGGTTGCCGGAGTTGGATGTAGTGTTTGAAGCGATTGTCGGTGTGGAGCCTGGGTTTACGCACTTAAAGAAGGCGATTGAATCTGGCGTTCAAGTGGTCACCGCGAATAAAGAGCTTTTTGCCCATAAAGGAATTGAGCTTAGAGAGCTTGCTGAAGAGTGCGACGTTCAGGTTGGCTTTGAAGCAACAGTGGCGGGAGGCGTGCCAATTATTGGCGCCCTCACACAGTTGCTCCGAATGAACCGAATCGTCAAGGTTGAAGCAATTTTGAATGGCACATCGAACTATATGTTAACCAAAATGCGAGAAGAGCAAATGACGATTGATGAAGCGTTGAGCGAGGCACAAGCCTTAGGTTACGCAGAAGCTGACCCAACGAATGATATTGAGGGATTTGATGCACTGTTTAAGGTTGTGATTTTGTCAGAGTTATTAACTGAAGTTAAAGTTGACTGGAATCAGGTGCGATGTTCAGGGATTAGTAATTTAACTTCAGGTGACATCAATCACGCATCGACACGTGGCGAGCGAATCAAGCATGTCGGAAGACTTTTGATTGATGAGGAAGGGCAGGTTGAAGCGGAAGTTAGGCCTGTGTCTGTGGATGAAGCTCATAAATTGTATTCCATTGAAGGAGTCGATAACGGAGTTGTGGTGACAGCCGATTTGGTCGGGGAATTAGTTTTCCAAGGACCTGGAGCTGGTAAGTACCCAACAGCAAGCGTCATGATTGAGGATTTAGTCTTAATTTCTAAGTCCATTAAAAAAACTGCAGTTAGTAGGTGAAAAAGCGTCCGCGGACGCTTTTTTACATCTTGATTTCCTGGAAAGATTTTATAAAATATTAATTAACTATATTAGAAGGAGGTTTTATATATTTGATCTTGAAAGACCATTCCCACTCACCTTTCCACCTTCAGCTTGAAGCACTTGACGGAAGGGTGCTACCTCAGCATTCAAATTACAAGAAGTACGAAAAATCACTTTACCAAGAACGCTCCGGCTATTTCGGAGAACGCGCCCTCGACTACCCACTTAAGAAAATCCAATTTCCCCATTTTGTGACTCACCACACCCGGCTTGAAGTCAACCACGTAAACTTTCAGATGGACACCAACCTATGGACACCGAGATATAACCTAATTATTGAAGCGAAAGACTATACGGGCCACATCTCATTAAGGGATGGATTCAACCAGATCGTTCAACAAAAAGAAGTCGCGGGACAGAAGGTAACGAACGTGTACGATGATCCCGTTTTGCAAGTCGAGGAACAAAAACTACAACTAGAATTATGGCTAGAAACACAAGGGCTACCTGTCCTCCCGATTGAGACTCTTGTCGTCATGACGAATCCCCGCGTCATTTTAAATGCCACACAGAACTCCATTTACCAAGAAAAAGTCATTCCCTTAAGTAAACTTTCATCTAAATTAAGAGAAATTAATCAACATTATAATCACGAGCACTTAACACTTGCTGAAACCCGGCGGCTAGCCAGCTTCGTCGCAAGCCAACACCAGCCATGGAAGCCAGACGTATTCCATAGATTAGGCCTCGGACCAGGCGAAATTAGGCGAGGCGTCCGCTGCCCAAGCTGCCGAACCCTCCCAATGAAATGGGAACGCCTACGGTTTGAATGTTCCGAATGTGGACTGCGCTCCGCCGACGCTTACATAGGCGCATTGAAGGAATTTTTCTTACTTTATGGAGATCAGATTACCAATCGACAGTTTAGGTGGTGGACTGGGGTGGAGTCGCCAAGAACCGCAAATGCAATGCTCAAAAGAGCTAAATTGATAAAAGTAGGTGATAACAAAAAAACTTTTTATAGACTGAGTTACGATTACGAAAACGATTTTAATGATTTCACTACTAATAAGAAACCTGCAGGTAAATTTAAAAAACATGCAGGTATTTTTTAAAAACCTACAGGTAAATCAAAAAAACATACAGGTAAAACTGAAAAACTTGCAGGTAAATCAAAAAAACATGTTGATAAATCTCTTAAACCTGCAGGTAAAGCCGTATTCAAATATGTCAAAACCCGTCCTCAGACGGGTTTTCCCCTTCAAACAAGATTTCCCAATTGCAAATCGCCTTGATATATTGTAAAATTTATCTTTGGAAAAAATCATTCTACGTACTTATACGTAAGAAAATTCAATTATGAGGTGGTTTTATTTATGGGAGATAAAACTTATCGCGTATTGCTGTATTATAAGTACGTTCATATCGACAATCCAGAAGAATTGACGAAAGAACATCTGAAATTCTGTAAGGATGTAGGTCTTAAGGGACGTATTTTAATCGCGGAAGAAGGTATTAATGGTACGGTGTCTGGTACCATTGAACAAACAGACAAATACATGGAAGAGCTTCGTCGTGATCCGCGCTTCAAGGATATTGAGTTTAAGATCGATGAAGCGGATGGGCACGCGTTTAAGAAGATGCATGTGCGTCATCGTCCGGAGATTGTGAGTCTTCGTTTAGAAGATGATATTGATCCGAACGAACTTACCGGTAACTACCTTGAGCCTAAAGAGTTCAAGAAGTTATTAGAAGATGAGAATACAATTGTGTTGGATGCGCGTAACGACTATGAGTATGACTTAGGTCATTTCCGTGGTGCGATTCGCCCTGACATTAAGACGTTCAAAGAGCTTCCAGATTGGGTAAAAGAAAATAAGGACATGCTTGAAGGTAAGCGTATTTTGACTTACTGCACAGGTGGTATTCGCTGTGAGAAATTCTCTGGTTGGTTGAAGCGTGAAGGTTTTGAAGACGTTAATCAACTACATGGTGGAATTGCGACGTACGGTAAAGATCCGGAAGTTCAAGGTGAGCTTTGGGATGGTCAAATGTACGTGTTCGATGAACGTATCAGCGTTCCGGTTAATCAAAAGGAACACGTTGTTGTTGGTCGCGATTACTTCACGGGTGAACCTTGTGAGCGCTATGTAAACTGCGCGAACCCTGAGTGTAACAAGCAGATCCTATGCTCTGAAGAAAATGAACATTTCTTCATGCGTGGCTGCACACATGAATGCCGTACAGCTGAACGCAACCTTTACATTGAAGAAAACGAGCTAACTGAAGAAGATGTTCAAGAGCGTTTAGATAAAATTGAACAGTATTATGCTGAACAAAAACAAGAAGCTTAAATATAGAAAATCCACACGTCGCAACGTGTGGATTTTTTTACTTCTCAAACCAATTCACAATCTCATCATGATCTCGTTGATCGAGTTCTTTAATCCATAAGTGCCGCCCTGCCTGTTTGCTTAATATAGAAAACTTCATACTAATCAAGCCTTGCTTGCGATGCAATAGGTGGTGGATCATTTCAGTGACTTGAATTCGTTTGCGCTGCATAATAACCGTATCTTTACTTAAAATTCGATGTCTAACACATAGGAAATCGCCTTGCACTCCATAACCCGCATCACGGAACCGTAAAAATCCTAACACAGCACTGGCCACCAAAATAATGACGCCTAACACCCATAGCGATTGGAAAAAGATAAGCGCCACGACTAATAAAACCACTGGAATCACTAATGCACGAATTAAATAATAAGGTAAAGCACGTTTCGGTACACGGTTAAAAACATCTGGCTGTGATTGATATTCTGGTAAAATATCAACTAAGAAACTCTCAATATTCCGCTTACGAATAATTGGAAACAATAACGTATGAGCATCAGCTGTTCTGCCAATCTCTCCACCTGCGATCACAACATAGATCGTCGCTAGGCCTAATGGTTGGCGAATAATACTTTCCTCAACCCCAACAGCTTGGATGCGTTTTAACGGAATGGTCATTTGTTTTTTCTCTAACAAACCTCGTGTAATAAACAATTCATCTTCATATCTAGTAATTTTAAAATCACCATATTTAATAAGCGATCCTAAAATCCCTAAACCCCACAATATAATGAAAACGACCAAAGCAATAATTACTAGCGTTTCAATAGCTTGAGAAAGGAACCATCGAGTCGTTGCATCATAAAAATCTTCGGGGATAATATTCTCAACCTGACTAAACACAACCCCAAATAAACTTAAGATGACTCCGATACTTCCAGATGTCGCTCCTGCCAGTAAGAGTTCTCGCTTGCTGATGGTGCGACTTGGATATGTAAGTTGATCAGAAGTCGTTTCAGCAGCCTCCTCATTCGCTTCTTTTAGCGTATCTTGAATTCTAATTCCTTCATCGTATGTAACCGCACTTAAGTTGGCATCCACATCTTTATCGTTACCGGCCGTTTCAACATTCACTTTCGTTAATCCGAATGGTCTATGAAAAATTCCTTGTGTTAAGTCAATTGATTGAATGCGATTTCTCGATATATAACGGTCCTTTCGAATAATGACCCCGTGCTTGATATGGATTTGGTCAGGAGACACTTCATATGTGAACCGTAACCACGATAGAATACCAAATATAATAAATAAGACAGTCACCCCTAATAACCCTAACAAGACAAACTTAAAGTAACCATCACCGATCGCCAGAACAGAAAATGTTACAACTAAGTAAAATGCTTTTCGAAACAATTTAAAAACATTAAACACAATAGCAAGAGGACTTAGACGTTTAGGGTTAGACATCATCCTGTTCCACCCTTGCTAATTCTGAAATTAAATCTCTTAATTCAGTCGCTTCATGCTCACGTAATGCTGGAATTTCATGAGTCGTCGCAGCTGTCGTTATGGTCAAAGTGGCTAGTCTATATTTTGATAAAATAGGCCCTTGCTTTGTGTCAACATGTTGTACACGAATCATCGGAATCAATGTCTGTGTGACAATTAGAATTCCATGCTGAATGTAAATCTCTTCATTGATGACCTCATACCTCCATCTGCGCCAGCGTATTTTGGGGATTACAAATGGAGTTATAATGAAATCTATTAATGTGATCATCGTTAATAATGCTGGTATCCATATCGATAAAAAATTAAAAGCATAATAGCCGTACCAAGCTACTCCACTTAATACAAGTGGTATAATCGAAAATAATAGAGCAGTCAGGCGCCAGGCCTTAATCGCATCCCTGGCAATTCGTTGCTTTGGTGGTTGTCGCATCATCATCGTCCTTTATGTAAAAGTTCCACTTTCCATTGTAACAAAATATTCCAACGAATGAACCACAGTTTTCTGAAACTAGGCAATTTCTAAATCGTATTAATCAATAAGGGGGCAATTTGTTATGAAGAAGTTTATCCTGAAGTTGCTAATTTTTATGACAGTTCTTTATTGGATCTCATATATGATTTATTCATTTACAGAGTTTCAGTTAGTGAACATAGTATTTGTCACCGGAGTCGTCAGTTGTTTCTTTACATATGGGGGAAGAGTCTCATCGTTAGGGGAGGGAGTCGCCACCACAGGAACAGTGGGAGGATATGTGCCAAGTACAAAAGTCAATAAATTTACAGGAGCAATTAGTCCATATTTTTTAGGTGCTATCCTCACAGCCTTATCGTCATTTGTTTTAATGATGTTTATGTAAAAAAAGTGCCCACTACAGGCACTTTTTCCTAAATCATCTTCATGGTTTCTTTCATGCGGATGGCTCTAAGTCCTGCAAGTAACGGAAGAATAGCTACTAAACCAATGGCCCATTCAACATTGAGTAAGTCTGTGAATATCCCTGCGAATAGTGCACCGAACGCATAGCCACTATCTCTCCAGAAACGGTAGTATCCTAGCGAAGTGGCGCGCCATTTAGGGTGTGAGGCATCGCCAACACCTGCGATAATCGTTGGGTAAACCATGGCGGTTCCAATTCCAAGAATAATAGCCGCTGTCATCCATAACGTGAATGTATCAACTAATAAAAACATCCATAACGCTAAAGCCTGAATGATCATGCCACTCACGATTAACCCTTTTCTCCCGATGCGATCACTCCAAATCCCTGTGAACAACTGGAAGAACCCCCATGCGGCTGGATAAGCGGCCACAACAGCGCCGACCTGGCCAACCGTTAGGCCACCAGCAGTTAGGAAGACGGGGAATAGTCCCCATGCCATACCGTCTTTTAAGTTTGTTGATAGCCCTGCAAAACTTAGAGTCGATAGCTCGCGATCTTTATAAGTTGTTTTCTTAAACACTTCTTTGGCGTCAAAATCTTCTTCCTCATCACCATCATGACTGTCCGACTGTGCTTGAACATGTTTTTCCGTGTCTTGCGCAAACAAGGATAGAATAAAGCCGATTACAACAATTCCAATTCCAAGGTAGAAAGGCTCTGGTCGAATCGACGTTTGGGATGCGACATAACCAGAAATCGCAGCCATTAGTCCAACACCGATATACCCTGCAAATTCATTGAATCCAACGGCAATCCCGCGCTGATTCCCACGTGCCAAATCAATTTTCATATTTAACGTCATCGACCAAGTCAAGCCCTGGTTGATACCTAGCAAGATATTTGCAAAAACAATCACCCACCAAGCATGAGCGACGATGACAAGGATTGGAACTAATAGACCGATTCCCCAACCGACAAGTAAAACCTCACGACGGCCAAATCGATCTGCCAATCCTCCTGCAAAGAAGTTCATCGCCGCTTTAGAAAAACCGAAGCTCACAATGAATGATAACGCAGCACTTGCAGAGGCAAGACCGAAATGACTCTCGCCAACCATTGGTAAGACTGTACGTTCAAGTCCGACCATGAAACCTACAAATAAATTAATAAAAACAAGTAACGTAAATTGAATAATATTTTGTTTAATCCCAATTTGTGTCTGACTCATAGTGCAACTCCTTTTAATCAATCCAATACTATTGTAAAGATGTTTGGCTAAAAAGTCATTTAACATAATTAAAAAGGTGTTGATTTTAAATAAAAATAGTGTAAGATAAAAAGGTAAGCTGCTTTGTATTACAAGATAGCTGTTTTTTTATGTTAGCTATTAGGTTATACAAGGTACTCTTTTAGATGTGCTATATGGCATTGCAAGGTAGGTGAAAAAATGGCAATTAGAAGTCAGTTATTAAAGGGAATCTTAGAAGGTTGTATCTTAGCAACAATAGAAAAAGAGCCTGTATATGGCTACGAATTATCTGTTAAATTACAAGAATTTGAACTAGAAGTTAGCGAAGGATCAATATACCCAATTTTATTAAGGTTACAGAAAGAAAAGTTAATTAGAGGTCAAATGGAAAAATCACCAAGTGGTCCTAATAGAAAATATTATTACTTAACAACAGAAGGCCAAAAATCACTTGAAGAGTTTAGGCAAAACTGGGCATGGATTAAGAAGCCTGTTGATCAAATTTTAGAAAAGGGGAGAGACGATGAACACAAAACAGTTGATTAAGGAAAATAATCAAAAGCGAAAGCTATTAACTAAAGGAAACAAAGAGTATTATGAAGACATGCTAGTTTACATTAGGCTTGCTTATGATAAATCCGAGGAGGAAACAGAAGAGGTATTAGCCGAGATGCTAGACCATTTACTAATTGCACAAGAAGAAGGAAAAACCGCCGAAGATATTTTCGGTAATGATAAAAAAACCTACGCTGATGAAATAATTGATGAATTACCCAAGATGTTAACTAAAAATCAACTATCACTTATGTTCATGGGAATATTTTTCTTTCTTGCAACGGCTTTAGGAGCATCAGGGTTATTTGATACGATTGCTTACCATTTATTTAACTTTGACTCTTTGTATAAGACCTATTACTTAGGTACTGAAAGCGTCAACTTTGTTTTATCGATTATCTTTTCTCTATTATTCTTAGTGCTGATTTTACAATTTCTAAAGTGGACCTCCATAAAGAATCTTAATTCAGTAGTAGAATTTTTAATAACGTGGATGATCGGGGTTATGACCTTTGGAGTCTTTTTCTTAATATATTATTTTATGCCTGAGTTTGGCTATACCTACCAATTGCCTGCTTATATAAAAATCATAATTGGTGCAGGGTTCGCGTTAATTGGATATATAATTTATAAACTCCGTTAATCATCTCTTTTGATAAGAAAAAGGTTTTATGAAATACTTTTTATATAGGTTCTAACTTTGAAGAAGGAGCTGATTAAATGAAAGTATTAGTTGTTGGAGCAAACGGACAAATTGGAAAACAAGCAACAGAGATGCTACAAGAAGGAAACGACCATCACGTTAGAGCAATGGTGCGTAAGGAAGATCAGCTTAATGAATTTAAGGAAAAAGGAATCGAAGCAGTATTAGCAGATTTAGAAGGCCCAGTCGATCAGTTGGCGCAAGCTGCTGAAGGTTGTGACGCAGTGATTTTTGCAGCTGGTTCAGGTGGGAAAACAGGAGCCGATAAAACATTGCTCATCGATTTAGATGGTGCCGTTAAAATGGTGGAAGCTGCTGAAAAAGCCGGAGTTGAGCGTTTCTTAATGGTGAGTGCGCTTCAAGCTCATAACCGTGAGAACTGGAACGAGAAGATCCGCCATTATTATGTCGCCAAGCATTATGCAGATAAAGCTTTAGAAGAAAGTTCGCTTAATCATACAATCGTCCGCCCAGGTGGATTATTAAA
Source organism: Piscibacillus sp. B03 (assembly GCF_052246295.1). Classification (NCBI taxonomy): domain Bacteria; kingdom Bacillati; phylum Bacillota; class Bacilli; order Caryophanales; family Bacillaceae; genus Piscibacillus; species Piscibacillus sp. B03. The sequence goes on along the minus strand of NZ_JBQQCO010000011.1, from coordinate 52,137 downwards.
TGAAGAAGGAACAGGTAAAGTGCGCGTTGCAGAAGACCTACCGGAACGTGCAACTATTCCTAGAGAAGACGTGGCGCGAGTGTTAGTCGCTGCTTTAAATGAAGAAAAAACGTTTAACCGTGGATTTGATTTACTATCCGGGGAATACTCTATCGAAGAAGCATTAAAAAGCCTATAATTAGGAGGTTAAATCATGTCTAAAGTACAAGAATTTCTAACAGATTGGCTAAACCATCGAGAAAAGCTAGAGTTATTATTAGAACAAATAGATGATGAACATGTTCACTACAAACCGTGGGATGGTGGCATGTCATTAGGGACAATGGCACTTCATATCGCATTAGCAGGTGATATGTTTGCAGACATGGTGAAGACGGAAAAAATGGAAGCGCCAGAGATGCCAGAGTTTGAAAATATGAAAGACGTTCGAGAAAAAGTAAAAGAATTAACCGATCGTACGAAAAAGAAAATTGCCGATATGACCGATGAAGAAATCGGAAAAGAAAACGAAGCTGAACTGTCTCAAATGAAAGGCCCCAAATATAACTACCTAAAAGCGATGTATGAACACGAGATTCATCACAAAGGGCAGTTATTTATTTACGCGCGAATGATCGGCGTTAAAGAAGTTCCGTTTTTTAGATAAAAAGTAGAGCACACCCTGTTGAACGGGGTGTGCTCTATTAATTCTATATTAAGAGCATGATTTGTCCAAGGAGGGGTAAGATCTCGCCGAACTGGGTTGAGTTCTCGCCGAAAAGAGTCAAAATTTCGCCGAAGTGAAGCAAGATCTCGCCGAAGTGTGTTGAGTTCTCGCCAAAGCGAGGCATAATCTCGCCAAAGTAAGGCATGATTTCGCCGAAGTGAGGCACAATCTCGCCGAAGTGAGGCACAATCTCGCCGAAGTGAAGCAAGATCTCGCCGAAGTAAGGCATGATTTCGCCAAGAGGGACGAATTCTCGCCAACACAAATCATAATCCTCTATATCACCATTTTTAATCATGAATCACCCCGTTTTTGCACAGACTACCTTTGAGGTGATTGCCATGCACATTGATGGTAAAATTATTTCTGGTGAATATGATCAACAAAACCATGAATTTTCCATCACAAGCGTTAAGCATTTGACGACTGAATCCACGATCACAGAAGATGAGCTTGGTTTGCTACATGATTATTTATTAGCTCACGCAAGTGATGGAGGACAGATTCTGTCGTTGAATGACCAGATTCTGATTAAGCTCAATCAAGATGAGGTTCAGCAAGTGCTTCACGACTTAGATGACATTAAGAAATTGTTCTGATTAATTTTCAAGATACTTTTTTGAATAGATGTTTCGACGTAACCGAGTAACTGGTCTAAGGTAAATACTTGTAGGTCTTCGTATAAATCAGGTTCTTTGTAATCGATATCTTTAATTATGTATGGGATAAATGTTCGAATATCTTCAGTTTTGACTTCATCAACTTTGGACTCTACTTCAGCTTCATCAAAGATGTTTTTGATGGTTTCCTTTAAATTATAATGTTTAAGTAGTTTTGCGTTTAGTACTTGAAAATCGTTGTGATAACGATAGAAAATGTCATCATCGTGATCCAGTCGATTTTTTAACCACGATAAAGCGAAGCCATTCAACCAGTTCTCATCGGCAATCAGGTGAGTATAGTACCCAAGTAAAAATGGGTGATTTAACTGATGCTTATATTTTTCTGTAAAAAGGTCTATTTCTATTACTTTTGAAAAATCGTCCATTCTTCCTTTGTAAAAATGGGAAGTGTCTTTGTCTGTCAGATTGGCATCGGCAGCAATTCCACCAATGATAAAGGAGTTTAAATCTTTTACTTCAAAGTATTTTCCTACTTGATGCGCAATTATGGCATGCATCATTCTGGAGCCCATAAGTTATTCCCCCTGTAAAATATTTCTATAATTAATTCTACAGTAAATTCTGTAATCTTTCTACACTATAACGTTGGATAATTTTACCTAAAAATAAAGCCAACCGTCGCAACGGCTGGCGTACATATTAATATGGGTCTGACACATGTCCCATTGTTTCTGCGTCATGCACAGCTTCTTCTTTTTCATTGTTGGTATCCATTTTCTCTAAGCCTTCTTTCACTCGTCTACCGTATTCCTCGTCTGCTTGTGTGAAGTTTTCGATCATCTTATCTTGAATTGGCTTACGGCACTGAGAAAGGGCTCCAACTAAGTTGTTAATTAAGTCGTCACGTTCCCAGTCATTAAGGCGGCGATATGTTTCACCTGCTTGTCCGAAATTATTTTGACGTTCAATTGGCTCACGGACAATATGGCCTTCGACATGTGGTGTGTTTTCCACACCTGGATTCTTAGCCTCCTTTAATCCATTAAGGGTAGATGGCTCATAGTTAATGTGAGGATTCTTCTCTTCTGCGTAATCCATACGGAAATCCATCTGCCCGCCATTTTGATTCGTCACAACTCGTTTGATTGGGCTGTTAATCGGTAATTGTAGATAGTTCGGTCCAACACGGTAACGTTGCGTATCAGAGTACGAATAAGTACGGCCTTGTAAAAGCTTATCATCTGAGAAGTCTAGTCCGTCTACAAGTACACCAGTTCCAAACGCAACTTGCTCAACCTCAGCATGGTAGTTTTCAGGATTCTTGTTTAAGACCATTTTACCAACTTTATGCCAAGGGAACTGATCCTTATACCACAACTTCGTCGGATCTAACGGGTCAAAGTCAAGCTCGGGATGCTCGTGATCCTCCATGATTTGGACATAAAGCTCCCATTCAGGATAATTTCCATCTTCAATGGCTTCATATAAATCTTGTGTAGCATGGTTAAAGTTCATGCCTTGAATTTTATTCGCTTCAGCTTGTGTTAAGTTCTTGATTCCTTGGATAGGCTCCCAATGGTATTTAACTAGTACTGTTTTCCCTTCTTTATTCACCCAACGGTAGGCGTGAACACCAGAACCCTGCATTTGACGATAGTTGGCAGGAATTCCCCAAGGTGAAAACAAAAACGTAATCATATGAGTCGCCTCTGGTGATGCACTAATAAAGTCGAACTGACGCTCCGGGTCCTGTATGTTTGTCACTGGGTCAGGGAAGAACGAGTGTACAAAATCTGGGAATTTCAAAGGGTCACGAATGAAAAATATTTTTAAGTTATTCCCAACTAAATCCCAGTTCCCGTCTTCTGTGTAAAATTTCACCGCAAACCCACGCGGATCACGCAACGTCTCTGGTGAGTGTTTCCCGTGGTTTACCGTTGAGAAACGAACGAATACAGGTGTGCGTTTTCCTTTTTCAAATACCTTAGCGCGTGTATATGTCGATATGGGCTCGCCATCTACCTCACCATATGACTCGAAATAACCATGAGCCCCAGCCCCACGTGCGTGCACAATCCGCTCAGGAATTTTTTCACGGTCGAAGTGACTAATTTTTTCTAAAAAATCATAGTTTTCAAGCACAAGTGGGCCACGGTTACCAACGGATCGCGTGTTTTGGTTATCGGTAACAGGATGGCCCTGTTGATTCGTCATTTCTTGCTTATTCTCTTTGTCTTTAGGATGTTCTCTCATCTGAATTCCTCCTTTCACATTCAGATGTTATTTTTACCTATATAAGTAAAATCATTCGGTATTCATAAAAAATGAAAATTGGTTCAGTTTACATAGTAAGAGGTGATTTAGATGAAGAAGATCATATTGATTGTCGGAATAATACTTTTTTCGATTAATGGCAAGCTTGCTGCAGAAGCTAATTTAGAAGAAAACTTAATCTTGGAATTATTAACGCCATATGTACAAGAAGCTATTGAAGAATTCTATGGACAAACGAGGGATTATGAACAAGAGAATATTGTAGAGTTGAAAAAAATAGAGGATTGCCAAGGCTGTTTTTTAGCAACGGTCGAAGTGCAAACGCAAATCCAAAGTCTAGATCCACCCTATGTAACAGATCGGATTACAATCGATGTGCGTAACGGTAATGTGACAGTGGTAGATTACGTTCACAAGAGTGAGTAATATTTTTTTATGGTGAAAAATTCTGATATATGGGGAAAAATTTAAATTTATGGGGAAAAATTCTGATATATGGGGAAAAAATCAAATTTATGGGGAAATTTTCAGATTTATGGGGAATTCGAACTCCACTTTAGTATAATAGACAAAAAGTGGAGGGGTCCTCATGCAAATCAGACAAGCCCGAGTAGAAGATGCTAAAAGTTTGGCCAAGGCAATCTTAGACGTTGAGTCAGAAAGTGAATATATGCTTTACGGTGCAGGCGAACGCAACTGGTCTACAGAGATTCAAGAAAAAATGATTAACGCATTTAACGAGAAGAAAAGACACAATATCTTTGTCGCGCAAAAAGATAATGACATATTGGGTTATCTGATTATTCAAGGTGGTGCTACTGAGAAAAATAAGCATTCTGCTTCTATTGTGATTGGAGTTAAGGAAGAGGCTCAGGGACAGGGTGTTGGAACACAGCTGTTTGAGAAAATGGAGGAATGGGCGAGAAGTGTAGACCTTCACAGACTAGAGCTAACGGTGATTGTTGAAAATATAGCTGCTTGCAACCTTTATAAGAAAATGGGTTTTGAAGTAGAAGGTACAAAAAGGGACTCTTTAAAGTTAGGCGAACGATTTGTAGATGAGTATTATCTGGCAAAATTGATATAAAAACACGCGGGGCATGAAGCCCCCACGTGTTTTATTCTTCTTTTTCATTTGTAATCGTTGCGTTTCCGTTATCCATATAAATGGTGCGCGATGGGAAGGCAATGGATACACCTTCTTCATCGAGAATCTCCATAATCCTAAAATTAACATCTTGTTTTACATTTAAGAACTTTTCCCATTCTGTTGTAATCGTGAAAAAGTATAAGAAGATATCAAGGCTACTGTCATTATATTTGTCAAACTTCACAAAGATTGTCTCCTTATGAACTCCATCATGGTTCACAAGCATATCATTAATGCGTTCGACAACGGTTTCCAGCTTTTCTTTTGGCGTACTATATTCAACGCCAAGATTAAATGTAATTTGACGTTTCCCCATTTTGCTCCAGTTTGTAATGGCCTCATTCGATAAAGTAGAGTTTGGCACCGTTACTAGAGCTTGAGCAAACGTACGTACAATGGTACTTCTGAAATTAATATCCTCAACAGTACCTTCAACTGTCGAAGTTTTAATCCAGTCTCCCAAAGTAAATGGCTTTTCAGTAATAATCACAATCCCACCGAAGAAGTTTTTAATTACTTCTTGAGCTGCTAGTGCAAATGCAAGACCACCTAGACCAAGACCCGCGACAAATCCATTAACGTCAAAGCCAAATTGTGAAAGGACTAAGCTTACAGTAATCGCAACAATAATAATCCTTAGTGCCTTTGAAAAAAACGGAATTAAAATCTGATCAACTTCAAGCCCCACACCGTCGTTCAACTTCATAAATAGAAGAGAAGACGTTGAAGATAAATTATAAAGTCCCCAAGCGATTAAGATAATTAGAGAAGCGAGGATTAAGTTTTTAAACCAATCACTTTCATTGCTTAAGTACGGAAAAAAGTCTACCGCTATGTACAACCCGATGATCACAAATAACCATCGGATTGGTTTTTCATATGCATCAAGTATCTGTCTTATTAAATCGGTCTTATCACGATTGAACAAGCGTCTAATGAAATAAAACACATATTTAGTAAATGCTTTTCTAAGAATATGAAATAAAAGTAAAATACCGATTGCGATTCCAATGTCAATCCAATTATCCACACTAATATATTGCCAAAGCTTCCAATTAATCTCCATGTTCTTGACTCCTTCTAATGTTAAGAAAGCTAGATTTGAGGAAGAGCCTCCCAACCGTAAATCGCTTCGTTAACGGTTTGACCTTCTAAATCAACTTGAACACAGTCAATTTTTTGTGCTCCTAAATTTTCGTAAAAAGTACAGAAAGAATCTTCTTCAAAAATCGAAATCATGAGTGAAGTGATATTATGCTGCTTGAGATCATCTAATAAAGTTCTTATTAGCATTCTACCCAAACCGAGGTTTTGATAGTCTTTTAAAATATGCAATGCATAAATTTCACCCTGATAGTCCTCATACTGAGACATCCGATTAATCCCACCATGAACAAATCCAACTATTTCACTGTGGTCATTCTCTACTACCCATACTTTATCATTCAGAAGGATCTTTTTCCAGAGGTTTTCTCGTTCTCTGTAACTTAAATCTTCTAACAACTTAATTGGAAGTACACGTTGATAATTATTCAACCAACAATCGACATGAACTTTGGCAATTCCACTATAATCGGATAAAATCGCTTCTCTAATTAACATGGTGACACTCCTTTTTGTTGTTTTACTGTATATATACCCAAGTTATTTTACAAAATATCAAAAAATATTACATAATTCCTATAATTTATTACAAAGTCCTATTAATCTATTACGTTCGTTATAGACTCTTAAACTCTGTGTAACCACAGGCCTAGTTGTTCCGTGTTAAGATAACTCTTGCAAGTCAATAAGGAGGGAAAGTATATGAAGAAATTAATCATATCGCTTGCAGGCGGAATTCTATTATCAGGATTCGCTGTAGCCACTTCTGTATCTGCTGAAGCAGACTATGAAATTCAAAAAGGTGATACAGTAAGTGAATTAGCTAAAGAATACGGCACAACATCAGAAGACTTAATGGAGCTTAACAATCTATCATCTAGTTTAATCGTAGCAGGAGATCAAATAAAAATAGATAACAAAAGAGTGCTAGAAGTTAAAAAAGGAGACACGTTAAGTGAGTTAGCGCGTGATCTCGAAATAGAAGTAAATGACATCAAAGAGTGGAACGAATTAGAATCGGACCTGATTGTAAATGGACAAGAGCTAGAGTTGGAATTACCTCTAAATGTTCTTAAAAATTATGATCAGTTCTTAGAGGAGCGCAATGGACAAGCTCCAGCTAAAAAAGAAGAGCCTAAACAAAATGTAGAACAAACATCAAATGAAAAAGCAGAAGAATCGAAAGAAGAACAACCTGTTCAACAGACAGGTCAAGAAGAGGAAGCAGCTCAAACAATGACGATGAAAGCAACAGCATATACTGCTGAATGTGAAGGCTGCTCAGGCATCACAGCAACAGGTATTAACTTAAAAGAAGACCGCAACAAAAAAGTTATCGCGGTTGACCCAAACGTAATTCCATTAGGAACTAAAGTATGGGTTGAAGGTTACGGAGAAGCAATCGCTGGAGACACTGGCGGCGCAATTAAAGGTAACCGTATTGACGTTCACGTTCCAACTACGGAAGAAGCAAACCAATGGGGCGTAAAGACAGTAGAAGTAAAAATTTTAGATTAATAATATAATGACTCCCACACAAAAACCCTTCTCGCGAGTATTGCGAGAAGGGTTCTTTTTAATAGTTTTTTAATTATAACTGAGCAGTATTAGCTTTCTAACGCTTCTACGACTTTGTCAGCTGTTGATCGACTGGATTGTGGGTTTTGACCTGTAACAAGGTTTCCATCACGAACAGAATAGTCTTCCCAGTTGTCACCATGTTCAAAGTTAGCACCTTTTTCACGAAGCTTTGATTCAAGCATAAAGGGCATATGCTCGTCCAATTGCATTTCTTTTTCTTCTGAATCAGTAAAAGCTGATACTTTTTTGCCTTTTACAATCGGAGTGCCGTCCAGGTAAGTTACATTCACTAGACCTGATGGACCATGACATACAGAACCGATTACTTTGTCTTCTTCTGCATATTGTTGTAGCACATATTGCAATGTTTTACTGTCAGGAAAATCAAACATTGTTCCGTGTCCACCGGGTAGAAAGATGGCATCGAATCCTGTGGAGTCTTCTTTTGTAAGTTTATGCGTTTTTTCTAATTCGGCTTCTGCTTCCTTCCATTCAGCACGGTCTTCGATACTATTTGGATCAAGAGCTACTTCGCCGCCTTCGATACTAGTTACTTTTATTTCATAACCTTTTTCTTTAAATACATTATAAGGAACTGCGAATTCCTCTAACCAAAGACCTGTCTTATGATCGTCGGTAATTTTAGTATGGTTTGTTACAACCATTAGTACTTTTTTACTCATGATGACATTCCTCCTTCTGCATTATTATTTATAACATCTAAAAAAATTATGTTGCAAAAGTCTTGCTTGTCAACATACATTCCCGGTTCATCTATATATTAATCACATATTTAAATGAATCGAAAACATAAAAATTGCCCCTGCTTCATGAGGGGCAAAAGTTGTTAACATTTTTGTGGTGGTATGCTGAAGTTTGTGTCAAATGAGTAAGCTGGTGCTGGTTTTAGAACTGGAATTCCAGCCATAGGTTTTGGATTAGCTACGTATTCAAACGTGCTACATCCATCAATGCTAGGTCCACTAGCCCAGCGTCCTTTACTACTCGCATCACCTTTAGATAAATTATAAAATTCGTACGCAACATCTTGTTTTTCTAACTCAGGCGGGAAGGTTGATGGCACGATGACGCCTTCTTTTTCCTCAAGTTCTTGAATTGCAGCTAGCCACATGTTTTGATGATATCGGTCACGCGCGATTAAGAATGCTAACATATCTTTAACGCCACGGTCTGAAGTAGCGGCATATAGACGACTTGCTTGTAGGCGACCTTGTGACTCTGCCATAACATTTGCGCGGAAGTCTGCTAAAAGATTTCCGCTAGCTCCAATATATTCAGCTGTCCATCGGTTACCGACACTATCTGCTGGCATAGCTCCAAAGCCTGAAACGATCGCATGTTGCGGGTTCATTCCTCCAATTACGGCCCCTAACACAGGGTCTTCCACAGCATCTTCTAGGTCACCAATCGGGGCATCGTCTAACAATCGTGCAATCATAGTTGCTAACATCTCAACGTGTGCTAATTCCTCAGTTCCAACATCCAACAGAAGGTCTTTATATTTTCCTTCCATACGCAAGTTGAAGCCTTGGAATAAGTATTGCATGGCAACAGAAATCTCACCATATTGTCCACCTAAAATTTCTTGCAGTTGTTTCGCAAAAAGCGGATCCGGTCGATCGGGTTTAGCCTCGTATTGTAGTTCTTTGACATGATAAAACATAATGTCACTCCTTAGGTCATATTGGTATCTGCATATAGAGTATGTAAAGGACTAGTCGAATGCCCCTATTATTATCAAAATTAGGCACTAGCCTTATGTTTAGATTGTTTTCGGGCAACCTATTTATAAATGAAATCGTACGGAGGGAAAATGATTGGAATATGATGTGGTGATTATAGGGGCAGGCCTGGCAGGGATGACGACTGGCCTTCTTTTGACTGAAAAAGGTTACCGAGTTCTAATATTAGAATCAAAACCTTTTGTGGGTGGTCGGACATCATCTTGGAATGAAGATGGGATGCAGGTTGAATCTGGCTTTCACCGTGTGATTGGGTATTACAAGCACTATCCTAAAATTTTAAAAAAGGCAGGCATTGATTTAAATAAAATTGTGATGTGGGAAGAAGTGATGGATTTTCGTTCACCGAGAAATGGTGAGGTAACGACTTTCGGCATGGCCCCTGTACATGGACCACTTAAATTACTACACGGGATGTTCGGAAACACTGACACAATATCTTATAAAGATCGGCTATCATTAGCTCCTTTTTTCATAAATGGATTTAAAGATTATGTGAAGCACCCAGATCAACTAGATCGAATTAGTGTTAAGGAGTATGCTCAAAAGTATAAAGTGTCGAATAACGCTTACCATTTGGTGTTGATTCCATTAACTGCCGGGGTCTTTTTTCTGCCACCAGAACGATTTTCAGCATATGCGCTTTTTGGTTTGTTAGCCCCAACATTAACCCACTTTTACAAAATGAGAATGGGAGCATTTTTAGGGGGAATGTCAGATTTAGTTGCCAATCCGATGGCTGAGGCAATTACATCTAAGGGTGGAGAAATACTAACGAATCAAAAGGCTACACAACTTATCTATGAAGATGGAGCGGTTAGAGGGGTTGTGACAGAAGAGAGAGAATACCGAGCAACACAAACAGTATTGGCTACTGAAATTGGTGCTGCAAAGAAACTCATTGCGCAATCAAGTATAAAACATGAGTGCTTTAAGAATTTACTTGAACTTCCAGCCGTACCTGCTGTAACGATTCAGTTTGAGTTAAATCAGCCTACAATGCCATATGACCGAACGACTTTTGGGGCAGGAACTTCTCTAGCATCATTTACAGAGCAGTCTAGAACCACTTTTACTCATGTTCCAGGGAGATTATCTTGTATCTTAGCTCCAGCGCAAAAGTTTATTGATATGAACTCGGAAGACATTCTGAACATTGTTTTGGAAGATGCTAAAAAGTTAGGATTGCAGCTTGAAGGACATATTCTAGATTATAGAGTAGTAAAGCATCCTGATGAATTTTATTCTTTAGAGCCTGGACATGATTGGATGCGCCCAGAACAAGACACACCAATTAAAGGGTTCACATTGGCTGGAGATTATACGAAGACGTCAAACTTTGCAACGATGGAGAGTGCAGTTGAGTCTGGAGAAATTGCAGCAAAAATTGTTGATGAAGAATTGACTAAACCATAGCTGTAACTTTTTATTAGGTGAACCGTCTATACTTAAAAGGCGGTGTCGTGATGAAAATAAAAGTCTTATTAATATTTCTTGTTTTGATGAGTGGTTGTGGGACCGCAGTTAAAGGTGACCCTGGAGAATTACCCGGTGACAAGTCAGTTGAGGAGGCTTATATTGCAGCTTTAGAAGAGTTGATGCAAGAAGATGAAGTTCTTAACCATCAAATGGAGTTTCTGGCTATTGATATGAACAATTTTGAGTTAGAGGAACAACAAAAACAGGCCATTGTAGATTATTTTACAGATCAATACGATGTTGAGGTTAAGTCTGCATCGTTAGAGGAATTAAGAGAACAAGGTCATTTTGATGAAGAAAGTCTAGTTTTAGATGGTGTTTTGCTAAGGCTGCAAGATATAGAACGGAAGTCAGATACGAAGTACGTGTTTGAAGGAGAAAAATACAAACCAGGTTTAGGAGCCATTTGGTTTGAAATCAAAGTTGAGTGGAGTAAAAATACTTGGGGAGTTACAGATTCAAAGATAACGGCAATTAGCTAGTAAGCTCCTATAAAACAGTATTAAAAATTAATAGGCTCTGTTAAGGTTATTGTGGTGCGCTAACGGTGGACGATTTCCACGGACACGGATTCAGCGAAGATTATCTAAATGGATTTTCAGTTCATGCTGTTCCCTCAAGGTCGCCACCGTCGCTTACCACAATACAACTTGTTATAAATTATTACTCGGATTCTTAAGACAGTCTTATTAAAAAATGCCAAATCCTCTAATTTCCTCTTTTAACAAATCTTTTACCATCTTTCTACTTACTCGTTACTACGATTGTAAGAACTTCTAGGCAACTCATCCCAGAACGATGTGTCAGCCTCTTCGACAGAGCCATCCGCAATCGCTTTAGCAGTTGCCTCCAGACCAATAACAGCTTGCTTAATTAAGTATCCATTACTCTTTTGACCAAGAACATAATCTTCATAGAAATGATCAGCCATACCTCTCATTTCGAATAGAAGCGTTGAAATTCCGTATTCTACTGCTAGACCGTTACGTCCAATGGTTGTTGCGGAACCACCATTATATTTAGAAAGTAAACCGAATCCTTTACTTTCAATAGCGTCATATAACACTTTACCTAACTGTTTCGACCCTTCTAATACTTCTGGATCTACATTTTCATTAGTTGGGTGCAAAATCGAGCCTGACACGAGTTCATCTGTATCACCATAAGTTGTTTGCGTACCTTGGTGGTGCAAGTCAATTAAGTAATCAGGGTTATATTTCTGAATAACTTCTTCATGGAAGGCTTTAGTTTCAGGCTCTTCTTTTACTACGTGATCTCGGTTTAGATCGACACCCTTCGCCTTATAGCGAGTATGTGTACCTGCTACATAATCATCTAATGAGAAGTCAACATCACCTTCAGCACCATCGACGTTTAACCTTGGAACCACTAAAATATTCACGTTTTCTAAAATCTCTTTAACATTCTTTGAATTTGAAGTCATTTTTTTAATAAACTGAAGAGCCCCTTCAGTCGTTAATGTTTCATTACCGTGTTGCTGAGTTAGATAAAGAATCGTAGGATTTTCTTCATTGTAACCAAACTTTGCTAAGTAAAGATCACGACCCTTTACAGATTGACCAAAAACTTCAACCTCTAAAGCTTCGGACTTCTCATCTAAGTGTTGTAGAAAATCCGCCATTTCTTCATAATCATGGAGACGTTCATTTTGAATCGATTCATTTCCGTTGTAATCCCGGCCGTTTGCTGCGGCAACTGGAGTTGTGAAAGCAAGACCTGAAAAAACCAACATTCCTGACAAAGAAACTTTAAGAAATTTGTTCGACATTAAAATCCCTCCACAAATTTTTAGTTCTTTCGACAACTTTATTAGATGTAAACTTCGTTAAATCTTCTTAAAAAATGGAAAATGAAACCAAAGTACGAATGTGTTTCTTGTGAAATAGTCAATTTTAACTGTGAAAAAATTAAATAGTAAACCTTTTAGAATGAGACTATAAGCTTATTTTTCTAAATAGTACTTATCAAGCTGTGTTAAAATAAAAGAAAAGTTTGAAGGGAGACATTTATATGGCACAAGGAACTTTTGCGACAGCAATCAACTGTATGGATGGACGAGTTCAAGAATCAGTCATTGACTGGATGAAATCAACATATCAAGTGGACTACGTGGATATGATAACAGAGGCTGGTCCCAACAAATATTTATTAGAAGGCTCAGAAGATCAAGTAGGTTCTTTAAAGACTAAAGTTGATATCTCTTATAGCAAGCATGGCTCAAAAGTGATTGCCATTGTTGGGCATCATGACTGTGCAGGTAACCCTATTGATAAAGAAGAAAAAATTGCACAAATAAAACAATCAATTAAGAAAATCCAAACTTGGGGTTTTGAAATGGAAGTTATTGGTCTGTATGTGAATGACCAATGGAAAGTTGAAAAAGTAGATTAGTATAATGCGCTCTCTATAGAGGGCGTATTTTTTGCATCATTTCCTATAAAAGCTTAAAGAACATTTTAAAGTTAATAGTTAAACGAAGTTAGGGAATATATAGCTTATAATAATTTACAAAAAAGGAGTGAAACCATTGACTAATAGTTTAATTAGTCCAGAAGATACTTGGCTATTGTGGGGGTTTCTAGCTGGTTGGGCAGCCTTCAGTATTTATTTAGAGCAAAAATATGAATGGGCTTCAAAGGTAACCGGAGCTATTATAGCGTTAGTCGGTGCTATGATTCTAGTTAATATTAACGTCATACCAGTAGAAGCCCCTGCCTATGACGCAGTGTGGGAATATGTGATTCCGTTAGCGATTCCTCTTTTATTATTTCAGGCGAACTTAAGGAAGATCTGGAATGAAAGTGGAAAAATGTTAGCATTATTTTTTATTAGTGCTATTGGAACAGTAATAGGTGCTTTTATAGCATTTTTTGCGATGCAAAACGTCCTGCCAGAACCAGAAAAATTAGCTGGTCTGGAAACCGGTTCGTATACAGGCGGTGGCGTTAACTTTGCGGCATTATCGGCTAAATTAGAAGTACCGGGTGAATTAGCATCATCTGCAATCGTGGCGGATAATATTTTAATGGCTCTTTATTTTTTCATATTAATTATGATGCCAACCATCGCTTTCTTTAGGCGTAAATATCGAACACCTTTAGTGGATGAACTAGAAAATAATGCAGGTAATTCGGAGAAGAATAGTGTTGCAGACTATTGGAAAAGGAAAGACATCTCGTTGAAAGACATCGCATTGGCAATTGGGTCTGCTTTCGTATTAGTGTCAATCTCTTTTAAACTTGCAGAATGGATTGGCAATGTTATACCTTCAGGAGATAACGTGGGCTTTTTCTTAAATCTATTAAACGGTTTATTCGGGGACGGATACCTAGTATTAACGACGATTACGGTTATTGCCGTAACTGTATTTGGTAAATACTTTGAAAACATAAATGGTGCGCAGGAAATAGGAACATATCTTATTTATATTTTCTTTGTTGTCATCGGGGTACCAGCATCATTACCACTATTAATAGAAAATGCACCACTCTTACTAGTATTCATGGCAATCATAGTTTTATTTAATATGCTCATCACGTTTACTTTAGGCAAAGTGTTCAAATTTAGCTTAGAAGAGATGATTGTTGCGAGTAATGCCAATATTGGAGGGCCAACGACCGCAGCTGCCTTTGCAATTGCAAAAGGTTGGACCAAACTAATTGCACCCATTATGCTTGTCGGTACGTTAGGCTATGTAATCGGAAACTATTTAGGCAGTATGGTTTACTATTTGTTAATGTAATAACATAAGGAATGATCCTCATTATGGTGGGGATCATTTTTTTTTAGGACGTCTAGCCAAAACAAGGCAGAGTTTCGCCAAAATCAACCGAGGTCTCGCCAAACTCACGTGACCTCTCGTCAACATGTAACCAACTCTTTTTTCTTACTAAAAAATCTGAATAGTATTGCTATTAATTAACAAACGTGTAAAATGATTAACAAAAGGAGGGGTTCGCATCTTTTACCGTAGAAAAATTTATGAAATGGATCCGAATCAGTATCAAATGTTTACTGATTTCTTTCATCAGTATTTACTTCCGAATCAATTAAGGCATGGGGCTAAGTTAGTAGGAAGATGGGTTAATGAAGATTACACGGAAGTAATGGCGATGTGGGAGTATAAGAATCGTAAACATTTTGAAGAGATAGATGATAAGATTCGTCGAAGTGATTTACATAAAAGAGCACAAGAAAAACGCCAAGAACTTGGTGGTTTCAATTTTAGCAGCCGAGAAGAGTTTATGACGTCTACGGCAGGACCTGAAGGCTATCATCCGCCAAAACATTTAGTTGGTGTAGCGGGTTATATTACGAATGAAAAGGGTGAAGTGTTGCTTGTTCGTAATTTGCACCGTTCATATACAGCAGAAATCCCAGGCGGTTTACTTGAAGAAGGTGAGACGCTAATCGAAGGTGTGAAACGTGAAATTTTAGAAGAAACAGGTGTAGAAGTTAAAATCAACGGACTTTCAACTGTTAATCAAAATTTAAGTAGTGGAAATATTAGTGTTGTATTTAATGGTGAGTATGTATCAGGTGAACTAACACCTCAAGAAGGAGAAACATCAGAAGTGTTTTTCGAAAAGCTCGGTGAACATAATATTGACGAATTCATCACTGCCACTCAGCTTAAGGATCGGACTTTAGATGCGATGAAAGAGCAGTTCGTTCCGCATCAAACGTATCGATCAAGACCTGAGTATCAAAGAATTACGCGCCTTGAAGGAAGAGGATCCTAATCAGTTCCATTAGGACCCTCCTTGTTGTCTAGAACTATCTTGTGTATTGAGTACACTTGGACGACTTTTAATTAATGGCATTGGCGATCTCACGATTGTTTCGAAAAATGCTTTTGCATTAAAAGGAATGAATGGCCATAGGTATGGCGTGTTTAAAGTTTTTGTGGATAATAGTAAAAAAATCCAGGCTACGATTGATAATACAAATCCCATAACGCCAAATGCTGCTGTGGCTGATAAAAAGACTAAACGAACAATTCTATTCGCTAAAGACATTTCATAGCTTGGCATTGCATAGTTTCCTAAAACAGCAATGGCTAAATAAAGTATGACCTCTGAAGTGAAAAGACCGACTTCAATCGCGATTTCACCTATCATAAGTGCTGCGATTAAGCCCAATGCGGTCGCTAAGGCACTAGGTGTATGAATCGCCGCCATCCTCAATATTTCAACTCCAATTTCAGCGATTAAAAACTGCAGAAACAGCGGGATGGCCCCTTCTTCATCAACTCCAATAAAGCTCATGTTGGGAGGTAACAGCTCTGGGTGAGTAGCGAATAAGTACCATAATGGTAGTAAGAATAGGCCTGCAATAATTGCAGCAAACCGTACCCAGCGTAAAAAGGCACCAACAACAGGCTTTTGTCTGTATTCTTCGGCATGTTGCAAATGATGCCAAAAAGTTGCTGGACAAATCATGACACTTGGCGAACCGTCAACAATAACTAAGACATGTCCTTCCATTAAGTGAACACTTGCAGTATCTCCGCGCTCTGTGTAACGAACTTGCGGATAAGGGTTCATGGTTTTACCAAAAATGAATTCCTCTAAAGTTTTTTCACCCATGGATAAATCGTCAATATCAATTTGTTCTATTTTATCTTTAATCCTCTTGACCAAACGTGGGTCGACAACACTGTCTATATAAGATAAGCAAACGTCTGTTTTAGAGCGTTGTCCGACTTGTAGATACTCGAAAATTAATGAACGATCACGTACATGTCGCCTGATGAGTGCGGTGTTAAAAACAATGGTTTCAACAAAACCGTCTCTCGGACCACGTACAACGCGTTCAAGGTCAGGCTCTTGTGGTGAACGAACGGGATACTCACGTGAATCAACGAGTACAGCTTCATCGCACCCTTCAACAATAAAAGCCGCTTGTCCAGCTAGAACTTGAGCGATGACTTCTTCTAAATCTTTAGAAGTGTCTACTTCCTGGTGGGGAATGATGGTTTGTGTAAGAGCTGTGATTGGATCACGACGCATTTCACGTTCTTCAAGCTCATTTAGACGTTTTAACGTTTCAATCATGGCTAACCCACCAGCAAACCCATCGACAAAGAATAAGCCAATCTTAATACCACCATGCTCAATTTTATGGTGGATTAGGTCAAAGTTCTTCTCTATACGTAATTCTTTATTTAAGTATTCAATATTCCGGCTAAAATACTTACTAATTGGTACTTGATTGCCTTCCTTTCCCATGACTTCCACTTCCTTCACATAGATCCTATATCAGATTAGTATTGCATTGATTAGTAACTTTATGTAAAAGGGTAAATAAAAAACAGCCTAATTTTCATTAGACTGTTTTAATAACCTTAACGGCAGTGCCGTATGCAATAATTTCAGCAGCTCCACCCATGACTGAGGATGTGTGCATTCGCATGGCTAAAATCGCATTCGCGCCTTTTGACTCCGCATCTTCAACCATTCGGTGTATTGCTAGTTTTCTAGCTTCTGTCATCATCTCGTTATAGCTACCGATTTCACCGCCGACTAACCCTTTAAGTGCGGCTGTGATGTCACGACCGACATGTTTTGATTGAATGGTGCTTCCTTTTACATAACCAATTAATTCTTGAATCTCGTAACCTGGAGCTGTTTCAGTAGTCAAAATCATCATAATTAATTTCCTCCTTCTTTTCTAATCTTCTTTCGTAAATAAAAATCCCAATCAGTGAGATTATAGATACTGCATAAACAACAGCAATTTTCATAGCTAAAGAAGTTTCATAAAAGATCGCTATAATTGTACCTATTTGTAAAACCACAGTTAAGATAATTAAAATATATTTTATTTTGTTAAACATGACGCTTAACCCAATCTTGTAGTGTGATAATTAAGTCTGGTGAGAGGACACCCATTTGTTTATAAATCTTTTTTAGTTTGAGAGTGCTTGGTGGTTCCTCTTGGTAACGAAGCATATGATTCATATTAGGAATAATTTTTGCCTCGACTAATTCATTTGGAACATAATCTTTAACCTTGTAAACATTAGTAGGTGTTGCTTGAACATCTTTTTCTCCAGTCACTGCGAGAATAGGACAATTCACTTTAGCCAAATCTGCTAGTAAATCGTATTGGTAGTGTTCCCTAAACCATTTAGCCGGAATTCGAATGAACTGTTGTCTAAACACATCTTTTTTTGAGTTAATTACTTTTTGGTCAAATTTTTCACCTTGAGCTTTCGCTTTCTTGGGTACATTTAGAAAACGCATAAATTTTCCGGTTAATCCTGGTTTAGTTTTTACTTCATCGGCAATTAATTCACGTTGATATTGTAATGCTTCTTGAAGTGTTTGTGCCGCGCCAGATATGAACATGACGCCAGCAATATTTTCATTTGCGGCGATGGCTGTAGCTAGCATAGCCCCTTCACTATGACCAGCGATTAAGATTTTCTCGTTATCTATACGTGAATCACTTTTAAAATAATGAAGAGCAGACCTAGCATCTTCTACTAAATCATACATTCCAGTTGTATAAACATCGCCATGGCTATCCCCAACACCTCTTTTGTCATATCTAAGTGTAGCACAGCCAACTTCTGAGAAAACTTGAGCAAGCTTATTGTACAGGTTTAACTCTTGCTTACCATTGCCGTCTCTGTCGAGGGGGCCAGAACCAGATAGAATGAGTACAGCAGGGTAAAGATCTTTTTGCTCATCAGGAATGGATAGCGTACCATGTAATGTCACTTCATGCCCAAAATGAATTGATTCCTCATTCATCAGTGGTTCCTCCTAAATATTTGTGGGATGTTCACGGTACCAAATGTTATGGCAACCCGGCTGTCGGATGGTGTGTTTTGGTCGTACTTCTCAATAACGCGTTGTAGCTCTAGCCCAAATTGTTGAAGCTCATCATCCGTCAAGTGTAATGTAGCTTGAGAGAAGCCTAACCCATCGTTTTTATAATTTTGTGGTTCGTTTTTATAAACATATCGCTCAAATTCTTTTAATAGGTTTGATTGATAGGCCATAAAGTGTTTGGTAAGTTCATTTGGTGTTAAGTTTTTAATTTCTTGATCTGGTATTTTCATGTTTTCCTCACGAACAGCGTAAACTTTCTCTTTAGCTCCACGAATTTGTTTAGAGTCAACGACATAAATTAGCTCAGCATCTAGCAATGTTTTCAGTTGTCTGTATAGGGTCGCTTGAGGAATATCATCTAGTATTTCTAAAAGTTGTTTTGGCGTTAGTTGTTGATGTGAATGTAAGCTTTGTATAACACGCATACGTATTGGATGTAATAGTAAATCAGCTTTCGAACTCATAAATTTTCAATCCTTTATTATCATTATATATAATGATAATAATATATAGAATAGAAATAAGCAAATAGCACCATCTAATTCTAGCGCAAAATGCTTATTTCAATTAAATATTACGAAGTCTACGTTTTTCTTTGACCAAATGGATTCTTTGGAATAACAACAAATATATAACTGCTAAGCAAACATAGAGAAATCCAACTAAACTGCCTAAACTTCTTGGATCTATAAATTCTAGTATGAACCCACCAATCGCAATAAAAGTACCTAGTGTTACATTTGAAATCATTTCTGTTAAACCGAAGAAAGTCCCTCGCCTATGAGAGGGAACGGTTTTCATAACTAGCGTATTGAAACTAATGTCACTAGTGCCAGCCGAGAAGGTAATGACTAGAACTGTACCTAGGGCAATCATAAAATTAGGGGATGCACTTAATAGAAAATGCCCGATACCTTCAATGATAATAAATATTATAGTCACTCCAACTAAATTGCCTTTGATCCAGTTAGAAGAAAATGAGCTTAGAACGAGGCCAACTCCTAAACTACCATAAATCAACCCAACACCTAGATCTCCCATCTTGAATACTTCAAGTGCATAAACACTTATTAAGACGTTATCAATTCCGTTTGCGATGGGCATGGTGAGGCATATGAATAAAAATACTAATAAAGCAGGTGACTTAAAAAATTTCTTATAAGATATTGTAGGTGAATGCGTTTTAATTGAGTGATCTATTTGTTGGTTAGGCATCTTTAGGTTCTTTAAAAATACCGCTGAGATTAAAAAGGTTAGTGCATTTAAACTAAACGCTATATTATGACCTAATAAGTATGAAATAAATCCTCCTGATGTTGAACCGATTATTAAGACAAGCCCCATAATGATTTGTTCGATTGCATTTATACTTAGTAAGTGATCCCGGCGTACTAAACTTGGAATTAATGCTTTTCTTGCTGGTGCATACACAGCTTCGCTTAGAGCTAATAAAAAGGAACTTGCATAGATGATCCAAAGTTGTTCTACGTTATTCCCTAAAATCAACCCTAAAACAATGGGAACTCTAATGAACTCGGTGGTCAATAAGATTGCCTTTTTTGATATCCGATCAGCTAAGGCCCCAGCTATTGGTGCCATAATTAAAAAGGGAAGTAGCCTGATTAAAAATAATAGGCCTATGGCAAATGCTGAGCTTGTTATGTCATAAATGAGCGCAAGAATAGCAACTTGTGTAAACCGGTTGCCGACCCCATTTATAACACCAGAAAAAAATAGTTTATGATAGTTTGATTCCGATTTCCAAACTTTCCAGTTATTCATGGTTTACAACTCATTTCTATTAATTAGATGACTATCTAATTAGGTGGTTAAAAAGAAAGCTGTAATAAATACAGCTTGTTGATAGTCGTTTAAATAAGCCACAACTCTCTTGGATTCAATTCATAATAACCTTTATCTCTTGTCATGAAGTGATGCATGATAAACTCTCTTCGTATTGTTGCAAAGTCATCGTGGTATTTCTTTATATGTTCATTAATTTTAGGTTCGGGATATGTCACACCTTGGTCTAAACTGCTAACCATATGCTCTAGTATAATAAGACGTTTTTTGAGCTGTGCTGGTATTGACTTCAGTCTACCGTCCGAACCGATGAAGTTCGATAAAATTTTGTGTTTCTCCTCGTCTGTAACCGTAAACTCTGCATTCATTTCCTCACCCCCTAACTTTGTAATGGCATTAGCTAAACGAGCTAGTTTAGGTTCATTTAGATGATAGTAGATTGTATTTTTATCACGGCGCTGATATAGAATATCTATTTCTTTTAGTTTTTGAATGTGGTGAGAAATCGTTGGTGGAGTCAGGCCTAATTTGCCAGCGATTGCCTGACCGTGAAGCGGCCTTTCTTTGAGTAACCCAATGATCCTTAGTCTTGTCTTGTCACCAACTGTTTTATGAAAATTAACCAAACGATCTAATTGCATATGACACCCTCCATTAGATAATCATCTAATTAGATTATAGTCTAATTAGATGGGGCATGCAACACAAAAAAAGCACCCAAGCTTAAGCTTGAATGCTTCATAGTGATTAGTATCCCATAGAATTCATCATTTGCATTAATTCTTCCATTTCGACAAGTTCACTGTTCTCTGGGTCAATAGTGAATTCAACATCTTCACCGATACTGTTGTATACTGTGTCAGTTGCAAGGTTTAAATGAATTGGAGAACCTTCAAGGTCGAATTCTAAATCTAAGATGAACTCTTGACTCTCTAACTGATCCCCATCAAGTGTTACACGAGTTTCAAAAGTGTTGACTTTAACTTCTTCAAGTGCTGTCTTCATTTCTGTCACGCCTTCTTGTAACTCTTCATCCGTAAGCGTGTCATCGAATTCAGTCACTAGTTGAGCAAATAAATCAACTAATTCTTCTTTACTAAACGTAGTGATATAAGTGTCTCCGTCTTTAGTAAAGTCATCATCACTTTTATCCTCTAAGAAGTCTGTTAGAATAGCTTGTGCTTGCTCTTGAACTTCTTGGTAATCCACTTGTTCTACTTCGCTTGCACCTTCGAGCTCACTCATTTCAAGCTTTAATACTTTACCACGAAGTTGTTCTGTATCTCCTAAGAACATACCCAAGTTATCTGCTAAACTATCTGTTTCAATATATATAGTCTCTGTATCTAAATTTTGAAGAATTGGTAGGTCGATATTGAATGTCATTGGACTCATAGTTGCAGATAGATGAATAACCATCTCGCTTAAGTTTTGTGTCATATCCATTCGTTGGTCTACACTGAACTCCATATCATTAATCATCTGGATGTACGGTGCAATAAATGGATCCTGAACATCAGCGTCGATGTTTAGATCTAATGTGCCTGTTGAATCAAACTTTTCCATTTCCATCATTGATTGATATGTATCAACCATCACTTCTTTGTTGCTTCTAGACTCACCCGAACAAGCTCCCAACAATAAAGCTAACAACAAAATGCTACTTAAGGCGACCTTCTTTAACATGCTGTGTATTCCTCCCCTTTGACTTTTCTAAGATATATTAACATACCTTTTATAAGATTAATAGCAAATATTTGAAATTATGCATATTGACCGAAGTGGTCTAATACATTTACAATGAAGTTGACCGAACTGGTCAAGGAGGTAGAACGAAGCGATGGCTTTTGATGACATAAAAGAAGACACTCAGAAAAAAATTGTGGATGCAGCTTTAAAAGAATTTGCTGAGAAAGGTTATAAGCAAGCATCGACGAATCAAATTGTTCAACGTGCTGGTGTCGGCAAGGGAATGCTATATTATTACTTTAAAAACAAAAAAGAGCTATATGAATATTTGGTTAGAAATAGTCTAAATACAATAGAAAACGATTATATTGAACAATTTGACTTAAGTGAGGCGGACTTCTTTAAACGTTTCAGTCAAATTGTTGAATTGAAAATGCGTGTTTATTTTAAGAATGCGAATCTTTTCAACTTTATGAGTCAGGTTTTCGTTATGGAAAGTGACCATTTACCTGATGATTTAATAAAAAGAATTGATGTATTAAGTACAGAAGGTTTTGCAAAGCTTTATCAAAATATAGATTACTCAAAGTTTAGATCAGACCTAGATGTTGAGAAGGCCATTCATTTAATACAATGGTCAATGGATGGGTATGCTGAATCGTTAATTGAACGGCTAAAAGGGATTGATTTTTCACAATTTAATTATGAAAAGTATCATGAGGAATTTATGGATTACTTAGAGGTTTTAAAAAAAGCATTTTATCAATAAGGGGGAAAAGGGATGACAATTCTGAAGGCTGAAGGTCTTAAAAAGAATTTTGGTAAAGTTGAAGCACTAAAAGGTGTTGATATTGAGTTGAACAAAGGGGAAGTGTACGGATTTATTGGCCCTAATGGTGCAGGTAAGTCTACAACGATTAGAATTTTATTAGGGATTCTTAAGCCCACTTCTGGGAAAGGCGCTATTTTTGGGAAAGACGTTTGGACCGATGCGGTTGAGATTCATAAACGAATTGCTTATGTTCCAGGTGATGTGAACCTATGGTCGAATCTGACTGGTGGTGAAGTCATTGATTTCTTCACAAAAATGAGAGGTGCAGAAATTAATCTTGAGCGTAAAGAAGAGTTAATTAAAAAGTTTCAATTAGATCCAACTAAAAAATGTGGAACTTACTCCAAAGGAAATAGACAAAAAGTAGCGCTTGTATCAGCGTTTGCGGCAGATGCCGATTTATATATTTTAGATGAACCAACATCCGGGCTCGACCCTTTAATGGAACGTGTATTTCAAGAGTGTGTTTTAGAAGCAAAAGCAGAAGGTAAGAGTGTCTTACTATCAAGTCATATTTTATCTGAAGTTGAGAAGTTATGTGATAAAGTTGGAATCATTCGTGACGGTGAGATTATCGAGTCAGGGTCATTGGAAGATTTGCGACATTTAACACGTACGACTATTTTAATAGAAACAAAACATCCATTGTCATTGGACAGTATTAATGGAGTCCACGATGTGCAAAACGAAGGAAACCGTTATCAATTCCAGGTAGATACCGATCAACTGGATGACGTTATGAAGCATATTAGTCAAGCAGGAGTTACGAAGTTGGAGAGTGCACCACCTACATTAGAAGATCTCTTTATGAGGCATTATGAAGGAGAAACTGGGGGTGTGAGCTAATGGGGAAACAACAGTTTCTACAAACCGGGAGACTAATGAAGTTAATTATAAGACGTGATCGTATTCGTCTCTCAGTATGGCTCATTGGATTTCTATCTGTGACATTATTAACAGCTATTTTATATAATGACTTATATTCATCACAAGAAGAGAGGCAACATGTGGCTTCAACAATGGAGAACCCGGCTATTACTGCATTGTTAGGACCGGGGTTTGGGTTAGATAATTATACAGAAGGCGCGATGATGGCACATCAGATGTTAGCAATCACCATATTAATCGTGGCTGTTATGAGTGTTCTATTAGTCGTTCGGCATACACGAGCAGAAGAAGAGGAAGGTAAAGTTGAATTAATTAGGGCCCTTCCTAGTGGTAGGTTGGCTAATGTTGCGGCAATCTTATTAGTTATGGCAGCTACGTACCTTGTGTTGGCAGTTGCTACAGGAATCGGTTTATATGCTTTAGGGATCGATAGTATGGGTTTAAATGGATCTCTATTATATGGAGCAGCGTTAGGAGTCGCGGGATTATTTTTTGCTGCAACAACTGCTTTATTCGCTCAACTGGCACAGACTTCTAAAGGGGCTGTTGGATTATCATTTCTATTAGTCGGTTTAGGTTATCTCATTCGAGCTGTTGGAGACGTTTCAAATGAGGCATTGTCGTGGCTATCACCGTTTGGATGGATCATACAATCTGAAGTGTATGTGAATAATTATTGGTGGCCCATTGTCTTAACATTCTTCTTATCTATTGCCATCATTGCTGTCACCTTTTACTTGAACTCAATTCGCGATTTAGGCGCTGGATTTTTACCAACTAAAAATGGAAATCGACATGCTAAAGGGTTAACGAAATCGCATTTAGGTTTAACGTTACGTTTACAAAAGACGTCGATTATATCATGGGCTGTTGTAGCGTTTGTATTTGGTGCGACATATGGCTCTGTATTAGGTGATACGGAAACCTATTTTGCAGAAATAGAGATGATGAAAGAAGTGATGGCAACCCAAGAAGGGGTCCCACTTACCATGCAATTTGTAACGATGATTGCATCGATTATTGCCGTGCTTGCGACGCTACCAGCTATTATGGCAGTCAATAAATTAAAAAAAGAAGAAAAGCGCAATCGAACTGAGCAGCTACTCGCTACAGCCTTAGCACGAAAAAAATTACTTGGTAACTATATATTAGTAGGATTAATAACAAGTGCTATTACTTTAGCTTCTGCAGGGCTTGGTCTTGGCATTGCCGGAGCAGCTGTAATTGAAGAGAACCTGACGTTCATTGAGTTATTTAACGCGATTATGATTTATTTACCCGCATCATGGGTGATGGTTGGGCTAGCTGCGTTATTTATTGGATTAGGTAGGTTAAACGCACTTGCTTGGATATATTTAGGGTTCATTTTTCTTGTCATCTATATGGGGGACTTACTTCAATTCTCTGACGCGGTACGAAATATATCAGTTTTCGAGCATATTGCTAGTTACCCGATTGAAGATATTAATATTATAAGTAGCATCTTTTTGATCGTATTGGCATTCTCTCTAATAGTTTTAGGCGTAATGTTATATAGAAGAAGAGATATTAAAGGTTAGTCAAAAACCTGTCGCTAGGTTTGCGACAAGTTTATACTTATTAAAATATAAGTGATAATGCAACTGACATCCAGGGTTAAATTGAGCTTGGCAATAAGGACATTGATTGTTCGAATGAAAATATTCATTAATCGTTATCTCATGCTGGCAAACGCCACAAAGGATCGCTTTTTCATCAAACTCGTATTTTTCCCACCGTTCAGTTTGGTGACTAACGGATTCTTGATGGCATTTATAACAAGGATAGTATGTCTGACAACATTTAAATTTAATCGCAATAACATCTAGCTCACTATGGTAATGTTTACACCTAGTTTGGTGATCAACAACAGCTCCTTTTATTTGCATGTACATCACTCCAGTTGGCTTTTCTTCATTATAACTTTAAAAAATGACTGTGTATAATATCACTTTTTCTGCCAAATCTAATGGTAAAAGGAGTGATTTCATAATGGAAAATGCAATTAAAAATTTAATGAGCACAAATGTTGTTTCTGTAACACCTCAGCAATCTTTAAAAGAAGCTGCAGAGTTAATGGTCCAAAATGATATTGGCGCTATTCCAGTCGTTGAAAATGGAGCGGTAAGAGGTATTATTACAGACCGTGACATCACAACTCGAGCAACTGCAATGGGTAAGGACGGTAATTGTACGGTGGGAGAATGCATGAGTGATCATTTAACAACTGCAGATGCAAGCATGGATGTTCATCAAGCAGCACAACTAATGGCTGAAAAACAAATCCGCCGTCTCCCTGTTACAGAAAATGGACAATTAGCAGGTATGCTATCATTAGGTGATTTAGCAACACAAAACATATTCCAAAATGAAGCGGGACAGGCATTATCAAACATATCTTTCCCAGCGCATAATCAGATGGCGCAACAAGCACAACAAGGACAAGCTCAAATGGGACAGCAGCCACAACAAGGTCAGATGGGACAACAGCAACAACAAACGCAAATGGGGCAACAGCAAGCTCAACAGCAAAATCAACAAAACCAAGGTCCACAAAGTTTCCAATAAGATAACGACCGTTTCACCTATGGATGGTGGAGCGGTTTTTATTTGTTAAAATGTTAATAGAAGAAAGGGAGGGTCGTATTTATGGTGAAACGAATCAGGGACTATGGTTATAAAATTGGTTCCATGAAAACTGGTAAGCTGAATAAAATAACAGATGTTGCAGGTATAAAGGTTGGTCATCAGACGATTAACAATGGAGAAATACATACTGGTGTCACAGCAATTTTGCCTCATGGTGGTAATATTTTTAAAGAAAAAGTCATGGCAACGAGTCACATAATTAATGGGTTCGGTAAGACAACAGGAACTATCCAAGTTAATGAATTAGGCACAATTGAAACGCCAATACTTTTGACAAACACTTTTAATGTTGGAGCCTGTACTGAAGCATTAGTAGAATATTCTTTAGAACAAAATCCTGAGATTGCGCGAACGACAGGTACCGTCAACCCAGTAGTTGGAGAATGTAATGATATGCTGATCAACGATATTCGAGCTATGGCATTGACAAAAGAGGATGCACATCAATCGATTATTCAAGCTGCGGATGATTTCGAGGAAGGGGCAGTCGGTGCTGGAACAGGCATGGTCTGTTTTGGCTTAAAAGGGGGAATAGGCTCTTCTTCAAGAATCCTTAAGCTTCAGCATGGTACTTATATGGTCGGCGTTTTAGTGCTATCGAATTTCGGTCAGTTAGAGCACTTTACGTTAGCTGGAACACACATAGGTCCCGAAGTTAAAGCAAAAATACAAGCTGAATCGGAATCAGATAAGGGTTCAATAATGGTAGTAGTAGCGACTGACCTACCAGTAACTGAACGACAATTAGATAGAATAATAAAAAGGTCAAGCGCTGGCATTGCTCGTACAGGTTCTTTTTACGGAAATGGGAGTGGAGATATCGTGATAGGGTTCTCAACTGCAAACAAGATTGCCCATGAAAATAATGGGCAACTTCAAACTGTTAAAGCGATTCATGAAGATGATATCGATCAGGCTTTTCAAGGTGTAGCAGAAGCAACAGAGGAAGCGATCCTTAACTCAATGGTGACAGCACAAACGACAGTCGGAAGAAATGGAAAGCAAATTCATTCACTAAGTCAGTTTCTAATTAATTAATAATTATGTATTATCGGTCAGTATTGAAGGGATATCGGTCACTTTTTAATAAAATATCGGTGAGTTATAAATCTCTATATGGCCTCTTTTCAGATTTATACGGCCCTTTCTGAAAAGTAACTGCCTCTTATTGGAAGTTTACGGCCTCTTTTTGAAGAATTACGGCCCGTTCATTCTAACTTACGCCTGTTTAATAAAAAAATGGTGGCTCCTATCGAGAGAGCCACCATTTTTCGTTTATCTACCTGTTATAGTAAGTTGCATTTGTTCGCTTAAGTCAGATTGTCCTGCAAAGTTTTCAGCTTCTGCGTACAAGAAGTAGTTACCATTATTGAATTCAATATCAATTGCAAACTCACCATTCTGGTCTGTCTGTCCTGTACCTACTAATGTGGTTCGATTCCCTTTTCGTTCATAAATATTGACCGTTGTAAGTGGGTCGCTTTGACCAGTTAATGTAACAGGCTTGTCATTTGTTTTCTTTTTGGTTTCATCCCATTCAGGAATGGATGGTTGTTCTTGTTGGGTATTCATTGTGTACTCCATAGCCTGGATGAATAAAGTTTTGCCATCTTCAGTCCAACCAGAGCTTGGCCCTATGATGTTATTAACGGCAAATGACGATAGTAATAAGTGAATGGACTGTTCGCTATTAAACTTATAAGATATCCCAGTACCTTTCACATCACCGTTTACTACAATGTCACCTAAGTCATTCCCAGGGAAACCTTCAAACGCTGCGTAAGGG
This sequence comes from Piscibacillus sp. B03, assembly GCF_052246295.1. Lineage (NCBI taxonomy): Bacteria > Bacillati > Bacillota > Bacilli > Caryophanales > Bacillaceae > Piscibacillus > Piscibacillus sp. B03. The sequence continues at coordinate 23,930 of NZ_JBQQCO010000011.1, read as the reverse complement.
CTTTTCTCACTGTGGATGGTAATCTCATCAGGTAACCCTTCGAAGATTGCGTGTTCTCTGTCCCTTACATTTAAAGTGACTTCACCTTCGTTATAACTACTAGCACTTAACTCAGGGTAGCCTACTGTTTCCTTAAGTGTTGGGATAGAACCATTGTCAGCTCCCCAAGTACCTAAGAAGGCGAGACTAACTTCATGTTGGTCAGTTACATCAATTAAGTCTTGAAGCTGCTCTTTTGTGCCGTCACTCGCGTTGATAATAATGAGTTCATAATTTTCAACATCATCAATCACATTCCAATCACGACCCTCTGAATGTAAATCATGTTCGTTTAATAGCGTCTGTATCTGATCTTTGTGATCTCCAATGACAGCAACATCAATGTTATTAAGAAGAACGTTTAATTCAACAGCATCTTCTTCAAGGTCAACTTCTATTGTTTGTTCTAAATAACCATCACGTTGAATACTTAACGTATATTCATCAGGTAAAAGTTGACTGAATTCAAATTGTCCATCTTCACCCGTTTCAACTGTATCGAGAGGGTCAGCTTCGTTGCGGTAATAAAGCTCCACTGTTGCTTTTTGTAAAATTTCCTCAGTTTCAGAATCAAAAACCTGACCGGAGATCGACGTTCCTTCAATTTCTTCAAGAGTGAAATTCAATTCGACCGAATGTCCTTGTGATTCAACCGTTGCGGTTTGGACATCTTCATGGTAACCGCGTGCTGAAGCTTGTACATCATACGTTCCGGTTCCAATACCGATTTGGTATTCACCATTCGAATTAGTTTTTGTTTCTATGTTGTGTCCTGGAATATTAATGGTCGCATTGGCAATCGGTTTATCATTTTCATCCGTAACAGTACCCGTGATTTCACCGATACTCGCATTCATAGCCCAGCTTAGTGCGTTTTGATAGAACAAACTAGCTTCTTCCGTCCAGTTTGATGTTGGATCAGAGTAGCTACCGATTTCGAATCCGGAAAGTAACAAGTGAACACTGTTAGCTGTTCTGAAGTCATAACCTATACCATCGCCTATTTCACCTTCATCATCATGACTAATCTTACCAATGGTTGTTCCGCTGTATCCTTCATAAACGGCATATTGTTGGTTGCTTGAACCTTTATCTAGAATGCGGAACTCATCTTGACTGATGCCCGCAAATAGTGGGTGGTCTTGTAGCGTTTTAATGTTAATGTGGCCTGGAACATACCCATGATTAACATCTTCAGGGTCACCTGTTATGTCACTCAGATCACCAATTGTTCCACCACCATATTGTGATGCAAAAATGACACTAACTTCGTGTTCATCGGTTGTTTCAATAAACTCCATAAATAGTTCATCGCTCGTTGAGTAAGACTGGTTGTTGTAAATAATTAAAGCGTAATTCGGGATTTCTTCAATAAATTCTTCTAAATTTGTGTAATTAATATAATCAGCATCATAGCCAGCCTCACCTAAGACTGATTCAAACTCATCAAATCTAGATGACATACTGACAACAGCTATTTTTTCAGAATGTGGCAAGAAGACCGATACGTCAGTAGTTTCATTTTGTTGTATCTCAATATTAGTCTCCGTTGTTGTCATATAACCTTCTGCCTGAATCTGTAGGTCGTATTCTCCAACTGGAAGGGTGATTTCGAACTGACCATTCTCATCTGCTTGTACAGATGATGGAGTACCTAGTACATTCACAGTTGCGCCACTGATTGGCTCTTCTGATTCACCATCTAAAACTTGTCCAGATAAAGTGCCAATATCATTTGATTGTAAATTGAATGTTTCATTATAAATCTCACCATTTTCAACTGTTAATGAGAATTCACCTGTTTCATGACCAAATGCTTCAACAGTTAAGTTGTATGTGCCTTCTTGTAATCCAATGTAGAACTCACCATTAGCATTGGTATCTACTACTTTACCGGTTTCTTCTACTGTTACGGTACCTGCGATTTGATTTCCTAAATCATTTTCAATAACACCGTTAACATCTGCTGCTAAGGCTTCTTCATTGTCCAATGCCCAAAGTATAGAGTTATTTAGTAGTTGAACTAATGTTTCATTAAAGTACTGAGGGTCATTTGGACTAAAGTAATAACCGAACGTTGTATTTGCTAATAAAACTTCAACGGACTCAGTCGTACGCCCTTTAAATGCTGCTAAGTCTCCTTTATGACCGTCTGATGGGTGATTAACGGTTGCGACGGTTTCACCATCATAGTCGTCGAATGCATAATAGTTGTTCGAACGACTCTCAAAAGGATAAGCATGGTCTAATTCAAGACCTGACGTGATTACATGTTCCTCAATGGATTTAATCGTTTTATCGGAATCACGTTCTTGAAGTTCAGTAGCTGGATTGTTTTCAAATTCGTGTAAGAAGCGAATGCCTCCACGACCATTAACGTGACCTGTCCAAATAACAGACAATTTCTCATGATCAAGAGCTTCTACGAAATCGATAAATTCTTCCTCAGTTGGCTCTTGATTTCGGTCATAGTCCGAGTTAGCAATAACTAAATCTAACTCACTGAGTTTGTCTAAATCAGTATAGAACAGTTCAGTTGTGTTAAATCCTCGTTCTTCAAGGTATTTAGCTAGTGTCTCATCATTCGAATTATTATCAACAATAATCCCGACTAGAGGAGATGGTTTCATGTCTACTGTTAAGTCAAGTTCTTCACCAGCGTTAAGGCTCACAAATACTTCTTTCGTCACATAACCTTCAGTTGATAAAACTAACTTGTAATCACCTGGCTCCATACGTTCGATAGAGAACGCACCTTGTGTATTGCTTTCAGCTTGACGTGGGAAGCCTTCCACGTTGATGTTAACACCTTCAACGGCTTGTCCATCTTGTTCATTTTCAACTACGCCACTTATTGAAGCAGCATCTGGATGGACATCCATTTCAATGTTAAGGGGCTCGCTATTTTGGTCAGCTGTTGCTGAAACGGTATACGCTTCGTAACCGAACGAATTGATTTCTAATTCATAATCGCCTTCAAGCAGGGCGATGGAATACTCACCATTTTCATTCGTTGTGGTCTCAAAATTTTCTCCAACCACATTAATGCTCGCTTCTAGTGGGTTACCATCAGCGTCGGTTACCGTTCCGTTGATGGTTGGGAACTGTGTATGTGCTGCCCAGACAACACTATCTATTAAAAGCTCCTTACCTTCAGGTGTGTAATCATCAGCATCATGGCTAAATGTAAAAGCATAACCGCCTAGTAATAGCTCAACACTGCTTTCGGTTCTAGGTTTATATCCAAAACTATTACCATATGGTTCATCTAGGTCTCGATGTTTGATATCAGCAATGTTATAGCCACTATACCCATCAAAATAACCGATTCGACCATTTCCTGGTGTCAAAATTTCAATCGTATCACCGACTTTAGCTTCTCCAAAAATCTCATGTTGCTCTGTCACAACATATTCGGTGCTAGACGAATGGTCAGCACGATCTCGACTGCTTGGATCGCCGCGCTGTTCGACTAGTTGGTTCAGTGGAGATGATGTATAGTAAGTTTCCCCAAACACTAAACTCGTTTTAGCCTCATCAGCTTTGCTAATGAACTCATCAAGGTTTCTTCGTAAATCTAACCCTAAGCCGTTAACAAACACGACATCAAACTCATCTAATCGTTCCATAATTTCGTTATCTGGTACTTCTTCAACATCAATTCCAGCTTCTGCAAAAACAGCCTCAAAGCTTCTGTCACTTGCATAGTAATCATCTAATACTGCTACTGCTGGAACAGGTGTTAACTCCATGTTCTGTTCTATTGGCACAGAACCGATTTCAAGATCTATTGTTTCATTAATATATTCAGCTTTGCTAAATTGAAGTTCATAATTGCCTTCATCAAGGTCTAAGATTTCATAATAACCTTGTTCGTCAGACGTTGTATCTTGCACGAGTTCACCATTTTGTGAAATTTTAACTTCTACATCGCTTAAAGGCTCATTTGACAGTGCATCTTGTATTTCACCAATAACTGAGCCGCCTTGAGTGGATGTTAAGACAATATCTAACTCTGAAGGTGTGCCATTAGCTACTTCTACTTCAAGTGTTTCTGTTTCATAACCAGATGCTCTTACCTTTAATGTGTAGGTACCTTCATCATGATAAAAGTCAATCTCACTTTGATCTTTATATAGATACCCTGTTTCGACTACTTCAATCGTCGCATCAAGTGGATTGTTTTCTTCATTCGTTACAGTACCTGTTATATGACCGAAGTTAGCTGATAGTAAATAGTCCATGCTATTCAGGAAAACATTTTGTGTATCCTGTTGCCAACCTTGGAATGGTGAGAGCCAAGGTGAGGCAGCGTGGGATGATAATAATAAATGTGCACTATTTTCACTAACTGGTTTGTAAGCAACACCTGTACCGACAAACCCAAGGTCAGAAGAGCCAATTTCAGCTAGATCTCTACCTGAGTAGTTATTAAACCAAGCAAAATCACCATTACGACCATTTAACTCTAAATAATCACCAACTTCGTATCCTTCAAAGATTGGATGCTCTTTATTAACTCTTAACGAAACTGAGCCAGTGCCGTAGTTATGATTTAACTCTTGAGGGTCACCAAAGAAGTCGGTTAAATGGTGAATCGAACCATAGCTTCCACCCCAAGTATCCGCAAATACTAAGTTAACCTCTGCATTTTTGGCTTCTTCTACAAGTTCGTTAAAAATATCCTCATCAGGTTTCCAACCATCAGTCGTGTAGGCACCGTTTAAGTAAACGATGTCGTAACGTTCGATATCTTCAATGATATCCCAATCACGTTCTTCTGCAGAATAACCATTTAAGTTAAGAAGCTCTGTAATTTCTGATTCATAATCATTTAAGACTGCAATACCAATAGGTTTTAGTGAAAATTCATATTGCTGATCTGTATTAGGCTCGACAGTAATAATTTCGGATAAGGTTTCATAGCCGTTAATCGATAAGGTCATTTCATAAGTACCAGCATAAACATCAGATTGTTCAAATACACCATTTGAATTTGTTGTTCCGCTAACTGTTGTGTCTTTTAGCTCAATATCAACACCTTCAATGGCATCACCGACACGATCATCAGTAACTGTAATTTCAACTGAGCCCGTCTCAGCTTCTTTAAGTGTAAAGTCTCGGTTAACTTCATAGCCAGAGACAAATGTAATTGATTCTTGTACTTGTTCATAACCATATTGACTAACTTTAACATCGTATTGGCCTGGAGAATGATTAAATGTATATCCACCGTCTTGATTAGCCGAAACTGATTGTCCTGTTTCCGTTATTGAAATTTTAGCCTCAACAGGTTGGCCAGATTCATCACTGATTGATCCCGTTAGTGTTCCTGGTGCAATGAATTGTTCAATACCTGATAAATGTGGGACTAATACAGTACCAGGTAATATTAATGGTGTTGACGTGCTATAGTTTGGTAGTGATTCTTTTTTCAAAATTTCTCCCGTAAACACATCGATTGCCATTAATGAGCCATTCGTATTGGAAACGAATAAAATGCCATTACTTGTAATCGATCCGTTGTTTAAGATCGTACCAGTGCCATCATTTGACCATACTTCTTCACCATTTTCGATATTAAAAGCTTTTACAACAGGTTGGCTTGCTGAACTTACAACGACTAAATCTCCATATACTATTGGAGTATTGGCTTGTGAATCACCAACATTCCCAGTCTTCCATAATAATGAGCCATCACTAGAGTTAAGGGCATGCAAGGTTCCATTACTACCCATGTTTGAGGAGAGTGCATATACAACACCGTCTTTATAAACAGGGTGAGAGAGAAAGCCTTCATTCTCCTCTAATTGATAACTCCAAGTGACAGATCCGTCTTCTGGATTTAACGCTCTTAATGTTTTGTCATCAAATGTTCCAACATATAGAAGGTCTTCGCCTAAAGTTGGGTTAAAGAAGGACGAAGAATCAAATTCAACTGACCAATCTGGTTGTCCAGTATTCGCATCTAGTGCGTAAACGGTTGTTTGTTCAGTCATGCTTGAACCAACATATACAGTCCCATCTCTAACAACAGGTGCTTCATAAATAGCAGGTTGACTGATATTTTGACTCCAGATGGTGCGTCCAGTTGCTAGATCGAGAGCATAAATGTTCTGATCAGCCCCACCCGATAAGTAGACGACACCATCGTCAATCGTTGGTGTTGAGCGAACGGTATCACCTATACGGATACTCCAAATTTCATTACTCGTCTGAAGGTTTAGTGCTGTCACCCAACCTCGATCTGTTGTGTAAACGATGGTGTTATCTGAAGCGGAAGGGGAGGCAAATACGATTTGTCCTTTAGAATCAGTATTGTAAGACCAGTTCTTCTCTAACTTGCTCAAATCAATATTATTAGTTGAAAGGGCATTACGCGCAAAATTTTGATTAGAGGTTCTCCATTCTTGGTCACCCGACTCTAAGTTAGGCTCCACGCCAATTTCTAAGTTCAAGTCTTGATCAACATCTACTGTTTCTGTTGTTCCTAAAATACCTGAACCTGTTACTTGTAGGTCGTAAACACCTGTAGGTAGGTTATTGATAGTAAACTCTCCAGATTCATTAGCCCTTATGGTATTTAAAGGTGTGTCTTGAACTCTGATAAAAGCGTAAGGAACAGGTTCGTCTGTTTCACTGTTTACAATTTGACCAGTCACCGTGTAAGACTCAGCTTGCTCTAGTTGCCAGTTCACTTCGGTTGATTGGTCTTTTTCAATATTAATCGTTGTTTCATAGTCAATGTAACCGAAAGATTTTACAATAATGTCATGCTCGCCTTCACGTATTTTATGGGTGAACGAACCATCCTCAACGTCAATCGTTATATTAAGGTCAGGTAAGTGAACACTACCTGAGAGAGGTTCACCACTTTCGTCAGTTAATTGACCTTCTAACGTTCCTGCAAAAGCTGCTTCTGTAACAGCCTGATAAATATTAACAATTCCTTCACCATATTGTGTATTTGGTAACTCACCCATGTGTGCTTCTTTTCGAGTTGTGTTTTTCAGTACATCGGCGACCTCACCAATATTTAGGTCTTGATTTGCACTAAGTAGTAACGCGATCGCACCCGCAACGTGAGGGGTCGCCATAGATGTACCACTGATTGTGTTATATTCACCACCTGGCCATGCAGAATAAATTTCATGCCCTGGCGCTGATACGTCAGGTTTAATATGACTGACCATTTCACCATCTTCATTTTCCCAATAAACAGGTCCACGACTAGAGAATGAAGCAATTTGATCATATCGGTCAGTTGCACCAACGGCAAATGAATCTACGAAACTAGCAGGTGATCCGATTGTTTGAGCTCCAGGTCCATCGTTCCCAGCTGCGAAAAGAGGGAAGATCCCAGCTGAAATCCATGCTTGTACATCGTCATAGAATTCTAGGTTATAAGTATTTGAGTTCCCCCATGAATTGTTTACAACATGTGGAGCATTAGCTGGATCTCCACCCGGAGCCATAAACCACTGGAATGCTTCGTGGATGGCTGAAGTAGTAGTTGACCCACTATCTTTGAAAATTTTAGCTGCTATCCACTCTGCACCCGGTGCAACACCGATAGGTTCACCTTCACCGCCACCAACAGCTGTTCCAGCCACATGAGTTCCGTGACCGTGGCCATCTCCTGGCGTGTCATAACCATCACCAGATAAATCAATCCAAGAAGATTCATGATTACTATCTTTTCCACGGTAATTATGTTTTAATGCTTCGTGACTGCCATCGACACCAGTATCCATGATCCCGACAACAACATTTTCTCCTGTTATGCCATACTCGCCCCAAACTTGAGTGGCATTAATTTTCTCTAATCCCCACTCTGGAAGATTAGGCGTACTTTCAACTGTGATTTCTGGAACTTGTAATGTTTCATCTAGTTGAATACGCTCAATATCATCACGTTTTTTAATAGAGTCAAAAGCTTCTTGGTCAACTGTAGCGACAATACTATTATTAATCCATAATTCCTTTTTGACAGTTGCTTGACCTTTATCTTCTAAAGCTGTTAATGCTTTCTTTAGCCCTTTTTGTGATGCCTGAGCTTGGTTTTGTAATGTTTCCATAACGTGTTTCGTACGTTCAGCTTTAGGCTTTCCTTTGACATTTTGATAAATAGATTGGAAGTTAGTTGAATCTTTTAGATGTATTATGACATCGACTTGATTATGTTCTTGGAGTTGTTTTGAAATGCTTTCACTAATTTTGGGTGGGGCATTAGCCTTTCTTGGAGTAGTTTCGGATAATTTTGGTTCAAATCCGAGATCTGTGAGCAGTGTTTTAAGTTCTTCTGAATCTTCAGGTCCAGTAGTAGCCTGTTCTTCTACGTCCTGCTCACGCTCTTTCTCAATTTCTAATTCGCTTTTTTCTGAATGCTCTTCAGCTTGTGCTGAGAACGCTAGCCCAACTTCGGCCCATGTTGAAAAAAGCATTAATAAAATCATGGTAATAGGTAAAAATTTACTATTCAATTTCAAAAGCTTCTTCATACGCAATCTCCCTTTTTAATTTAGTTACAAGTTTCAGCAAATCTTGAAAAATACCTTCTACTATAAATGCAAATAAGGCTTAAGACATATAAGATTAGTAAATTAGATTGATTGATCAATAGTTCGTTGGATTGGGTGTTTTTTGTAGAGATTTGTCGGAGGGATAGGTAGAAAGTCAAAAAAAATCCAGCCATTATAGTGACTGGATTCTTAATAAACTTATTGATTAATTGCATCTAGTGATTGAACAAGTCCGTTACCATATTGATTTGAATCTCCTAACTGTTGTGCTGTGTCATTTAATAACTGACGAAGCTCAACATTTGTTAAGCCTGGCTTAGCTGCCCATACTTGAGCTGCGACACCTGCTACGTGAGGTGAAGCCATTGATGTACCGTTATATGAGTCATAACTATTGCCCGGTACTGAGCTTAAAACGTTTACACCTGGTGCGGAGATTTCAACAGCAGGCCCCGTGCTAGAGAATGATGCACGTTGATTGTTTTCATCTACTGCTGCGACTGCCATAACAGAGTCATACTTGGCTGGATAACTGACACTATCATTTTTACCGCCTCTGTTACCTTCATTACCAGCGGCAGCGACAACTAAGACGCCTTCATCATATGCTAGGTTTGAAAAGTCTTCTAATATAGAAGAGCTTTGAGATCCACCAAGGCTCATATTGATAACGTCCATATCATTATTAATTGCCCACTCAATACCTTCAGCGATTCCGGCATAAGAACCACTACCATCATTGTTTAAAACTTTGACCGCGTAAAGGTCAGCCTGTGGAGCCACACCTAGCACACCAACACTGTTATCTAATGCAGCTACTGTTCCAGCTACATGAGTACCATGACCATTACCATCATAACAAGGGTCATTGTTTTCAGCGTCGTCAAATACAGAATGACCACCTGAAACATTTAAATCTTCATGAGAACAGTCGATACCAGTATCTAATACAGCTACTTTAACACCGTTGCCAGTATGACCAGCATCTTGTGCGTCTGTCCCTTGCACTTGTGGCACACCATAAGGGGTCGTTTGTGCGAATGCTTGCACCTCAGCATCTTTTTCTACAGTTTCTATCTGTGGGTGATTCATTAACCCTTTTGCCTGACCATCAGATAAACTTAGAGCAGCTACAGGTAGTCTATCAAACATATGTTTAACATCTGGGTCATCTACTCCAAAAGATTTTAATAATCCTTTATCAGCAGGACCGTTAAATTTTACTAAGTAGTCTGACTTAGATTGAGATTGAACTTCTTCTGCAAAACCAGTTTGCAGTGGCATTAGAAGTAAAACTAATGCACTCATAATAACTAATACTTTCTTCATGTAAAGACCTCCTAAAGGGTTTTATATTTAGTTAATTAATATAGTTAATCGCATCAAATGACTGAACAAGACCACTACCGTAATGGTATGAATCACCTAGGTATTGTGCGGTGCTATTAAGTAACTCACGCAATTCTACGTTAGATAAATGTGGTTTTTCAGCCCAAACTTGTGCAGCAACACCAGCCACGTGTGGAGAAGCCATTGACGTTCCATCATAAGAGTCATAACCATTACCTGGAACGGTACTTAATACACTTACTCCTGGAGCTGATAATTCAACAGCATCACCAGTACTTGAGAAGGAAGCACGATTATTGTTTTGATCTACTGCTGCTACGGCGATGGCAGAATCATATTTAGCGGGGTAACCAACAGTATCAAACCACCCAAGAAATGTTCCACTATTTCCTGCGGCTGCAACTACTAAAATTCCTTCTTCATAAGCTAGGTCAACGTATTCTTCTAATACGGATGAGCTAGTAGAACCACCGAGGCTCATATTGATAATTTCCATGTCATTATTAATTGCCCATTCAATGCCTTCAGCGATTCCAGCGTATGAACCACTACCATTTTCATCTAGAACTTTTACTGCATAAAGTTCAGCATCTGGTGCGACACCAACAACCCCTACATTATTATCAAGTGCACCAATAGTACCCGCGACGTGTGTACCGTGACCATTTCCATCATCATAAGGTGAATCATCGAAAACAGAGTGACCACCAGCAACGCTCAGATCTTCATGAGAAGCATCAATCCCAGTGTCTAATACGGCAACTTTAACACCATCACCAGTGTGTCCGTGATCCTGTGCTTCAGTTCCTTGAACATGTGGCACTCCCCAAGGTGTTTCTTGGGCAAACGATTGCGCTTCCGCATTTTCTTCCACGTATTTAATTTGTGGATTGTTTTTCAACCCTTCTGCTTGCTTTTCAGTTAGCATTACATTGTAAACAGGAAGTTGGTTATACTCGTGTACAATGTCATCTTCCTCTACACCGAATGCTTTAAGTAAGCCCTTTTCAGCAGAACCATCAAATTGTACTAAGTAATCAACTTTAGCTTGATTACTAGCTTCATCAGCAAAAGCCGATTGTACTGGAATCATGAGTAAGAACAATGCTGTTAATAGTACTACAACTTTCTTCAAAATTAGCCTCCTAAAATTATGTTTATTTATGATGAAGCAGGGAAGAGTTTTTCACTCAACCCTGCTTATCAAATTAGTTATTGAGCAATTGCATCAAATGATTGAACTAAACCACTGCCATAGTAGTTAGAGTTTCCTAGATATTGTGCAGTGTTATTTAGTAGTGAACGTAGTTGAGAGTTTGATAGATAAGGCTTAGCCTGCCATACCTGAGCAGCAACCCCAGCTACGTGTGGTGATGCCATAGACGTTCCGTTAAGAGAATCGTAGTTATTGCCAGGCATTGTGCTTAAAATATTGACACCTGGAGCCGCAAGTTCTACAGCTGGACCGTGACTAGAGAACGATGCTCGGTTATTGTTTTGATCTACAGCCGCCACTGCAATAACTGAATCGTATTTAGCAGGGTAACCTACCGTGTCACCCCAGCCCCATGAATTACCGCTATTACCAGCTGCTGCAACTACAAGAATGCCAGCGTTATAATATGCGTAATCAGAATAGTCTTTTAAGATGGATGAACTTTGAGATCCACCAAGGCTCATGTTGATAATGTCCATATCGTTTTGAATCGCCCATTCAATACCTTCAGCGATGCCAGCGTATGAACCACTACCATTTCCGTCTAATACTTTTACTGCATAAAGGCTAGCTTGAGGTGCAACACCTAATACGCCAGTATTATTGTTAAGGGCCGCTACGGTACCAGCTACATGGGTGCCGTGCCCATTTCCATCATAGTAAGGTGAATCACCAAATACTGAGTAGCCTCCAGATACATTTAAATCGCCGTGTGATGAGTCAATTCCAGTATCCAGAACTGCAACCTTTACACCGTTACCAGTGTAACCGTAGTTTTGTGAAGTGGTACCTTGAACATGAGGTATACCCCATGGAGTAGTTTGTGCAGTTACCTTAGCCTCTGCATTTTCCTCCACATTTTTAATATGTGGATTGTTCATTAAACCCTTGGCCTGTTTATCCGTTAGCTTTAAGTGGTATACAGGTAATACCTGAAATTCATGTAAGATGTCTGAGCTTTCAACTCCGAAAGCCTTTAAGACACCTTCTTTGGCTGGGCCATCAAATTGAACCAAGTATTCCTGTTTTTCAGATGTGCTGGCATCGTCTGCCAATACAGTTTGGAGTGGTATGAGCAAGAATGCTAACATACCGATCAAGACAATTAACTTTTTCACAACATATCCCCTTTCAAAAATTTTTTCACACGACAGTGTCAAATATACTGACGATAACTATGTGATATTCCAACGATTGACTGAATTGATAAAATATTATCACTATTTAAAATTCATAGTAAATAATACTTAAGTTGTGTTTTATTAGCGAATTAAATCGAAAAAGGAAGACAGTGTGAAATAATCTAACTAAATAATTGGAAGATAATAGATTTTATTGAAAATTTAGTGTAAATTGAGGGTAGGGGAAGTTGAGATTTTATATTTAAAGGTGGGAAAAAAGAATGAAAAAGAACTTGCTGACGGTTTTCTATTTCATTGTTGTAAGCCTTTTGAACCTTTATCCTATTTATATTTCTATTGCGGTGGTGGGCTTTGTGAATCGGAGTGGCCATAATATAGAAGGTTGGTTGGAGGTACCTTTGTTTACATTGGGGCTTACTTTATTAGCCGTTATTATTACGATCCCAGTTTATTTAATCGCATGGCAATTCGGACAGAAGTACTTTCGTCACTTTAAAACTAGAACTTATACGATTTTAATGTCAGCAGTCATCTTAGCATTATCAAGTTGGTATGCCTATACGGCAATTAGATTGTATTAAAAAGAGATGGTCTTCTTAAAAAGCTGTCTAAATTTCTCTCGGTCTTGGTCTGTCATGGCCTTAGGACCTTTTGTTCGTTTACCACTTTTTCGTTCCATGGCACTTGCATAGCGAGAATTTAATAATGTATCCATTTTTTCAGGTTTGTATTGGAAACCTTTGTGATGTAAAATGGTACACTGTTTGGCTAAGAGTAGAGAAGCTAAACCGTAATCTTGTGTTACGACAACATCCCCTTTGCCCACAAGTTTCATTATTTTGTAGTCAGCAGCTTCATTTTCTGAATCTACATAAATTGTTTTAACATGTTCTTCTTCTATTAGATTGGAGAAATGGGAGTAGCTACGTATTAATACAACTTCAAGATTATATTTTTTAGATTCTTCTATTATAATGTCTTTAACTGGACAAGCATCTGCATCAACGTATACGATCATCAATTATCACCCTCCTACATTGTAGCATGTCCTGATTATATTGACTTAACAATAGGGTTAGGTTAGGATTTTTATAAGAAAAAATAACCATAAAAATAAAAGGCGGTGGCATTTATGAGCCAATATGTAGTCTTTCGTATGAGAGATGAGTATTATGGTGTGCCAATTGAACAAGTTCAGGCCATTGAGAAAGTGCCTGAATTGACTAAAATTCCTCAAGCTCCCCAATATGTTAAGGGGATGTCTCATATTAGAGGTGAAATCACAACTGTTATTGATTTAAAAACGCTGTTAGAGATTGGGGATGTTTCCAAAGACGAATCAGCGCGAGTGTTGTTGATTAATATTGATGACTTGCGTTTAGGGTTGTTGGTCGATGATGCAAAAGAAGTTCTAACAGTTGATTCCTCAACAATTGAAGAACCACCTCAAATGGTTGGGGGAGTGGATAAAGAATACATATCTGGGGTGTCAAAACAAGACGAACGACTATTAATTCTCGTTAATTTAGAAAAAGTACTTAATGTTAGTCAGGTAAAAGAAGTTAAAGAAGCTATAGAAGTATAAAGAAGGCATTCAAGCTTAGCTTGAATGCCTCATTTATTACATACAAAAGGGGGAGATTCATTATATCAATTATACAGATTAATTCGCATTGACCTCAAACACATGCTTTGGCATCACATGTTGTGATTTAGCTGTAACATGAGCATACATTTCATAAGTACCTTCTTCTTCGAAGTTATAAGTAATTTCATAAATACCGTCTTCTGTATAGGTTGCTTCGACCATATCACTATCGTCTTTATGATCTTTTTCCCACACTTCAAACATAACCTCTTCAGCTTCAGCGATTGGTTCTTCATTATGAGTCACGCGCGCTTGAAGCGTTTGTTCGCCGGTTTCAATTTCATCATCTACCAATATTTCAACAATCACCGGAATTAACGATTCATCTTCATCCTCTTGAGTGTCACTGTGACCTTCGTGGTTAGATTCCTCACCATTATTCGACTCTTGCTCCTCATCGCCACAAGCAACTAAAAATATCATCAATCCAATTAATAATAATGTTATTATGTTTTTCATTATTTTGCTCCTTAACTGTGATCATGTCTATTATTCACTTTAACATAACGATTTATAAAGGAGCATTTGATTTGTGACGTCTCTCTGAAAAATATTTGAACAAATTTTGCGAAAGAGGGTTGTAAAAGTTATTTTTTGGCATATACTTAAATAGTACATTACATCACTAACGCACTACTCTACGTGGGGGGTGAAATTCAATTTGGTTTTAAACCATTATAGTTCAAAGCCTATCTATGTCCAAATAGCAGAGTGGCTTGAGACGGAAATACTTAACGGCAGTATTAAAGCAAATGAGAAAATGTATTCACAATATCAGTTAGCGGATTTATTTAATATTAATCCAGCGACTGCAGCAAAAGGGATTAATATTCTAGCTAATTATGACGTGCTTTATAAGAAAAGGGGTCTTGGTATGTTCGTGGAAGAGCATGCGAAAGAGCAAATTTTATTAAGGAGAAAGAATGAAAATTTATTACGAATGGTTCGTGAGCTCGTGCAAGAAGCCGAGCATTTAAATGTAGATGAAAAAGAACTTATTCAGATGATTGAGAATGTTAGAGGAGAAAGGTGGGGGAAATCTTGAGTGTGGTATCTTGTGAAAATGTTACTAAGAAATATAAGAATCATAAAGCTTTGGATTCATTGTCTATTAAACTTGAAGAAAATCGAATTATTGGTTTAATCGGTAGAAATGGTGCAGGGAAGACAACATTACTAAAGTCGCTAGCAGGTGAAATTGTTCCAACAAGTGGTGACATTAAAGTGTTTGGCGAAAAACCATTCAATAATCTAATAGTTTCAGCTAACTCAATCTATGTAGATGACCAAATGAACTTCTCACTTGAAATGAGATTAAGCGAAATTTTAGAAGCTGCTAAAATGTTTTATCCAAATTGGGATCAACGGTTTGCTGATAAGTTACTAGATTATTTTGGAATTAGCCTTCATATATTTCATGATCAGTTATCGAAAGGTAAAGCTTCGACTTTCAATGCCATTTTAGGTCTTGCTAGTCGGTGTCCATTAACGTTATTTGATGAACCTACGACCGGAATGGACTATTCGGTCAGGCAAGACTTTTACCGTGCATTATTAAAAGACTATATGGCTTACCCTAGAACGATGATCGTATCCAGTCATTTATTGAACGAACTGGAAACGATCTTAGAAGAGGTGGTCTTAATCAAGAATGGGTCTTGTGTTTTACATGCACCAATGGAAGACTTTAAGGAACATGCAGTTGGTTTAACAGGCAACCAAGATGTCATTCAATCGATTGTTGATCAAAAGGATATTATATTCAAAAAAGAGTTGAGCCAAAAACAAGTCTATATGGTTATTAATAATGCGGTAACCGATTCTCAAAAGTTAAGACTAGGGGAAGCAGGAGTGCGATTATCTAAGGTTGATGCAGCAGATTTATCGATGCACTTAACGAGCGACACAAAAGGGGGAATTGATGATGTCTTTAAATCATCCTAGTTTGTGGGATGTTGTAAAAAATCAAACCGTTTATAAATGGTTAAGTTACAAAAGTGTCTTTCAAGGTCTTATTGCTGTGCAAGTCATTGCCATGGTTTTCTCATTGATGGGAGTTGGAAGTGGAAGTCGTGGTATGGGGCACATAGATTTAAGTATTCAATTTGTTTCGGGAGATTTCGTGTTCTTCTTTACTTGTCTATGGGCTTTTTTTATAGCTGTCACTCTAGATCGGGACGATAACAGACTGGCAGATCAAATCTTTGTCACAAGTTTATTCAGTAGGCAAATAGCTAATATCTTATTTATTGTCGTAGCGAATCTTATAGGTGCGATTTCAATTTTATTAGCTAGTTTCGCAGTGAAAATATCTCATATTTGGATTTATGGGTTAGATAGTTTTGTCATCTTTGGAGAATACACACTATCGATTATGGTTGTAAACTTAATCATTACTTTCTTCTATTTAATGTTAATCAGTTCTGTAGGTTATTTGATTGGGAGCATCATAAGGCAAGGAAGACTAATTAAATTAGTAGTGATTGTGCTTATTGGAGCGATGATCACGATACAAAACGAACGTTTAGCACCAATTATCACGTTTTTTGGCGAAGAGTCAAATTTATTCCTATTTGTGTTAAAAGTTTTGCTAACGAGTATTGCATGTTTTGGTTTGGCTGCAGTCGCAACACGACGATTGGAGGTGCAGTAAAATGGGAATCATTTCATCAATCATTCCAATCGTAATTATATCGATTATTATTGCGATAATCGTTTCTATAGTGAGTAGAGGTGCCTTTTCGCACAATAATATTTTCTTTAAGCGTCGAAATGCGATCTTAATGTCTTATATAGGGTTACTACTCACCTTAACAATTGTATTCCTGATCACGATTCAAATTAGTGGTGCCAATCAGGATTATGAATTAAATGAAAAAGAGGTAAAGCCTGCGTTCGATCAAGCTCATAAAAATAAAGATTTATCTAGTAATGCTGTCAAGGTAATTAAAGAATGGACCTTTGACTTTGATTTAGATAAGGTCATTGTGCATGACCAGTTAACTCAATATGAAATAGATGTTAGCTACTCAGAACGTAATGATATTAAAGTTACTCAATATATGATGGATTTTGACCATCCAGTTATTAAACTCATCCCACCTGCTGAGGTTTGGCTAGAGAATATGGATGGGAGATTATCAATTGTGGAACCAACTCAACATGTTAGTATAAAAGCAATTTACAATGAACTACCTGTTCGTCAAATGAAGGAAGATTCTATGATGGAAAGTGATCATTTAATAGATAGAGATAGTATGAAACAATACTTTTTAATAGAAGTTCCAAAAGGTGTTGAAGTTGAACTGGAGTACTAGAGATATATTTTACCCATAGGACAACCACGGCATGAATAAGATAGATATAAGTAAGTTAGAGGAGGGTATATCGATGAATATTCATGTCGTGAGTAGTGGAGATACACTCTGGCGAATTGCGAGGAGGTACAACACGACAATTGATCAGATTTCTTATGTAAATGATTTAGCTGATCAAAATGTATTAGTGGTAGGTCAATCTCTTGTTGTACCAGATCCAACTGTTGAATATGTTGTCCAGCCCGGTGATACGTTATGGCGAATTTCACAAGAGTATGGCATACCAATGGAAGAAATCGCAGACTTCAATAATATTGCGAATCCGAGTTTGATTAATGTTGGCGATATGTTGCAAATGCCATACCGAATCCACACAGTTCAAAGCGGTCAAACGCTGTGGATGATAGCACAAAGATACGGTACGACTGTTTCTGATATTGTGGAGGTTAATGATATCTCCAATCCTTCACAAATTTCACCTGGCCAAAGGATTAGAGTACCAGTTCCTCCACTTCCTTTGATTGAAGTAAATGCTTATATTACTCAAACACAAGAAGAAGGTAGGAGAGAGGTCTTAGAGGTTGGTAGACACTTAACTTATTTATCACCATTCACTTATAGTTATCGTGAGGATGGAACGTTGACAAGTTTCAACGAGCAAGCTGTGATTAATGCGGCATATGAAACAAATACGTTGCCATTGTTGGTGTTGACGAATTACGCCAATCAAACATTCGACTCCGATTTAGCTTCGACTCTTTTTAGAAATCCTGAACTTCAAGAAACTTTAATAGATAATATGCTTGTTGTGATGCAAGAGAAAGGATATCAGGGTGTTAATTTTGACTTTGAGTATGTATATCCAGAAGACCGAGAAGGGTATAACGACTTTTTGAGGCGAGTCGTCGAGAGTTTGCGTCCTTTAGGTTATTCAGTTTCTTCGGCGTTAGCACCTAAAGATTCTGGTGAACAGACTGGGCTTTTATATGAAGCTCATGATTACGCAGCCCATGGTGAGATACTAGATTTTGTAGTCCTCATGACATATGAATGGGGCTGGGCTGGTGGTGAGCCTTGGGCAATTGCACCGATTGATGAAGTTCGTGAAGTGTTAGATTATGCGGTTACGGTTATTCCACCAGAGAAAATTATGATGGGAGTACCGTTGTACGGACGAGACTGGAATATCCCTTGGGTGCAAGGGACATATGCGACAACTGTCAGTCTAGATGAGGCACTTAACTTAGCTGCTCAATACGGGTCGGATATTCAGTTTCATCCGCAACATAAATCACCCTATTTTGAGTATACCGATGAAACAGGACAGAGACACGAGGTATGGTTTGAAGACGCTCGGAGTGCGCAAGCCAAGTACGAAACCGTTAAAGATTATGATCTTAGAGGTGTGAGTTATTGGGTCTTAAACATTCCGTTTGCACAAAACTGGCCAGTACTAGAAAGTAACTTTAGAGTTGAAAAGGAAACATAAGAAAACGTAGTGGGCGAGCTTTATTTTTCTATTAGGAAAATAAAGCTCTTCTATTGTATATTCATGTTACAATCATTTCCCTCGTTTGAGCGACACTTGAACCCGTTTCACGTGCATTCCCTCGAAGTAAATTGACATATTATTATAATAAGCGCTTACTTCAGCAGAACATCATTTAAATGTAATTAATTTGCTATGATCTTCAATACCTTGCTAAAATAGTTAAGTTAGTGAGGTGTATAGTCATGTTTGCGAAACGAATTGATCCCGCATCTGGAGCTATTATTATGGCGAATGGGATCTTTTTATATGGAGGAATACAAGCTTTTCCAATAATAGATGCTTACTTGGGTAAAGTTCTAGCAATCTTCTTGCTAATCGCTTGGGTTCTCATCTATTGGAGATTAACAATACAGTTTTTTCAACGTGAATTCCTAGAGCCCTTCTTGAACAACCCAATTCAGTCATTTACAATTGGGACTTGGATTGCAGGGGTGTCGGTTCTTTGTAACGTTCTATTAAAATATTTTCCACAAACCTTACCTTTCTTACAAGGGATGGCTATGATTAATGTGGCTCTTTGGGCGATTTTTCTAGTAACGGTGATTAAAAGTTTTAAAAAAATAATAGTAGAAGATAATCCAGCCGTTCATGGGGTGATTTTACTATCAACAGTAGGAACGCAATCCATTGTTATATTAGTAAAGAATTTGTTTGGGTGGATTCCATTAGTAGTTGTTGAAAGCCTTATTATCCTAGGTGTGGTTTTTTATTTATTAGGTCTATATTTATTAATAAGACGCTATATTTTATCACAATGGACACTCATACATGACTGGAAGAACACGAATTGTATCATACATGGTGCGTTATCAATTACAGGTTTAGCAATTGTTACTAGTCAGTTATTCTCAACAAACTTTATAATCTGGTTTTGGTTCTTAGTATTAGTATTATTAATTATTGTTGAGAGTGTAGAGTTAGTAAGAGCTTATAAGCGAATTAAAACACTTGGATTTGTACAAGGCGTATGGAACTATCATGTGTCTCAGTGGTCTAGAAACTTTACCTTTGGTATGTTTTTTGCCTTTACTTTAGCGCTAAATTTAAGTCCGATATATCAGTTACCCGATGTATTGAGTCAGTTTCAGATTTGGCTGCTACCTATTTGGGCTAAAGTTGTCCTTCTATCGTTAATCCTTGAGTTGTGGTTATTTTTTCAAACAAAATTTAGATCCAAAAAGCTGTCGATTAACTAGTTGTTTTGTCACTATTTATGATTTAAGAATAATTTTGTATATTCTGTGAACATCTTGTATAATATGTAGTAATTCAGAGAGGAGGACATGTTATGGGGAATAACAATGAAGAATTAAACGAAGCGACTGCCTCGAAAAAAGTCGAGAAACTTGAGTTTCGTGGTGGTCCATTTGTAGCGACTATTCCATTAGTCTTTTTCATAATTTGGGCTGTAGTTCTTAGTGTTACAGGCTTAGTGACGGAACAAGCTCTTATTCTTGGAATGGTTATTGGTTTAATTATCGGTTTATTGTTAACAAAGTCCAAGTGGGGGGATTATGCTCAAGGATTATTTGATGGGATGGCACAGCCAATTGGTGTTGTGGCAATCATTGCATGGTTCTGGGCAGGTATGTTTGCGACGCTCCTACAAGCAGGTGGACTAGTTGATGGTCTTATCTGGTTCGGTTTTCAAACTGGCTTTGAAGGTGGATTGTTTGTCGGGTTAACCTTTATCTTAGCATCTTTATTCTCAAGTGCGGTTGGTACAGGTTATGGTACTGTAGCTGCTTTCGGTATTTTAATGTACCCTGCAGGTGTTGTGCTAGGTGCAGACCCTACCATCTTACTTGCAGCTATTCTATCCGGTGCGGTATTTGGAGATAACTTAGCACCTGTGTCGGATACAACTATCGTATCGGCAACTACACAGGAAGCGGACGTTCCAGGCGTGGTTCGCTCACGTTTCAAATACTCAATTGCTGCGGCGATTCCAGCATTAATTTTATTTGTCATTTTCGGTGGAGGATCAGGAGTTGATAACACAAGTTTATTAACTCAACTTGAAAATGAAGTTACCGCCGACGGATTGGTCTTCCTGATTCCGTTCGCGCTGGTGCTGTTCTTGGCGTTAAGAGGACACCACCTATTAACATCTTTAACTTGGGGAATCATTGCGTCAATCGCATTATTCTTTGTAATAGGTGTACCATTCTCCGAGGTTATTCATATTTATGAAGGCGACAATGGTGCTGTCGTTGAAGGTGCCTTAATGGGCGGTTTAAGCGGTTACTTTAATATGGCAATCTTAATCTTGTTCATATTATCCGCATCATACTTATTAGAATTAGCCGGAACGATGGAGAGAATTATGGACTTCTTCGTTAAGCTAATCAATGATGTAACAAGACGTGCTGAGCTTTCGATTTTTGCGATTGTTGCATTCTTAAACTCATTTATTACGATTAACACGGCAGCAGAAATTGCAGCTGCACCTTTCGTAAGTAAAATTGGTAAGAATTCAAACCTACACCCATATCGTCGTGCGAACTTCCTAGATACTGTAAGTTCAGCACTTGGATATATCTTCCCTTGGAGTGGTGGTGTACTATTAGCTTACACAACTATTCAAGGTGTTACTGAGAATTACGATGTACCAGGCGTTAGCCCAACTCAAGTATTCCCATTTGTATTCCAAGGATGGGGACTACTCATTGTTATGTTAATTGCCGCAATCACTGGCTGGGGACTTCGTTACCATGGTAAGAATGGAGAAGAAGTAAAACCAGAAGATTATAAGGGATAATGAAAAAGAGCTGACTCTCGTGGGTCAGCTCTTTTCATTTTTATAAATCGCTTGTTTAGCCAAGCGATCAGCATGGTGATTTTGTTTACTTGCAATCCATTTAAAAAAGTATAAAGGAAATTGATTACCTTTTTCGATAATATCTGTTAAAAGTGGCTGAAATAAAGAGTTTTTCGTGTAACCTGATTCAATTGCATCAACTACAATTTGTGAATCAGTACGAAAAGAGAGAATCTCGTTTGGAAATTCCTTATGACAGATATCTAATGCTTTAATAACAGCTATAAATTCAGCTTCATGACTTGTGCGTGAGCCTAGAGGGAATGAATATTCATATTGTTTCCCTTTAGCTTTTATATAAACACCAGCGCCACTTAAGCCTGGATTACCTTGTGCAGCCCCATCTACGTAAACTTCAATCAATGATTGACTCTCCTTTTGTATGAGCTGTTATTAGTATAGACAACCACTTGTTCTGTCGCAAGTTTAGAACCCTGTAGTACAGATAGGACCTTCTGCTGTTGCGAAAAGATTCGTTACCTCCTCAACGTATGCTTCGTCAGATATCTTTGTAAGACCATATAAGTAAAGTTTTCTAAAATCAATGACCCCTAATACAAGACTAGTTAAATCGGCAATATCGAGATCAATCGTCATTTTAGCATTTGCACCCTGAGTGACAATGGGATTACCATTATTAAAAGTAATCGTAACAGGTCCTTCATTTTTAGGGTAAAAGCTATCACGAACATTAAACGTAATTGATGTCGTTACACCATTAAAATTATGCTTACCAAGCTGTTGGAAAAACTTTTTAACATTAATAATCCGATACATAATGCCTGTCCCAGATTGGTTGGTCTCATGGAAAATAGGTGGTATTAAGTTGTTTGAATCATTACGTGCGTCACTCAGTAAATGGTTGAAGCTAGAGTCTTGAGTGGCTATGTTAATGCGATTAACTTGGTCCTTCTGCGTATGGAAAAAGGTCATCAGCTGTTTTAACGCATCCGTGTCGTTGTAGACCAGTTGATGAATTTGTATATCGTTTGATAAAAAGTGATCATCAGACCTATTTTGAAAGGTAAAGACAGCAAATCCAGTCAGTTTACCTTTTTTCTTAATACCTATGACTTTTGATTTAAAAGACTCTAAGTACGCATCAAAATGTGGTCCGTCAGAATAAAATAGGCCATGATGATTTGAAGCAAATGTGTTATAGCAATCAACGACAGCTTGTGAGTCTTCCTTACCTAAGTAGGTTAAGTCATTTTTATTCTTAAAGTTAGGAAAAGCTTCAGGGACGACTTTGTATAAGTCCTTCTTTTTACCATAACCAAAGCCCATTCGGTAATAAAAGTCAGGACGGAATGGGTATAGAGCGGTTAAGGCATATCCTTGATTAACGTAATGATCTAAGTAGTAGGTTACAAGGTCTTTGGCTATTTTTTCTTTCTTATGTAATAAATCAACAGCGACGTTTCCAAGGCCGCCAAGAGGTAAGAATTGGCCAAAAACATTCATTTTAAAATCGTAAAGTTTCATCGAGCCAAGAAGTTGTTGATTCTCAAAAAGTCCGAAGTAATGAAAGCCTTTTGCCTCTTTAAACATCTTCTCGTATTTCTCAACTATTTTATCAATGTCATCTACACTTTCAGCTTGTCTGGCTGTGTAGGCTTGTTGTTCGATTTTGACCAGATCACGAATGTGGTCAGGTTTAATTTTTCTTATTTCACGCATGTGTTCATCCCCCTTAGAGAACATTATAGGTGAAGGCACTGGATATTGGAATAAGTTGTAACTTTTTTTATTGATGTACGACTGAAGTAGTGGAGGGGTCATATGAGGATACTGGTTTTATTTCTATTATTATTATCCACTGGTTGTACAAGTGGAGAGGGAGAAGAGCAGGTCAAGCCAAATCCAACTCCGTCGTCTATATTACAAGAAAACCCTGAAGCGGATATTTTGTATGTAAATGGGATTGTGTACAAAAATGCGAGTGACATTGAGTGGGTGGTAGACTCAGACTATGAAAAAGGTGATGATCTAGGAATTGTTGAAAAACAAGTTAAAGATCCAGAGGGGTTTCGGGATTTAACCGCCACTCATTTATTAGTTGGGACTCCATTATATGAAGCGGAGAACGTAAGTGGAGATGTAATTGTAGCTGAAACAGATGAAGGAGACCTACCTTACTTAGCGTTAAAAGAAGGATAAAAAAGGTTCTAAGTCAAATGTTGGGGTGAGCATAGTCTCACTCCTAATTTAATTGATACGAACCTTTAAATTCTTATATTGATGATGCAATAACACCTTTAATCTAAAACGATCAAACCGTTTAAAGCCAAAGGCATTACGCTTAATCACTTTGGTTTGATTA
>NZ_JBQQCO010000010.1:0-120696 GCF_052246295.1 Piscibacillus sp. B03 | reverse complement strand
TTTAAATAATTCCAGTAATTACCAAATATTTACTGGTCTAGTTTCGTAATGCCTTTTTTAAGAAATCTGAACCTTGATAATCAAATATTTAATTATTTCTTTGTTGACATACCACCGCAGGTCTTTATAAAACTTTATTAATTAGTGGTGCAAATAAAAAAGAGCAGGTCAATGTTTGACCTCTCACTTAATAGACGGACTGTTACTTTGTTTATATAGATTTTGGCTTATGTGTTTAATTTTTTTAATTTAATCTATTTTTCCAGGCGGTCATTTCGACCTCGTTTAATAAAGCGTGTCCTTGTTTGTTATTCTCTGACGGCTGAAAGTCTATTAAAACCTCGTAAGGTTTACGGTTACTGTTTGGGTAAAGTACAGATCCCGTTCTCCTTCTGCGTTCATATTCGGCAGCGCAATCGGATAACCTGACGCCGTTTTTATAGTAGTAACGATATGTTCGATTCGTAAAATCAAACCTAAAGTATTCGCCGTATCTGTCGCACGTGAGTTTCCGTCCATTTCGACTGACGTCATAGAAATAGTATCCGCATATCTCACAACGTTTGATGCGTTTTGGTTGATACTTTACTTTACGCCAGTTTAATTTGATAGGTAACGGATTATCCTGACAGACCTTGTCTATATTTCGGCGAAATCCTACTAAATCATACTTACGATAGTGTAATAGATTCTGTTTAAATTGCTCGGTTTCAGCGTGACCGTCTACGCCCTCGAATTGTTCCGTTAAGGCTTGGAATAATTCTATAGCGACTTCTTCAGGTAAGCCTTCATTTATAACGGCTTGTACTTCTTTAACGTAACTTGTGTTCTTCCCCATTAAGATCGCCCCTTTGCTGTGTATTAGTAAACTTGTTCTTTTATATAAACTTCCGTACGGAAATACTTGTATAATTAATTAACGTCCACTACTATTCTCGAAAAGACTTACGTAGTAAGGATTTTCGTGTAAACAATGAGCGTTAGCGAATAAGTTTACCTTGGAGTCTTTTTAAATTTTGTTAATAAATCTTGTTAAAATAAATCTTGTTATACGGTAAAAACGTTACTATCAATAGAACCTGTTTTACCGTTAGTACGGTATTAGAATTACCGTTACACCCTTCCACCCCGCCTTTTTTCCGCGTCCTCTTCTGCGATGAATTCTCGGTAACGTTCGGCTGCCTGTGGACATTGACGGAATAATTCCTCCTGTGATAACGGTTTGTACGGCACATAAATTTTATTTCCGTTAGGCTTTGCGATCTTAATAAGACCGACGTCCTCTAAAAATCGCAAGTGCTTTCGTACCGTTTTGACCGATTTTACGCCGTATTTTCTAGCGATTTGGTGTTCCGTTGGGAATGCGTAACCATAATCGGCGTTATAAAAGTCCACTAGAATCGTATAAGGGTAGTTAAATTGCGGTTTATAGCCTGGTAAGTGGACATAGTGCATTAGGTCGTACGGCATTTTGACGAAAAAATCCTCCTTACTCTTTTCCGTTTTGTCGAATACTTGCTCTGTGCCTCGAAGTTGTGTCATGTAATAATCCCCCTGTGGTCGATTTGTTTTTCCCTCTTACTTACTAATAACAATTTGTAGTTGATTTCTGTAACATCTGTTTTGTTTTTTTGTGTGTTAATGACCCCCTACTTCGTAATACCAATTTTTCAAGCTAAAATGAGACATTTTCACGACAAAAAATTAAATTTTATCAATTTGTGTAATAATTCACTTGGATCATGGAAGGTTGTAAATAAGAGGAAATCTATGATTATTGCCTTAAAGTAGATCCAACCTTGCCATGTTTATGAGCCATGGGTAAATTCTACTGATTATATTGATTGCTATCCTAATCGGGGTCTTGACAAGGAGCCTCTGTGGTAATGATTGTAGGCAAGAAACGGCAGCTAGGAGCTTGCCTGGCGGGTAAGCCTACCATTACCACCTCTCCTTGTAAAGACCGTTTTCAGAAGTTTTAATAGGGATCAAAAGTCCTGGATCTATAATGGCAAAGGTGGCTCAAAAACGTGTCAGCAGTGGCTCAAATCTATGGCAGAGGTGGTTCATTTCAATGGCAATATTCAATCTACGCAAAAACAACTGTAAAGGCAATTAACTTAACAGGTCTAATTACACCTACGTTCACATAACGCTGTATACAGGGGCATTGAAACGTGTAGGTACTATATGTAGGAGGTGTGCGTGGCGTGGAAATCGTCACCCGAGCCGTTCACGAGACGAGCCGACCGAAAACACAAGGAGCGTTTATGCCAGCGTCCAATTTAGCGCACAAA
Organism: Piscibacillus sp. B03; assembly: GCF_052246295.1. NCBI lineage: Bacteria > Bacillati > Bacillota > Bacilli > Caryophanales > Bacillaceae > Piscibacillus > Piscibacillus sp. B03. Next base: position 118,399 of record NZ_JBQQCO010000010.1, on the reverse strand, counting down.
AAAAGACGGACCATTACTCCGCCTTTAACTTCGCATATAATGTTGCCCTTTTAACGCCTGTGAGTCGACAAATGTCCGCCACACTCAAACCGTTTTCGTCCTTATTCCGATACAATTCGATTGCCTTGCGTATGTCCTTGTCGGAGCTACTCGCAGGTCTGCCCATGTGCTTGCCGTTTGCTTTCGCCTTTTCGCGCCCTTCCGTTGTCCGTTCTACGATTAAATCACGTTCAAACTGTGCGAATGACCCGAGGATATTAAATAGCAACGTATTAAAACCGTTTACCTTTTCGCCAGCCTTAAACGTCATATCCTCGTTGAGAAACGTCACGGAAACGCCCTTTTCGTTCAACTCGGACACAATCTTATTCAAGTCGGTTATCGACCGTGCAAGCCGATCTATTTTCGTTATATAAACGGTTTCGCCTTCGCGTACGCTGTCGAGTAGCTTTGCTAGTTCTGTACGAGGTGCCGTGCTAGTTCCCGTTACCATTTCCTCGTATACCTTTTCGCAGCCTTCCGCTTTTAATAACTCACGTTGCGTCTCCAAGTCTTGCCCTACCGTTGAGACTCTTGCATATCCGATTTTCATAAGTGAATACCTCCGAACGTAATGTCTATAAGTCTATTAACTTTTGCACGTTTAATTATAGACTAACTTTTAAACGTTGTACAGGAGAAATTTAAGACGTTTTTAAGCCGATCTTAAAGGCGTTTATAAGTTAACACTTTTAGACGCGCCAATCCGCTTGGTGTCGTATGTGTCAAGGCAAGCACCAACGCCTAACCCTGCCGATTAGTGTCTTCGTTGCCGACACACAAAGCCACACAACGCCACACAGTAACGTCTAATAAACGGCAAGACATATAGGTCGACAGTTAACTAACGTCCTTAACGTCCTTACATACGTCTGTGTCAGCCGTCATGCACACGTAACAAGTAGGAAGGGACAAGGTACCTCTAGGGCGTTGACGTTGACAAGGCGACGACTGTGGGCGACTGTAGACGGCGTTGACGTGTGTGGGCGACACTACCACCGTTAGCGTTGCCGACCCTGACGTTGCTGACTGATAAAGCCGTTGGCGACGCGGACGATGTTAGTGGCGTTGGCTTACTTGGTTGTACATCGAATATGTGACGGTTAATAGGGGGCGAGGGAGGTCGAGCTTGCGGTCGCTGTCGGGGTTCTAAAAGTTTTATACAAAAATTCCTAAGTTAAGGGTAGTATTTACACTTATACCGTTTAAGTTGTAAGTATGAAATAATAATTTCACCTCATTACGAAACCTCTTAGTATTTAATCTGTTTATTCGATAATTCCCATACTCGATTAACTTCATCAAACATTAACTCAACAATAATTTCCATTTCTTCATAAACGGGGCCGACATGGTCTGAGTAATCTATTACAAAGAGATGCCAATTATTTTCGCTAAGAGTATCTTCTTTTTCTTTATCTGATTTAGTTCTGTCTACATGCCAAAAAGCTCCATTAACTTCGATAGCAAACTTAATACAGTGATTATCTAAAATGAACACTATGGGGATGTCGACTTCATATTTTTTTAAGATGCTCCACTCGTTAGATCCTACCACAACTTCTACATCATCATTTGAAGTTAAACGTGCTTCTATAAAAGATTTAAACATATCTGTATAATGGTCTTGACCATGTGATTGCGAATTAGATTTTCTTCTTGTTATTCTTGATTTTTGATGTATTTTTTCATAGTTAATTAACCCTTTATCTATTGCATCTCGTCTAGCTTGACTTTTTGTCTTGCGAATATTGTAATGTTTTAAATGTCTTTCTATTGATTTTTGACTACACCCAAGTAAAGTCGCTATTTCAAAATGGGATAATTTTTCTTCAATATATTTATTTCTTAGATAATCCTCATAAGTAATATCAAAATACTTTATAAATGCTTTTTCAAGTTCAGGAAACCTTGAAGCTACATTATGTTTTTTAAGGACTTCTGTGTACTCATCATAATCGCCTTCTTTTATAGTATTTTTCTGTACTCTAACCACCCTTGTAATATAAGATGAATTCCTAACCTTTAATTGTCTAGCTACTTCTGTTGGTGAAAGTCCCTCATTTAATAATTCCTCACAGATGCTCTTAAATGACCTTCCTGTTTCTTCTTCAATCTCAGTAGGTGTTTTGAAATAATTGTTATCCTCCACACACATCGCCCCCAAAAATATTTCTTTTTTTAACATTATAGATTAATAAATCACAAAATTAAAATTATTTTATTCTTAATTATTTGAAGACTATGAATCTCTAACGGAAGAAACTAGAACGAAATAAACGTAAGATGGTAGACAAATATTATCGCATACATAACCTACCTCATTTAGCGTACAACAACCCTGCTGACAACCTACATCGGACCGACAAAGAGTTCTAGGAAAGGATTGAGACGTTAGAGCAATCAGAAGTTAAAATTTGAGAAGTTTATATCTTCATTTCAAACTATATTTAAATTCTATTTATGGTAATATTAACTAAAGAAAGAACTGAAGATTCAAAAACTAGCTAGTAATAGGAGGATTAAAAATTGAGTGATTTTTCTTTTAACAGAGTAATTAGAACCCCCTCAAGCGAGCAGTACATCGTGGAATATTGGAATGAGGAAATTGGTCAATTAAATGTGCACTTTATGAAGAATACTTCTCATGAAGTTTGTAGCTTGTTCATCACTTCTTTGCTTGAGGAATTTGAGATCGATGATTTAATTAATGAGATTATTGACAAAATTATTTCTTATGAAGAAGATTTCTTTGTAATAGAGATATACAAAGGAAATTATGTTTCAAGTTACGTAAACTCACCTCACCCATATAATGTGAGCGCCAAACAAGAAGACCTTTCTAAGATTTTAAATACGTTTCAAGTTGCAAAAGGTCAATTATCTGAAGTAGCTACGATGGAATACTTTAGGAAATTAGGTTATACCATGAGAGAAGCTACTGCAACTTACGATAAAGTTAACAAGGTAGATTTAATTGGTGAAAATGAAAGTGAAATCCTTTATATACAAGTTAAATTAGGGATGATCGGCGAAAAAGAAATTAAAAAAATAATTAGTAAAATATCCAAAATAAACGATTCTAACAAAATCAAATATGCCTGTATTGTTGCTGAAAAATTCCCAATGCGAGCCGAAGTTATAAGAAATCAATTACAAAATAAACTTGGTTTGAAAGTGATGTTTGTACATAAATATCAAATAATTGAGTCAGGTTCAAAGTATAAAAGGACTATAAAATAACAATTCCATTATAGTAGCAAGTACAATAAAGAGAGCATCGAATTATTATTTAATTCAATGCTCTAAAATATATAAATTAATCCCAATCGATACCGAACTCTACACCCTTACGTAAATCTTCGCTATATAACATGACATATTGTCGTAGTTGGTCTAGGGAAGAATGCCCCATTAACGCTTGAACAGTAAATACGTCTACACCGCTTTGTATCTTCAATTTCGCAAAAGTTCGTCTAAAAGCGTGAGGACTCACGGAAACCTCTTCCTCTACTCGCGTTTGCCTCGCGTATTGTTTTAGTCTCTTTTGCATTTGCCTTGCGTCCATACGCTTGTCAAGTTGCGTAATGAATAGTGCCTCCGTTTCTAAGTCTAAACCACGGACCTTAAACCACGTCTGCATGGCTTTGCTAAGTTGTTTAGTCATTGGTATTCGTCTCACGTTGCCGTTTTTCGTCCTTGTGAACGTGATTGCATTCTCTTCAAAATTAACGGCTTGAATCGTCAAGTCAGCAACCTCATTAACCCTAGCGCCTGTGTGAGCGAAAGTAAGCATGAGGACATAATCACGTAAGCCTATGAACGTTGAAAGATCAGGTGCGTCGAGAAGACGTTTTAACTGACTTTTCGTCAAGGTGGCGCCGACTTGGTGTTTGATACGTGGAAGTCCGATGTCCTCCATAGGTGACTTAGCTAAAAGATTTTTACGTACGGCGAAATTAAAGACGGCTCTTAACGCTCTCATACGTGCATGAATTGTCATTTTCTTTAAACTACGCCTCTTCATTAAGGTTATGACCTCATAAACATTATCTTTTGTGACTAATTCTAGGTCGTTAAGATCGGCGCCCACTTCTATTAAATGTTGCCGTACTAGACCGATTTCACGCTCGTAGAACTTTAACGTATGGTGTGAATACTCTTTCATTTCACACTCACGCATGAAGTCCTTGACCGTCTCGTCAAACGACCACGCTTTCTTTGTTTTGGTTACTCGGCGGACTTCCTTTTGTAAGTCTTCGCCTAGTTTAATACTTCTACCTCGTGGTAGTAACTTCTTTCTCGCCTTGCCCATTATAAAACCTCCTTTAATATTAGGACGCACTATTAGGTCGCACTATTTTTAAAAATAACGACGTCAATTTTTAAGGAGGGAAAACGTAAAAAAGAGCGGTCCCTCCTCTAGGAGAAACCACCCTTTAGTGTCTTGTAAACGTTGTTATGACGCTACTTTTCGCTTATTAGCGAATTTCTTTAATTCTTGCAGCTTTACCACGTAGGTTACGTAAGTAATAAAGTTTCGCACGACGTACTTTACCACGACGAGTAACTTCAATCTTATCAAGACGTGGAGAATGTACAGGGAACGTACGTTCAACTCCTACACCGTATGATACCTTACGTACAGTGAATGTTTCACTAATGCCGCCGCCGCGACGCTTAATAACAACACCTTGGAATACCTGAATACGTTCACGGTTACCCTCAACAACTTTAACGTGAACTTTAACTGTATCACCAGCACGGAATTCAGGAAGATCTGTACGTAACTGATCTTGAGCTACTTTGTTTAGAAGTTCTTGCATTCTCTTTCACTCCTTCTCACTAATGCTCTTGCTTAATCCGCAGCGGAACATCGTTTTCAGCTTATAATCAACACATAAGCACTAGATTAATATATCATAATCAACTATCTGTTGCAACATCTTCTGCCTTAATTTTCTCTAGCATTTTATGTTCCGTTTCACTTAATTGGGCACTTTCTAATAAATCTGGCCTTCTATGGTAAGTTCGTTTTAATGATTCATAAGTACGCCATTCTTCTATTTTTCCATGATGACCTGATGTTAATACATCTGGAACCTTCATCCCTCTAAAATCATTAGGTCTTGTATAATGAGGATGTTCGAGTAATTGCATTGAAAATGAATCTTTAACAGCCGACTCATCATTACCTAATACTTCTGGTTGTAAACGAATAACGCTGTCTGTAATGACCATGGCGCCGAGTTCTCCACCTGTCAGAACATAATCTCCAATGGAAATTTCGTCTGTTACTAAATGTTGACGAATACGTTCGTCATAGCCTTCGTAATGACCACAAATAAAAATAAGGTGATCTTCCTTAGCCAATTCCTCTGCTTTCTTTTGAGTGAATCGTTCACCTTGCGGGCAAAGTAAAATCACTCTTGGCTTCTTCTTCTCGGCTTTAACTAAATCTTCAACAGCATCAAATATTGGCTGTGGTTTCAAGACCATCCCAGCACCGCCACCATACGGATAATCATCCACTTTATTGTGTTTGTCATCCGTGTATTCCCTAAAATCAATGAGTCTGTAATTAAACGCATTAACCTCTTGAGCTCTCTTTAAAATAGAGGCTTCAAAAACACCTCTAAACATGTCAGGGAATAGAGTTAATATATCAACCTTCATTCTAATAACCCTTCCATCTCCTCAATAATGACCCTTCCGTTTTGAACATCTACACTTTTAACAACTGATTCTATATAAGGGATTAGGGCATCCTTTTTGCCATGCCTTTGAACGACCCAAACATCATTGGCACCAGGCTGTAGAATTTCTTTAACTTTACCAATCAATTCTCCATCGACATTATATACTTCACAGCCAATGATTTCATGAAAATAAAACTCATTTTCTTCTAAATCATGCATGCTTGACTCAGGTATTTTTAAGTTTCCACCTTTTAATCGCTCAACATCATTAATATTATCCATGGATTCGAACGATAGAAGGTCAAATTGTTTATGTTTTCGATGTGTTTTAATAGTTAACTCTTCAGGCTGGTCCTCATTCTCTTTAAAGAAAAATAATGGATTGCCCGGAGAGAAGCGTTCCTCAAAATCTGTCACGGCAATTACTCTGACTTCACCTTTAACTCCGTGTGTATTCACAATCTTACCTACATTGAAATAACGTTCCATATATGTTCACCCTAATTAATATCTATAATTTGTCCGTCTTTGATGGTAATCGTTCTATTTCCAGTAACGGCATCCCATTGGTCTCCAACTTTAACCTCTACCAATTCATCAACTTCTCCCTCGATTAGCTCACTTCCATTTGGTATGCGATCGAGTTGATCAATTTGTTGTTCTAGCCACTGAATTGATTGTTTTCGTTTATTCTCTTCAACTGAAAATCGTTCCTCAACTTTTGATGAATTGAATTGCTTTTGATAGGTTAGTTTTTTCTTCTCAAATTGAAGTTGTTCTAACTCTTTTTTAGCCTGTCCTATTTTTTGATTAAATTTCTCTTTAATTAATTCTCGACTTTGATCAGTGATGACTTGTTTAACAGTTGTTTTTCTTAAAATCTTCACATTAAATCACCTTCTAATCTATAAATGCATTGCTGTAGGACAGAGCTGTTCACAACATTATGCAGTTGAAATACAATTTGTCTCTTAATCAGTCAACGTGTATTTCAACTGCAAAATATATGATTGTAAAAATGGGAAAGGTTAGACCTCTCCCATTACATAATATCAACAAATATTTTTTTATTAATATCTGATCCAGCGGCATGAACGACTGTTCGGATTGCTTTTGCAATTCGACCGTTCTTACCAATCACTTTGCCTACATCATTTTCGTTAACCGTTAAATGATAACGGATCTTTTCATCCGTTTCTTCAACAGTCACCTGAACTTCTTCAGGATAATCGACAAGTGGTTGTACAATCGTTTCAATTAAGGCTTTCATGATATCACTAACCTTTACTATTTAGCTTTTGATTCGTGAAACTTCGTCATGATGCCTTCTTTAGAGAATAGGTTACGAACTGTGTCGCTTGGCTTAGCGCCTTTAGATAACCAATCTAACGCTTTATCTTCATCAATTGAAACTTCTGGAGTTTCACTTAAAGGATTATATGTGCCAATCTGTTCAATAATGCGACCATCACGTGGAGAACGTGAATCAGCAACTACTAAACGATAGTATGGTTTTCTTTTAGAACCCATTCTTTTCATACGGATTTTTACTGCCATTATTTACACCTCCATCAAATTTCCTTCTCACAAGAATAAATTGTATCAGATGTCTAAAAGTGTGTAAAGTATTTTTCCATTACATAAAAGGAAAATTCATTCCACCTTTTTTCTTACCCTTCTTGCCGCCCATCATTTGCTTCATCATTTTCTTCATTTCATCAAATTGTTTTAATAGACGGTTCACTTGAGAAACTGACGTACCAGAACCTTTTGCTATACGCTTTTTCCTGCTTGCATTGATCACACTTGGGTTCGTACGTTCTTCTTTAGTCATAGACTGGATAATGGCTTCAACATGATCGATCTGTTTCTCATCAAGTTGCATGTTTTTCATGCCTTTCATTTTATTAGCTCCAGGCATCATATTGATGAGTTCATCTAATGGCCCCATGTTACGTACTTGCGCCATTTGTTCAAGGAAGTCCTCAAACGTGAAGGACATATCCTTCATTTTCTGTTCCATTTCTTTAGCTTTCTTTTCGTCGACTTCAGTTTCAGCCTTTTCGATTAAGCTTAAGACATCACCCATTCCAAGAATTCTTGATGCCATGCGATCAGGGTGGAAAGCTTCTAACTGATCTAATTTTTCACCCATACCAGCAAACTTAATTGGTTTACCTGTCACAGCTCTAATTGATAGTGCTGCACCACCACGAGTATCACCGTCAAGCTTTGTTAAAACAACTCCAGAAATGTCTAATTTTTCATCAAAACTTTCCGCAACATTAACAGCATCTTGACCTGTCATGGAATCAACAACTAGGAAAACTTCATCCGGATTCACGGCCTCTTTAATATTATGAAGTTCATCCATCAATCCTTCATCAATGTGTAGACGACCTGCTGTATCGATTAAAACATAGTCTTTATGTTGTTCTTTTGCTTCAGCAAGTGCTTCTTTGGCAATATCCACTGGGTTTGCGTCTGTTCCTTTTGAGAAAACAGGCATATCCAATTGCTTACCTAATGTTTCTAATTGGTTAATGGCAGCTGGACGGTACACGTCGGCCGCTACTAACATCGGGTTACGGTTATACTTTTTGCGTAAATGGTTCGCTAATTTTCCAGTTGTCGTTGTTTTACCGGCACCTTGTAAACCAACCATCATAATAACAGTTGGTGGCTTGCTAGCAACAGCAATTTTGCTTTGCTCGCCACCCATTAACTCAGTCAACTCTTCTTTGACGACTTTAATAACTTGTTGTCCAGGGTTTAATCCTTCTAATACGTCCTGTCCAATTGCGCGTTCTTTAATTCGCTTAATCAGATCTTTAACGACCTTAAAGTTAACATCGGCTTCAAGTAGTGCTAATCGAACTTCACGCGTCATTTCTTTGACATCTTGTTCGGTTACTTTACCTTTACCGGTAATTTTCTTAATCGTACCTTGTAATCGGTCGGCTAATCCTTCAAATGCCATTTGACCGTCCTCCTAATCTAGGTTTTCCATCTCTGTTACTAAAGATTTTAACTGATTATAGTCTTTATTAGAGAGTGCTTCTTTCATATCTTCTAATAAACGGTTTTGTTGCTCAAAACGTTTATATAAACCTAATTTATCTTCATATTCTTCAAGCATAGCCTCTGTACGTTTTATATTATCATAAACTGCTTGTCTACTAACATCATAAGTCTCTGAAATTTCCCCAAGAGAATAATCTTCCAAATAATATAATTCCATATAATTCTTCTGTTTGGGTGTTAGTAATTCTTGATAGAAATCAAATAAATAATTAATCCGTGTCGTTTTCTCTAACACAAGCAGCCTCCTCTATTCATCGGATTCCTCAGTAATTAAGTCTCCAAATAATCCGTATACAAATTGATGTGCATCAAATGGTTGTAAGTCTTCCATTTGTTCTCCTAATCCAACAAATTTAACGGGAATATCTAACTCATTTCGAATTGCTAACACGATTCCACCTCGTGCTGTCCCATCCAACTTAGTTAAAACAATTCCAGATACATCCGTTGCTTCTTTAAACGTTTTGGCTTGGCTTAAGGCATTCTGTCCAGTTGTCGCATCTAAGACTAGAAGTGTCTCGTGTGGAGCACCTTCAATTTCTCGAGAAATCACTTTTTTCACTTTCGCCAATTCGTTCATTAGATTAACTTTATTTTGTAAACGACCTGCAGTGTCACAGATTAAGACATCTGCACCACGTGATTTAGCTGCTTGTATGCCATCATAAATAACAGCAGCAGGGTCACTTCCTTCCGAGTGTTTAATGACATCAACACCTGTACGCTCCCCCCATACTTCAAGCTGATCAATGGCACCAGCTCTAAACGTATCACCAGCTGCTAGTAGGACGGATTTACCTTCTTGCTTTAATTGGTGGGCCAATTTACCAATTGTCGTCGTTTTACCAACACCATTCACACCTACTGTCAAAATAACCGAAAGTCCATTCTCATTTAAGTGTAATTCCTCAATTGAAGAATCATCGTCTCCATAATAAATCTCTACTAATTTTTCAGATATGACTTCTTTGACCTCTTCAGTATCTTGAATGTTACGACGCTTTACTTCCATTTCTAATTCTTCTATTAGCTCCATAACAGTTGAGACGCCAACATCTGCAGAGATTAAGATTTCTTCTAGTTCTTCGAAAAACTCTTCATCAACTTTGCGATATCGGGCAACTAGATCATTCACTTTTGACGTAAATGAATCTCTCGTTTTAGACATTCCATCTTTAAATTTATCTGTAACTTGTTCAGTTTGATTGTTAATTTTATCTTTAAGCTTTTTAAAGAATCCCATATACGTCTTCCTTTCGCAATTAGTTTAGTACCATCTCTTCTGTTTCTTCTAGCTTAACAGATACAAGTTTAGATACACCTGATTCTTGCATTGTAATTCCATATAGCACATCAGCGTTTTCCATCGTACCTTTACGGTGGGTGATCACAATGAATTGTGTATGCTGTGAGAATTCCTTCAAATACTTACCGAAGCGCATAACATTGGCTTCATCAAGCGCTGCTTCAACTTCATCCAGCACACAGAATGGTACTGGGCGAACTCTTAAAATCGCAAATAACAAGGCAATAGCTGTAAGAGCTCTTTCTCCACCTGATAAAAGACCAAGGTTTTGAAGCTTCTTGCCTGGTGGCTGTGCGATAATATCGACTCCTGTTTCGAGTAGATCATCTGGGTTCGTTAATTTTAATTCTGCACGTCCTCCACCGAATAATTCTTTAAATACAATTGCGAATTGTTCTTGGATTTGACTAAACGTCTCACTGAAGCGACGTACCATTTCTTCATCCATTTCTTGAATAATTGAGTGTAACGTATCTTTTGCATCCAGTAAGTCTTGTTGTTGTTCCGTTAGAAATTCGTAACGTTCTTGAATTCGCTCATACTCTTCAATAGAACCTAGGTTTACCGTACCAAGTTCATCAATTGAGCGTTTAATTAGTTTAACTTTCTCTCTCGTCTCATCAATTTCTTCAGTTAGACCGAAGTCTTTTTTAGCTTTTTCAAATGTAAGCATATACTCTTCACGTAAATGATTCAAACGATTTTCTAAGTCAACATCAAGTCTGTTCGCTTTGACCTCAAGTTGTTGCATATGACTGTTTCGTTGTTGATATTGTCTGTTACGTTCTTTTAATTCTCTTTCAAGATCTTCTCTTGTTTGAGTTACTCTCTGACGCTCTTCACGAGATTGACCTAGTTGATCATTAATCTCGATTAATTGAGTTTGAGCTTCTTTAATGTTGTCAGATAAACTATCAACCGTTTGCGCATTTTGATGTGATTCCTCTAATCGATTTAATTCATCTTGATATTGTTGTTTAGTTTGGCGAGCCTCGTTTAAGCTTTCTTGAATCTGATTTAAACGCTCTTTCTGATTTCTGACTTCACTTTCTTGTTCCGCTAGCCTAATTTGCATATGGTTTAATCGTTCTTTATGCTTTTCAATATTGGCCTTAAAGTCTGATTGATTCGAAGATAAATTGTCAATCTTTTTTCGAAGCTTGTCAGACTGAGTTTCTTGAGTTTCTAAATGTTCTGTAATACTTGATAACTGTTGTGTTAAAGAATTCATTTCTTCTTCATGCTGATGGTTCTCTTGATCATAAACGGAAAGTTGGTCATTAATATTAGACAGTCTTGCCTGTAATGCTTGATAATTTTCCTTTACCATTTGATATTTGTCATATAATTCATCTTTTTTGACCTGTTGCTGCTGTAAATCTTCTTGAATGTTCTTATGACGGTCTTTTTTCTCGCTTAGTTTTCGTTCAAAATCTAAACTCTTTGTTTCAAAATCATTCAGCTTAGTTTGAACTTCCTCTAACTCGCGGTCTCTAGTAAATAATGACGTTTGGTTTGAGCGTTTTTTAGCACCACCACTCATTGAACCACCTGGATTAACAATATCACCTTCTAACGTCACAATCCGATAACGATGATTCGTTGAACTAGCTAATTCGTTCGCATCTTTAAGCGATTTTGAGATTAATACGTTCCCTAATAAATTTTTTACAATCCCGTCATAAGAAGCATCATATTTCACTAATTCGCTTCCTACACCTATAAAGCCACCATGGTTTTCAATTTGTTGAATATGTCTTGAATCAACTTGGCGAGGTCTAATCGTAGACATTGGTAAAAATGTCGCACGCCCACTATTTGTTTTCTTTAACCATTGAATCGCTTGTCTCGCCTCATGATCTTTACCAACGACAATATGTTGAGCTTGTCCACCTAATGCCGTTTCCATAGCTGTCACATAGTCATTTGGTATATCCATTAATTGAGCGACTGCTCCATGTATTCCATCTAAATTGCCTTTTTCTTTTGCTTGCAACACTGCTTTAACACCATGAAAAAAACCACTATAAGACTCTTTCATGTCTTCAAGCATGTCTTTTTTAGAACGTAGCTGTTCAATGATTCGATATCCTTTATAAAGCTTTTCTTCATCTTGGCGAATCTCTTCAGATAAGCTTTGGTTTGTCTCTTGTAACTCACTTAATTGATTATTAATTGAATTAAGTTTTTCTTCTAAAGCGACTTTCTCTTTCGCTTGTGCTGATTGGTCTTCTTCCAAAGACTCTCGCTCTTCAATTAGTTTTTCAAATCTCTCATCTAAGCGTTGTTTACGAGCTTTTGTTTGTTCAATTTGTTTTTCAATTGATGCTTTTTCGTTCCTGTTTGCTGCTTGTTCATTAAGAATCTCAATATATTCAGCTTTCATTGATTCAATTTGCTCTTCAATATCTTCACCTGAGTTAGCAATATCTTTATTAATATTACTAATTGTTTTCTTTGTTTCATCCCTTTGAGATTCTAATGATTTTAACTTCATTTCTTGATCTTCATAATCAAGTTCAAATTGTTCTATTTGATCTTGACTTTCTTTAATATCATGATTAAGTTTCTCTTTACTTTCATCATAATGTTTTAGACGTTCTACTAGTAGATTTTTTTGCCCGTCTAGCTGTTCAATTTGCTGAGTTAATGTTAGTTTTTGATCTTGAAGGCCTTCGATTTTTTGATCTAATCCTTGAATATGTTGTCCATATTCTTCAACCTTAGATTCATCAGCCTGTATAGTCGTTTTCTCTTCCATTAATTGTTCTTTTAAAGAATCAATTTCCTTAAGCAACTGACCCCATTCGGTATGAATGTTTTCAATTTCTGTAACGATTAAAGATACTTCATGTTGTTCAAGCTCTTCTTTCTTCTCTAAATATTCTTTAGCCACTGCCGCTTGTTCCTTTAACGGTTCCAATTGGCCCTCAATTTCATGAATGATATCTTCAACACGACTTAAGTTATCCTCGGTTTCAGTTAACTTTTTAACAGCCTTATTCTTACGTTGCTTATATTTTAATACTCCAGCGGCTTCTTCAAAAATTGACCGACGTTCTTCTGATTTTGAGCTTAAGATCTCTTCTACTTTACCCTGACTAATAATTGAAAAAGCTTCCTTACCTAACCCAGAGTCCATAAATAAATCGACAATGTCTTTTAACCTACATGGTTGCTTATTTATTAAATATTCACTTTCACCAGACCGATACACGCGACGAGTAACAGCAACTTCTTCATAATCTATTGGTAAACGTTGATCTTTATTATCTAAAGTTAGCGTTACTTCTGCTACGTTTAATGCGCGTCTTGAATCACTACCCGCAAAAATGATGTCTTCCATTTTTGCTCCACGTAGTGATTTTGCTGATTGTTCGCCTAATACCCAGCGAATAGCATCCGTAACATTTGATTTCCCACTTCCGTTAGGCCCAACAACTGCTGTAACACCTGGCACGAAATCCACCGTAATGCGTTCAGCAAATGATTTAAAGCCTACAGATTCTAATTTTTTTAAAAACATATGTAAACACCTACTCAATTTTTCAGTTCTAATCTTAACATCTGAACTTTTTTATTTTATCATAAAATCAGTGGCTGAAGAAGGTTGCGAATAAATCGAAGGAGTGAACGGAATGAATTTAAACGAAGCTACAGAAGAAAATTTGAAATATATCATTGATGATATGTCTAAACAATTGCAAGTATTAAACCCTACAATCATGAATCACGAAAACTTTAGCTTAGATGATTATGATGAAATTAAGCAATTACATGATATGGTTAAAAGTAAAAATCAGGTAAGTGTACCTGAGATTCATGCTATTATTGATGAATTAAAAAAGTTACGTAAATAAAAATAGATAATTATTATTTAAAGGCCATTTTATTATTGAGAATTAAAGGTTAATTTAAAAGTCAAAAATAGAATGTTGATGTTATGTTGAATAGTGATGAGCGAAGGTGGCGACTCCAGGTCGGCTAAAAGCGGCCACGTCCTGCGCCTACGATTACTCTGCGCAAACTTAGGCAAAGAAGTAATGCAAGTAACATTTGTGGCCAACGCCGACACTAGATCGTCCTGTTCGTCGCGGGAACAGCACGAACTGAAAATCCTTTTTGAGAAAATGAATTTTTTCTCAAAAATAGTTGAAGCCATGCCCGTGGAAAGCGTCCACCGAAAGCGAATCACTATATCAAACAAACTCAATCATTAATTAATAGGCTTTAAATTAAAATACTCCCTTTTAGTAACAGTTTTTAATGCTGTCTACCAAAAGGGAGTATTTATTTTTATAATTCATTCAATGCCTTTTCTGCAGCTTCTTGTTCTGCTTCTTTCTTAGTGCGGCCGGTACCTTGGCCTTTCATTTGTTCACCAACGAAAACATTGGCAACAAACTTTCTATTGTGTGCGGGACCAATTTCATCAACTATTTTATAATGGACCTGCTTTCCATCTTGTTGGACTAGCTCCTGTAGTTGAGTTTTATAATCCATCGCATGTGAAAAAGCACCTGGTTCGATTTTCGAATACATAAACTCCGTTAAGAATGAAATAACTTGATCAAATCCTTGATCTAAGTATATTGCACCGATTAAAGCTTCATAAGCATCAGCAAGTAGTGAAGGTCGTTCACGTCCGCCCGACTTTTCTTCACCTTTACCTAACAAAAGATATTCATTCAAATTTAGATCTTTAGCAAACCTTTCTAATGATGGTTCACATACTATATTGGCGCGAAATTTTGTTAATTCTCCTTCACTCATCTGCTTATACTCGCGATACAAATACTGAGAAACAGCTAGTTCAAGCACAGCGTCTCCTAAAAATTCTAAACGCTCATTGTCTTCAAGTTGTTGTTCTCGGTGCTCATTCACATACGATGTATGCATAAAGGCTTGTTTTAATAAATCTTCGTTATTAAATTGAATGTTGATATCGTTTTGTAATTGTTTGAAATCCATTTCTCTCACCCGTTTAAATAAGATGAGGATGGCTATAAATTTTAAAGCCACCCCCTATAAATTTTATTATTGGTTGCTGTTTATGTAATCAACAGCATCACCAACTGTTTGAATTTTTTCTGCATCTTCATCAGAAATTTCCATGTCGAACTCATCTTCTAATTCCATTACTAATTCAACAACATCTAATGAGTCCGCCTCTAAATCGTCTTTAAATGAAGCTTCTTTCGTAACTTTAGCTTCATCAACATCTAAACGTTCAACAATGATATCTTTTACTTTATCAAATACATCTGCCATTTATTTCACCTCCCTTCAAAAGGTTCTTACCACCTATTAAATTAGGTGTAATTACATGACCATACCACCATCAACATGAATTGTTTGACCAGTAATATAATCAGAATCCTCTGTTGCTAAAAAGCGTACCACTCTTGCTACATCTTCTGGCTCTCCTAGTCGGTTTAACGGGATCATGTCGTACATACCTTGTTTAGCTTCATCAGATAACGCATCTGTCATATCAGTCGTGATGAAACCAGGCGCAACTGCATTCACATTAATATGACGAGCAGCTAATTCTTTAGCAACTGACTTCGTCATACCAATAACTCCTGCTTTTGCAGCAACATAATTCGTTTGACCAGGGTTTCCTGAAACGCCAACGACTGAAGCGACATTAACAATTTTACCACCACGTTGCTTCATCATTGGGCGTGTGACAGCTTTAATGCAGTTAAAAACACCTTTCAAGTTCGTGTCAATGACATCATCGAACTCTTCTTCTTTCATTCTCATTAGTAAGTTATCACGAGTAATTCCTGCGTTATTTACGAGAATATCAATAGACCCAAAATGATCAGTTGTTGTCTTTACCATTTCTTTGACATCACTTGCATCTGCCACATTAGCCTGAACAGCAATGGCATCTTGTCCCATGCCTTTAATCTCTTGGACAACTGATTCTGCACGTTCTGTACTTCCAGCATAGTTCACGACAACATTAGCACCTTTACTCGCTAATTCAAGCGCAATCGCTCTACCGATTCCACGTGAAGCTCCTGTCACTAAAGCCACTTTCCCGTCTAACATATTATTCTTCCTCCTTTAACCAACTTTTAAAACTTTCAAGAGCTTCAACTTCATTAATTGTAAAGATTTTAGCTCTTCTATGAACTTTCTTGACTAAACCAGATAAGACTTTTCCGTTTCCTATTTCAACAAATGCATCAACATTTTCTTTTAGTATGTTCTCAATCGTTTGTGTGAATTGAACTGGTGAATAAAGTTGTTCTACTAATAGCTTTTCAATTTCGTTTGAATGTTGCACAGCTTCGGCTGTTACATTAGCGTAAACAGGAATGTCAGCATCATTTATCTTCACATGTCCTAATTCATTCTTGAAATCTTCACTAGCTGGTTTCATTAAATCGGAGTGGAAAGGACCACTTACGTTCAATGGTAAGACCCTCTTTGCACCACGTTCTTTTAGGATTTCAGATGCTTGTTCAACTCCGGCAACAGTTCCAGAAATCACAATTTGGCCAGGACAATTATAATTTGCAACGTTAACTGTTTCACCTTGATTAGATACGTCTTGTGTAACCTCCTCGATTACGTCTGCATCTACACCTAAGACAGCTGCCATCGTACCTTGCCCAGTTGGTACAGCTTTTTCCATGTATTTTCCTCTTTTATGTACGAGTTGAATGGCATCTTCAAAGGATAATGCTCCAGCAGCATATAATGCACTATATTCTCCCAGGCTATGACCGGCTACCATAGCAGGCTTAATACCCTCTTCTTTCAAAATATCAAATATAGCTGCACTATTTAGAAGTAAAGCAGGTTGAGCATTCTCTGTCTTAGTCAGTTCATCGCTAGGACCATCTAACATAAGGTCAGTTAACTTATAACCTAGAACTTCATTTGCTTGATGATATAATTTTTTTACAGAATCAAATGAATTATAAAAGTCTTGTCCCATCCCTACACTTTGAGAGCCTTGACCAGGGAATAAAAAAGCTACTTTTTTCATTAGGACCCCTCCCGTTCTTGTAATGCTCTAACTTCTTTGCCGATTAAATCTACAACATCGGCTTCTACTAAATGATATGTCTGTTTAATAGCATTAAATACTGCTCTTTCATTCGAAGAACCATGCGCTTTAATAACTGGTGCAGCTAATCCAAACAGGCCTGCACCACCATATTCTGAATAGTCTAGTTGATCTTTAATATCTTTTAAATCTGATTTAACTAGTGCTGCTGCTAGTTTTGTCTTTGTATTTTTCATGAATGTATCTTTAATCATTGAAAATAGGTTCATTGCTGTACCTTCAATAGATTTAAGCGCAATATTTCCGGAAAATCCATCGGTAACAACAACGTCTGCTACTCCATCTAAC
Source organism: Piscibacillus sp. B03 (assembly GCF_052246295.1). Classification (NCBI taxonomy): domain Bacteria; kingdom Bacillati; phylum Bacillota; class Bacilli; order Caryophanales; family Bacillaceae; genus Piscibacillus; species Piscibacillus sp. B03. Next base: position 100,893 of record NZ_JBQQCO010000010.1, on the reverse strand, counting down.
AAATCACGCGCTTCTACATTTCCAATAAAATTAACTGGTGCTTGTTGGAGCAATTGAAAGGTTTCTTTAACTAATTCAGACCCTTTTTGATCTTCTGTTCCTACGTTCAGTAAACCAACTCTTGGATTATTTACCCCTCTTACATTTTCAACATAAATTGAACCCATAATCGCATATTGTAATAAATGATTGGGTTTTGCTTCTACGTTAGCACCTACATCTAACAATAAGAAGCCACTACCATCAATGGTCGGTAACGTTGGACTTAGTGCTGGTCGATCAATCCCTTTTATACGACCTACCTTAAATAATCCTGTACTCATGAGAGCTCCAGTATTTCCTGCAGATATACACGCATCCGCTTCTTGATTTTTAACGGCTTCTGCCATTAAAACCATTGAAGCATTTTTCTTTTTTCTAACAACACGAGCAGGTTCATCGGTATTTTCAACTTTTTCAGTTGTATGGTGAATTTGAATACGAGAATGTTTAGAACTTAAAAATTGTTTAATCTGTTCCTCATCACCATATAGTGTAATTTCTAAATCTGAATAATGTTCAACTGCCATTAAAGCCCCTTTAACTGGCGCTTCAGGGGCATTGTCTCCACCCATCGCATCAATTGCAATTCTCATCATTTCGAACCCCTTTTACTTTTCAGTACTTCGATACATATAGAAGGTACCTTCAAACACTACTTCATCTTGAACATAACTTCTTACGTCTACTATAGTTCTTTTCTGATCACGACCAGTAACGGAAGCTTTAGCAACCACACGCTCCCCTACTTTTACCGGCCTTGTAAAACTTATTTCTGCATTAGCTGTTAAAGCTAGTTCGTCATTAATTACAGCTACAGCTAAAGAGTTAGCTTGCGCAAATAAATGATGCCCTCTAGCAATTTGGTTCCTAGAGAATACATGTTCTTCTTTAATATCTAAGATTGAGATTGCAAGGTTGTCTAATTCCAGGTTAACAATCTCACCAATTACTTCATCAATTGGTAAGGCTTTAACCGTCTCATTCCAGTTTTTATTGGCAACATGTTTGATTCGTTCACGTAATTCCGGAATAGATAATTCTAAACGATCGAGCCGAATGGTTTGGATACTAACTTCAAACTTTTTCGCTAATTCTTCATCCGTAATAAAAGGCGTTTCTTCTATCATCTCAACTAGTTTTTCTTGTCGTTCTTTCTTCTTATATTTCATATTTTACACCGCCCACTATTATGACTAGGTCCTAATAGTAATATATAATACCTTTAGACTTCTTGCAATCCTTTAATCAAAAATTCGTTCTTGAATTTTAGGATCTGACTCAATTAAGACTTTCAATTGTTTATATTCTGGGTCATTTTCAAGTAAATTATGTTTCAACACATCAACAGCATCACGTCTTGCAACTTCTAAGGCTCTATAGTCTTCAACAAGGTCTGCGACTTTAAATTCCGGTAGACCACTTTGTTTTTTACCGAAAAAGTCCCCGGGTCCTCTAATTTGAAGGTCATGCTCTGATAATGTAAACCCATCAGTTGTTTCCGTCATTACTCTCATACGTTCCTTACCAGTATCACCTTTAGGGTCAGCTAATAAGATACAATAACTTTGGTGATAACCACGACCAACACGTCCTCTTAATTGGTGTAATTGTGCTAACCCAAACCGTTCAGCATCATATATAACCATTAATGTTGCGTTAGGTACATTAACACCTACTTCAACAACTGTTGTTGATACTAGAACTTGGGTTTCATTTTCAGCAAAACTTCTCATCACTTCATCTTTTTCATGAGCATTCAAACGTCCGTGCATCAGCCCTACATTTATATGGTTAGGAAGCTCTTCTTGAAGTTCTTCATATACATCCACTGCGTTTTGAATATCAAGTTGATCCGACTCTTCGATTAGCGGACAAATAACATAAGCTTGATGCCCATTATTCACTTCGCTGACCATGAATTGGCGCACTCTGTCCATCATATTTTCTTTTACCCAATAAGTCTCTATTGGTTGTCGACCTTTTGGCAGCTCATCAATGACAGAAACATCCATATCACCAAAAGTCGTGATTGATAACGTTCTAGGAATTGGAGTTGCTGTCATAAATAATACATCCGGGTGTAGACCTTTATCTCTTAATGTTTTACGTTGCGCGACTCCAAATCGATGTTGTTCGTCAACAATAACTAAGCCTAAATCTTTAAATAACGTATCATCTTGTATTAATGCATGTGTCCCAACTACAATATCAACGTCACCATTATTAATACTTTCTAACCGTTCTCGACGCTTTTTTCCTTTGACTGATCCAGTTAATAGCTCAACATTGAGAAGGTCACCAAAAAGTTCCTTCAAAGATTCTTCGTGTTGTTCGGCAAGAATTTCTGTTGGAACCATTAGAGCACCCTGTTGTCCACTTAAATATGTAGCATACAACGCAACTGCAGCAACAATTGTTTTACCAGAACCAACATCCCCCTGCAGCAATCGGTTCATACGATAGGGTTGCTTTAAATCATTTAGAATTTCCTCTAATACTCTATTTTGGCTGTTAGTTAAAGTAAAACCTAAAGATCTAATAAACTGTTCTACTAATTGTTTATCGTAAACTTTAGATGAACCTTTTGATTTTGCTCGGTTATGTGATTTAATCCATTGCATTTTCAGTTGAAAAATAAACAACTCTTCAAAAATAAATCGCCTTTTGGCATGCTTTAAAGCAGTTTTTGAAGAAGGCTGGTGTAGTTCTTTGATTGCTTGTCTTCTAGAAGGTAGTTTATATTCGATTAAATATTTCTCTGGAAGCATTTCTTCAACTTCTTCTAAAGATGACTTCAAAGCATAAGACACTAATTTCTTTATTTGTTTAGTCGTTAAATTACCTTTCGAGTGATAGATCGGTTGAATTGTTTGATCTTCATTAAAAGATTTAGGTTGTAGTTGTTGAACAGTAATCTGAAGTCGATGCATATCCCACTTTCCTGTTACTGTAATTGTTTCACCTTTTTTAATACGATCTTTTAGAAATGCTTGATTAAAAAACACTGCTTTAATAGCAACAACACCGACTTGAAGTGTACAGGTTAACCGTGATTTCTTTCTTCCAAAATAACTAACATTAGGTTCTGATACGACTTGGCCTTGAATCGTCGCTGTTTCGTCATGTTGTATTTCATTAATCGGTTTTAATTCAAAAAAATCATAACGAAAAGGAAAGTGGAAGAGTAAATCTCCCACTTTCGTAATGTCTAATAATTCGAGTTGTTCTTTTGTTTTATCACCGACACTCGGTATAACGTCGACCGGATCATGAAACAACTTAATCACTCTTTCTCTTTTCTATTCAGCAGCAGAACCGAAAATTTTAGCTGCTAAAGCTTTACCTGTAGGTGTTGCAGCTAAACCACCTTCTGCTGTTTCTTTTAATGTAGAAGACATTTTCTGTCCAATTTGGTACATAGCTCCTATGACTTCATCACAAGGTATACGACTTGTTACCCCTGCTAGTGCAAGGTCAGCAGACACAATTGCTTGAGATGAACCCATTGCATTACGTTTAACGCACGGTACTTCAACTAAGCCTGCTACTGGATCACAGACTAGTCCAAGCATATTCTTAAGTGTAATGGCCATAGCTTCAGCCGATTGTTGTGGCGTTCCACCAGCCATTTCTACCGCCGCTGCACTCGCCATACCTGCTGCAGAACCAACCTCGGCCTGACAACCACCTGCAGCACCTGAAATAGACGCGTTATTAGCGATTACTTGCCCGAAAGCACCAGCTGTGAATAAAAACCTAACCATTTCTTCACGCGTTGGATTTAACCGATTTTTTATCCCAAACAACACTCCTGGAACACAACCAGCACTTCCAGCCGTTGGTGTTGCACAAATTGTGCCCATAGCAGCGTTAACTTCATTAGTTGATACTGCCTTAGCTACGACATCTAATAACAATTCTCCTGAAAGCGGTTGCTTTTCTTCGCGATATTTATTAATGAGTACCGCGTCACCACCTGTTAAACCAGAAGTTGATTTTACACCTTTAAGCCCGTCTTCTACAGCTTTTTCCATAACATCTAAATTGCGTTCCATCTCTGAGAATATGTCTTCTCTAGTTTTACCACTTTCTTCGATTTCTTGAAGAATCATAACTTCTGAAATCGGAATATTCTTTTCTTCTGTTATTTGTAATAGTTCACTTACGCTTCTAAACATTTCTGTCACTCCCCTCTAGTCAGCGATCGTTACAACTTTCAAGATGTGATCACAAGTTTTAAGTTCACTCATCATCTCATCAGGGATTGGTTGATCAGTCTCAATAACCATCATGGCATCTTTACCTTGCTCTTTTCGCACGACTTCCATGTGACCAATATTAATCTCTTTTTCTGCTAAAACTTTTGTTACCGATGCAATGGCTCCATAACGATCATTATGCATTACCAATATCGCAGGAGACCCACCTGATAACCTTAATTCAAATCCGTTTAATTCAGTGATTTCAGCTTTACCGCCACCTATAGAAATACCGACTAATTCAAAATCACCGTCGTCATCTCCTATTTTGATACGGGCTGTATTCGGATGGTCTGATGAGCCTTCCTCTTCTATAAACTCAACCTCCATCCCCGCTTCTTCAGCGAAACGGAATGCATCTTTAATTCTATCGTCAAATGTATCGTAATTTAATAATCCACCAATAATCGCTACATCCGTACCGTGTCCTTTATACGTTTTAGCAAAAGAACCGTACAAATAAATCTTAGCCCAATTCGGTTGTCGTCCAAATAATTGACGTGCCATCTTTCCAATCCTAGCTGCACCAGCTGTATGTGAGCTAGACGGACCAATCATAACTGGACCAATAATATCAAACACTGATCTGTATTTCATGAAATACACCACCTTAATATCTTTCTAGTTCTATTCTAAATGGAAATAGAATAAAAGCCAACCAGTTATTTGAAAGTAACACCTATTTATCGTTATAATACGTTTTGGGTAAACTACCTGGGTGGGTGAGGGCTAACAACATAAAGAAGGAGTTTAAATGAAACAACTTAATAATCAACAGTTGCCTACTGAGGTAATCGCTGGCATTATCGGCTATTTAACGACAGTTTACATCGTAGCTGTTAATAGCTCGATCCTATCAGAAGCAGGTATAGGAAGAGAGCAAGCGATGATTGCCACAATTTTAGCTAGTTTTATCGGAAGTATTTTAGTCGGACTCTGGGCTAAAGTTCCGGTTGTCATTATCCCAGGCATGGGTGTGAACGTTTTATTTACGTTTTCAATTGTCCAACAATATGATTTCACCTATGCAGAGGGGTTAGGCATTGTAGTCGTTTCCAGCTTAATATTCTTAATCACGGCTATTACACCTTTAGGAGATCTTTTTAAACAAGCCGTACCAGATTCACTTAAACACGGAATCACTATAGGGTTAGGTCTGTTCTTAGTACTAATAGGACTAGAAAATGGTGGCCTTATCGTAAGTGGTGACTATTCCATTATCACACTAGGAGACTTTTCTTCACCAACCGTGATTGTGAGCCTATTATCTTTAACCGTGGGAATATTATTATTCGTTAAGAATGTTCCAGCAAATTTTTTAATTACAATGATTATTGGTTCATGGTTCGCCTCAATTTTTGGGGTATTGGACACGAAGAAAGGTGAAAGCTTAAGTGTAAGTGGGATTTCCGATTTATTTATCATGCCTGAATTTGGGCATATCGGTGAACTAGCTTTTTGGATAGCGGTTCTTCCTTTATCAATCGTATTAATTTTTGAAAGTATGGGATTAATACACGGCCAGCTAAACATGCTAAACCGCCCTGATGCATTCCAACGCACTAATCGCAGTAGTGCACTTTCAGCACTATTAAGTGGTTTTTTCGGAACATCTCCGACAATTCCAGCAGCTGAGACAGCGGCAGTTATTGCTTCTAAAGCTCGCACAGGAATCGCAAGCATTGTGACAGGAATCTTGTTTTTACTAACATTTTTCTTCATACCTTATATATCAATGATTCCATCTAGTGCCATCAGTCCAATATTAATTATAGTTGGTGTTCTTATGATGCAGAACATTAAATATATTAAAATTGACGACCTGACTGAAGCATTTCCGACGTTTTTAATTATGTTTATGATCCCATTCACTTATAGCATTGCTGATGGTATGGCGTTCGGTTTCATTGCTTATCCGATAATAAAACTTGTCACTAGACAGAAGGATCAGCTATCACCAATACTCATAATTATTTCAAGTTTATTCTTAATTGAATTCTTTATAAAAGCATTACTATAGATACGTTCCTTAACCCGAATGACGGCTTAATAACTTACCGTTTATTCGGGTTAGTTTTTTAATTTACTATAGAAAGCAAATCAAAAAGTGTCAAAAATGTTTCTTGTTATTCCCCTAAATAACCAAAATATCATTCTTAAGGGTAAAAGAATAACCTCCGGCAACCATAAAATGATATCCAAAATAAAATCTAAAAATGTATATTGCTCACGGCCTTTTTTGTGTTTCCTACTCTTCTTTTTCTTTCTTTCCCACCAATCTTTCACAATTCGCCACTCCCAACTATGTAAAAATTTACCTAAAATCGACTTTTTTATAACAAGTTTTTATCCTCATGCCTAATAAAATAAATAACTTCTTTTGAAAATTCATCTATATTTTCAATGTAAGGATGGTGACTTGTTTTCAAAACTTTGGTGATAGACTGATTAAACTGAAAATTATCGTGATGGCTTGGCCCGACAGAATGGTCAAACTCTCCACCTATAATAAATGTCGGTTGTTCAATCGTTTTTGTTAGAGGTGTGAAGTCTTGGAAATATTCTTCTGATGAGAATACTTCCTGTTGAAAGTTTGGATCAGTACTAAATTCTTCATCTATGATATTCATATGTATTTTGTTTTCTATGTTAATAAATTGCAATTGGTCAAACAACTTGTTTTCAATCATATCATTAACAACGTCAAAGTAAGCGTTAAGCAAGTCTTCAAGATTCTTAGAGTTAAATTCAACGTTCTTTCGACCTAACAGTTTATAAGATTGATTAATTTGATGTTCAAAAGACTTTTTCATATGTAAGGTCACATTAGACAGTATTAACGATTTAGTATGTAAAGGATATTGTTTAGCATAATTAACAGCAATGATGCCACCAAAAGAATGAGCCAAAACAATCCATTGTTCAATGCCTAAATGTCTTCTTAACTCTTCAAAGTCATTGATAAGTCTATTTAGTGAATAATCTTGGTTTGTACAAGCCCCTGATCGCCCACATCCTCGTTGGTCAACATAAATCATTTTTAATTCATTTTCTAATGAATTTTCGACATAATGTTGGAAAGATTTACTCCAATATCCTGGACCACCATGCATAAAAACACAGGGAATCCCGTGACCACTTACTTCATAGTAAATCGATTCCCCATCACTCGTATTAAACTTCATACTTATACCACCTGTTAATATTTGTTTTTCATTTTACCATATAATTAGAAAAATTTAGAAATCATTTTTGGCTGTGGCGGCCGGATTTTACTTCTATTATAAGAAAACTAAAGTGATTAAGCTTAATGCCTTTGGATTTAAACGATAGGATCGTTTTATATAGGTTAAATTTTTCTAGAGAAATCCAGGTAGGCCTGACACTCCTACGGGAGAAGCGAGCCAGGCGAGACCCAACAGAAAACGTTAGTGGAGTTCGAGGAGGCTCGCGGATCGCCCGTGGAAAGGGAAGGCCTAACTGGAAGGTTATCCTCAAAGACTTATAGTTAATTATCAGAAAATATTCCCCCAACAAATATTATAGAGATCACAAAAAAACTCAGTTTAAGGAGATCACCTCAAACTGAGCTTGTTATGTTATTAGATATATATTATTCCACTGAAAAAATGAATGAGTAAATTGGTTGTTTTCCTTCTACAACTTCAATTTCAATATCTTCAAAGTTTTCTTCGATGTATTGTTCAATTTGATCAACTTCTTCACTCGTACCGTCTTCACCTTGAAGAATCGTTACGATTTCATCTTCTTCATCGTCAATCATTTGTTGTAGCAAGTCATAGATTGTTTTCATTTTATCTGTATGAACAGATTCAATGCTTCCATCTAAGATGCCCATGAAGTTTCCTTCTTCAATAGTTTTCCCATCGATTTGTGTATCACGAACGGCATACGTAATTTGACCAGTTTTAACGAATTGTAATGCCTCAGACATTGCTTCATGATTTTCGTCTAAACTAGCCTCTGGATTATAAGATAACATAGCAGTCATACCTTGAGGTACTGTTTTAGTTGGAACTACTTTTACTTCACAATCAACTAACTCTTCTGCCTGCTCCGCCGCCATAATAATGTTCTTATTATTTGGAAGTACTAAAACGTAATCCGCATTAGCTTGGTTAATCGCCTCAACGATGTCTTGAGTACTTGGATTCATGGTTTGTCCGCCTTCAATGACAATATTTGCATTCAGGCTTTCAAACATTGTTTTAATTCCTTCACCCATCGCAACGGTTACAACTGCCATTTTAGAACGTACTTGATCTTGTGCAGGTGCTTGAGCTGCACTAGGTTTTGAGTCATCTACAATAGCAGAATGCTGTTCACGCATATTTTCAATTTTAATATTAATTAAGCTTCCGTAGCGTTGACCAATGGACATTACCTCACCCGGATACTCAGCGTGAATATGAACTTTAACTACTTCATCGTCTGCAACGACTAATAATGAATCACCATGTTCACTAAGCTCTTCGCGATACTGCTGTTCATCAAATGGATTTTTAGTCAGTTTCTCTTCTTCAAATTTAACCATGAATTCAGTGCAATATCCGAATTCAATTTCTTCTGTGTTCATAAAATCTTGGTGCATTTTATGGTGTTCAGCGTTCACCATTTCATCAATTGAAGGCTGTGATGAATTAGCAGGTAATTCTTCACCTTTTAAAGAAGCAATAAAGCCTTCATATACTGTTACTAAACCTTGTCCACCACTATCAACAACGCCTACCTCTTTTAATACAGGTAATAATTCAGGTGTGCGTTCAAGTGATTGCTTAGCTTCTTCTAAAACCGCTTCAAACCACTCAACCACCGTTTCAGATGTTTTGGCTGCTTCAGTACCTACTTTTGCCGCATCTTTAGCAACTGTTAATACCGTTCCCTCTACTGGTTTCATAACAGCCTTATATGCTGTATCTACACCAGATTGTAATGCATCTGCTAAATCATCCAGCTCTAAAGATTCCTTGTCCTGTACACTTTTAGAAAAACCTCTAAATAACTGGGATAATATAACGCCAGAGTTTCCTCTTGCACCCATTAATAATCCTTTAGCAAATGAATTGGCAACTTCCCCTATGTGATTAGAAGTAACCTTCTCGACTTCTTTCGCACCAGAAGTCATCGTTAAATTCATATTAGTACCTGTATCACCATCAGGTACTGGAAAAACATTCAAAGAATCAATCATATTTGCCTGATTAGACAAATGATGCGCACCAAGTAAGATCATTTGCGCAAACTGTTCACCATTTAGCGTTCGATTAGACACTCTCTTTTTCCTCCTTCAACAAGCGATGTTCACCTAAGAAGTAACTCGCACTCCATGGATATAAATATTGACGGTGTTAACATCTAAACCAATCATTTTCTTTAGTGAATACTTTACTTGATTTTGTACGTTATGTGCCACTTCTGACACTTTTGTTCCATATCCCACTATAATGTACATATCAATATCGATATTGCCCTCTTCGTTTCTTACGACAACACCTTTAGAGAAGTTTTCTTTACCTAGTATTTCAGATAAGCCATCTTTTAACTGTTTGCGTGATGCCATACCTACAATACCATAACATTCAACGGCGGCACCACCCGCAATTGTCGTAATGACTTCTTTTGAGATCGAAACCGTTCCATATTCATTACGTACTTCAATCGACATATCCATCCTCCTCGGTTCATGACTACGGTTATTTTACTATAAGGATAATAAAATGAAAAGGTATACAGCCCTGTCAAGTTAAAAAACTTGATAAGATTTACAACAATTATTGAAAACATTGAATCCATATGGTAAATTAGTTAAGTAAAGATTATAGAGATTTGTTTGAATGCTAGGAGGGAATTATAGTGGCACGTAAATGTCAAGTAACTGGTCGTAAAACTAGAACTGGTAACCACCGTTCTCACGCTATGAACGCTTCAAAACGTAAATGGAAATCTAACGTCCAAAAAGTACGCATTATGGTTGACGGTAAGCCTAAAAAAGTTTACGTATCAGCTCGCGCACTTAAATCTGGTAAAGTTGAACGCGTTTAATTAATTAAAATGATATATACAAAAAAGCTACCTGAGTTAATCAGGTAGCTTTTTTGTTATTTTTTAAAAAGACTCATAATGCCGCGGACTAGGCCACCTATAAATCTAGGAAGCTTCACAGTATAAAATCTCATCTTCCCCCTCCTATACTACACTTACGATGTTAAAAGATTAATCACGACTCTTTATAACTAATAATATGCCTGAGGTAAAAAAATAAGTACCTTTTTTTTCTGACCATTCATTCGAAATGGTTAAAGATGAGCCTTGAACAATAGTTGTATCAACTAGAGGATAACGGAAGCCAGATAGATTTAAGTTTGTCACTTTACTAGAAAACGGTAAAAATGAAACAAATGGGAAAGATGAATCTTTCATGATACTGTAAGTCCCCGGCAATTTTAAGGTCATTTCATTTTGGTTATTAATTAACCAAGCATCAATGTTATGATCAGCAAACATCTTCATCAACTGGACATTCATCCAAGCATGATCTAATCTGCCACCTGTAGCTCCGAATACAAGAACTTGTTCAGGTGACAGGTTAATTGCTTCTATAAAAGCTAATTCCAAATCAGTTTCATCTTTTATAGAAGAAAATTCTTTATTAGATTGAGCACAGGCTTTTATATGTTCAACCAAGTCTTCATCTAGTGAATCAAAATCTCCCATCACTAAGTTTGCTTGAATTCCTGAATCATATAAAATTTTTGATCCTTCATCTACACCAATCCAATAATTAATGTCTGTATATTGATTTAAGTCTGGTATTTCATCTGTTGGTCCTGCCGCTACTATTCCAATTTTCATCGACATACCATCACCTTAATTAACAGAGTCTCTAATTACTTGGATTGCTTTTAAGCGATCTGGTTGATTATAAATGGCACTCCCAGCTACTAATACTTCAGCACCAGCATCAACACATTTTTTCGCTGTTTCTTTTTTCACTCCACCATCTACTTCAATTTCATATTGATATCCATGACTCTCTTTAAATGCTTTTAATTCTTCTATTTTTGATAATGTTGAGTCTATGAATGATTGTCCACCAAATCCAGGATTGACAGTCATAACTAGAACTAGATCAACATCATCTAAGACAGGTTTAATGGACTCTACTGGTGTTCCGGGGTTAATAACTACACCTGCTTTAACACCTTCGGCTTTAATTTGTTGTACGACTCGATGCAAGTGTGGGCAAGCCTCTTGATGAACGGAAATAATATCTGCTCCTGCTTTAGCAAATTGAGGTATATAATTTTCAGGACTTTCTATCATTAGATGTACATCTAATGGCAAATTTGTAATTGGTCTAATTGATTCAACAATTAAAGGACCAATGGTAATGTTGGGTACAAAATGGCCATCCATAACATCTATGTGGATGTAATCTGATCCTGATTCTACGTCTTTTACTTCTTCAGCTAATTTTGAAAAATCAGCGGATAAAATGGATGGTGCGATTTTCGTCATATTTAATACCTCGGCTTTCTTTGTTTTATTTCTTCAAAAAAGTTCTGATAATGGTCATATCTAAATTGTGCAATGTCACCATTCTCAACACCAGACTTTATAGCACATTTAGGTTCATTCATGTGTAAACAACCGCGAAACTTACATTCATCTTGATAGTCTAGAAACTCTCTGAAACAAAAACGTAAATCTTCAAGTTCAATTTCATTAAAGTCTAATGAGCTAAACCCTGGTGTATCTGCAACATATCCATCACCTATAGAATATAACTCAACATGACGGGTTGTATGTTTCCCACGCCCTAAACTCTTAGATATATTAGCAGTTTCAATATCCAATTCTCCATCTAACTTATTTAGTAGAGTTGATTTACCAACACCGGATTGTCCAGCAATAACTGATAATTTATTAGCTAAATGAGGGTAGATTTTTTCATCTAAATCATCCATTACTTTTGAAACAATTAACACCTCATAGCCAATTTTACGATAAATAGTAGCATAAAGATTAAGCTCATCTAGCTGATCGTCTGTTGTTAAATCCTCTTTAGTTAAGACAATTAACGGTTCTATGTCCTTGTACTCAATCAATACTAAAAATCGATCAAGTAATAGTGGATTAAATTCCGGTTCGACTACTGAGCTTACGATTATAGCCTGATCAATATTTGCAATAGGTGGTCTTACGAGCTCATTTTGGCGCTCTTTAATAGATACAATTGTACCTGTTGTATCAGATTGAGGGTCTACTTTAACATAATCACCTACTAGAGGGGTGATTTTCTTTTTTCTAAATAATCCTCTGCCCTTACATGTATAGACTTGGTTATCCGCTAATACATCATAAAACCCGCTCAATGCCTTAATTATTATTCCTTGAATCATTTATGGATTCTCTCCTGCTTCTTCATATGAAATTTCATCCTCATCATATAATTCTCCATCTCGATACACTTTATAAGTAGCACTTCCATTAGGTTCAATAATTAAATCTATATTAAATACTTCATCGCTACTAATCGCTTTTTCCAAATATAGATCGTCACTTCGATTAGCATCACTTACATAAATTTGTACAAACTGTTCTTGGTCTTGATTATTTCCATTTCCATTTCCGTTTCCATTTCCGTTTCCATTTCCGCTTCCATTTCCGTTTCCATTTCCGTTTCCGTTGCCGTTACTGTTACCATTATTACCCTCATTTGATGGTTCATAAGCAACCATCACTTGAACAGTGTGTTCAACTGGCTTTGGCTCTGGACCTTTAGAAATATAAACTTTTACGTCGTCCCCTTTTTGAAGTTCAGCATTAGCACCTGGTTCCTGTCTAATAACTTCCCCTTCCGGAACATTGTCTGAGAATTCTTCTTCAGTAGATAGCGTTAACTCTTGATCTTTAATGTATTGCTCAACCTCAGTAAGGGACCAACCCCTTAACGACTGTAGTGATATTGTTGGAGGGCCTGAACTAACATTAAAGATTACTTTTGTCTCCTCAGGTATAATTTGTTCTCCAGGATCTGGTTGAACTTGAGAAATGATCTCACCTTCAGGACGTTCTGAATTCTCATAATATGAAATAACCTCTTGATAACCACGCGACTCTAAATATCTTTTTGTCTGTTCAAATGAACGGCCAACGTAATCATCAAACTCGATTTTCTCGCGCCCCATACTTGTGTAGAGTGTCACGGTTGAACCTTCCTTAACCGTTGACCCGTTACTAGGAGATGAACGAATGACATAGTCTTCTTCGACTTCTTCAGAATAAATAGATTCTCTTTCAACCTCCAGCCCTAGCTCCGTAAGCTGTTTTAAAGCTTCATCATATCTTTGTTCAGAAACATCTGGTAATACAACATCGTTTGGTGCAAGCCATTTTGGTAAAAAGAAAAGTGCTATAATAACAGCCGTTAATATTAATGCAACAGCTGTTAATGTAATCGGAATCCACTTTTTCTTCTTTTTAGCTTGTTTATCTGCTTGCTCACCTGTATCCATGACTTTAGTGGTATCACGATTGGATGTATTCGAATCAAATGATTGGTCATCCTTAATTACGGGTATTGCCTTTGTTTCCTCACCATCTTCAAAAGGTACAATAAAGGGTTCTTCATCTTCCCTCTCTGGATCTAGCACAGTTTCTAAATCACGTTGCATTTCCTCTATGGATTGATAGCGTTGTAGTGGATCTTTAGCGGTTGCTTTTAACACAACGTTTTCTAAACTCTGTGGTACTAATGGATTAAATTCTCTAACTGATGGTGTATTTTCTTGCATATGCATTAAAGCAATTGACACAGCCGACTCACCGGAAAAAGGTAGCTGTCCAGTCAATAGTTCATATAAAACAATTCCTAATGAATAAATATCTGATTTCTTCGTGGCAGTTCCTCCACGTGCCTGTTCTGGTGACAAATAATGAACTGAACCTAATACATTATTTGTCTTAGTTAAAGACGTCGAGCTTAAGGCCATCGCAATTCCAAAATCGGTTATTTTAACTTGTCCATCTTGGTTTACCAATATGTTTTGCGGCTTGATATCTCTATGAATAATTCCATTCTCATGTGCATGAGCAATCGCAGAAGATAATTGCTTCATAATATGTACAGCTTCATCTACTGACACTGGACCGTGTTGTTGAATTTGTTGTTTCAATGTCATCCCTTCAACATATTCCATGACAATATAATAGATATCATCTTCTTGTCCGACATCATATAAATTAACTATATGATTATGAGAAAGACTAATCGTAGATTCGGCTTCTCTTCTAAATCGTTCAATGAACTCTCGATCATTCGAATATTCTAATCTTAAAATCTTCATCGCTACATTTCTTTGAAGTATTAAATCTCTTGCAAGGTATACTCTTGCCATTCCACCTCCACCAATTGGGCGGATTAGTTTGTAGCGATCATTGATGATTCTTCCTACCATCATTGTGTGTCACCCGCTTTACGTTGAACGAGAACGACTGAGATGTTATCCTCTCCACCATTCTCATTTGCAATCGAAACAAGTTTAGCTACTTGTTCTTCAATTGATAGATCCATGTTTAAAACTTCTAAGATATCATCTGTTGATAGCTTATTAGAAAGGCCATCTGAGCACGATAAAACGTAATCTTGATCATCCCATTCAAATAGATTTACATCAATACGTATATCTGATTCAGTACCAATAGCTTGCAACAAAACATTTTTCTTAGGATGGAATTCAGCTTCCTCTTCCGTGAGTTCCCCGTTATTAACTAACTGTTGGACAAAAGAATGATCTTCGGTTACTTGAACCGCTTCTTCTTTATTAACATGATATAAACGACTATCTCCAACATGAGCAACTATGACGACATCACTAAAATAAACCGTCGCAACTATTGTCGTCCCCATTCCATCACAATCATGATTTTCTTTGGAATAAGTATATACATGTTGGTTGGTTTCTTGAATTGAATCGATTAACCAAGTTTTTACCTCTTCAGGGCTATCAAACAAAACTGTTTGCTCCCATAATTCTTTCATATAATTAGAGGTTAATTCGCTAGCTATATCACCAGCCTTATGACCACCCATTCCATCAGCAATAATTGTCAACATCTGATTGGCTTGATTATAGAATACACCACCTGAGTCTTCATTGACTTTTCTAACTTTACCTACATCTGATACAAAACACACATTCATTCAAAGTTCACCTCATTTCAGACGAATTAGACTTTGACTAATCTCGTCAAGAAGAATCCGTCTGCATTAAAATCTTGTGGAAATATTTGAATTCCATAATCAGAAATTCCATCAAGCGATTGGCAACTTTCTGGTAACTGTTCGAAGAAAGTTGAATCGACCTTAAGCTCTGGATGCTCGTCTAAAAAAGATTTAATTTGTTCTTCATTTTCATGACGATCCACCGTACACGTACTATATACCAATGTTCCATTAGACTTTAATAATGGAAAAACTGATTCTAGTAACTCTCTTTGAATTTTGGCTAAGTCATAGATGTCATTTTCGGATTTATGATACTTAATGTCAGGCTTACTTCTTAGAACTCCTAGCCCTGAACATGGTGCATCCAACAATATTCTGTCAAACATTCCTTCCTCATGTACTTCATGTAAATGACGACTATCTTGGGAAGAACTATTAATAATTGTTAAATCTAGTTGCTCTGCTTTTTCCTTAACAAGCTTAACTTTTTTGTCATGTAAATCATATGCAAATATGACACCATCATTTCGCATTTTTTCTGCCAAATGAGTTGTCTTTCCTCCAGGTGCACTACACGCATCTAACACCATCATACCAGGTTGAGCATCTACCATTTCGGACACAAGCATTGACGTTTCATCTTGTATCGTAATCTCATTCGGAAACAGCTGACTATGTAATGGATTACCTGAAAGAATATTTAAACCTTGTTGGCTTAATTCGGAACGGTTTGTCTCTATTCCTTCTTCTTCAAGAATCTTTTCTACTTTTTCAACTGAGTTTTTTAATGGTTGTACTCTAATTGATATCTTCTTAGAGTCAAGATTCGATTCACACATATCTCTTGTAATGGATTCGCCGTACATGTTAACCCAACGCTTAACTAGCCAATAAGGATGGCTCGTTTCGACAGCGATTTTCTCAATCGGATCTTTTACTTCGTCTGTTTTTGGAACACCTTGACGTTGGACATTTCGAAGTACACCATTTACAAATCCACTCGTTCCTTTACCCCCACGCTTTTTCGCAATGGTGACTGATTCATTAATAACAGCATGGTCGGGCACTCTTTCTAAGTAAACCATTTGGTAAATAGACATATACAAGAGCCACTTAACCCAAGGCTTAGTTCTTTTCTTAACAAATGGATTTAAATAGTATTCAAGTGTTAGCTTTCTTTGTAACGTACCATAAACAATCTCTGTCAATAAGCCTTTATCTTGATTTGATAAATCATTATTAGAAATTGCTTGGTTAATTAAAATGTGGCTAAATCCACCACTTTCACCAACTTGATTAAGTAGTTTCAAAGCTATTTCTCTTACACTTTTCTTTGACATGAGATCATCCTAACTGTTTTCCTTCTTGGAAGTAATCACTTGATCCACGAAGGAAATCCTCTGCTTTGATTCGTTTTTTACCTGGTACCTGCAATTCAGTTATTTTAATCACTTTCTGATCACCTGTTGCAACTAATATGCCGTCATCTTCGATTTTAATAATAGTTCCTGGTGTTTCCTTTGCTTCTTCACTAATTTTAGTTACCCACCAAATTTTTATGTTTTGCTCTTCATATACGGTATAAGCAACTGGCCATGGATGAAGGCCTCTAACATGGTTATAAATTTCTTGTGCACTCTGATTCCAGTCAATTTTTTCTTGTTCACGTTTAATATTATATGCATAAGTAGCCTCATCATCATTTTGTTTTTGAGGTTTGATTGTTTCGTCAAACAATTCAGGTAGCGTATCGATTAATAATTCAGAGCCTATTGTTGAAAGTTTGTCATGTAGTGATCCGACATGATCTTCTTCATCAATTTTAATTGAACGTTGAGAAATAATATCTCCTGCATCCAGCGCTTCAGCCATATACATAATCGTAATTCCTGTCTCATCTTTACCTTGCATAATGGCATAGTGAATAGGTGCCCCACCTCGTAATTCAGGTAGTAGCGATGCATGAACATTCACGCAACCATATTTAGGACCTTCAAGAATTTCTTTAGGTAAAATTTGTCCATATGCTGCTGTTACAATTAAGTCAGGATTATAAGACAATAGGTCCTCATAATTATGTCTAATTTTTTCAGGTTGTAACACTGGTAGATTATATTTCAATGCTGTTTCTTTGACAGGTGGTGCTGTTAATTTTCTTTTCCTGCCTTTTGGTCGATCTGGTTGTGTGACAACCGCTACAACTTCATATTCAGATTTTATTAAAGCTTCAAGAACCGGCACACTAAAGTCAGGTGTGCCCATAAAGATAATTTTCTTCGTCATAATAATCCCTTCTTACATAAAATGATATGGTTCAAAATCAACGGTTAACTGCAATTGGTTTTGATTAATTTGTTTTTGAAAATGTTTCAGGACCTCTTCTAAGGCGCCGTTGACGTCTTCTCTTCTTTTATATTTTAACATGCATTGATAACGGTAGCGATCTTTAATCCGCAACATAGGCGAAGGTGTTGGGCCCATAAGCTGGCAATTCCCAGTCGTATGTTTAGAAATAATCGTAGCTACTTCATTAGCCACCTGTACAGCTTCAACATGGTTTTCATGAGAGATATTAATAAGTGCCAAATAATAATAAGGAGGATATTGAAATTGCCTTCTCACTTGCATTTCTCTATTAAAGAATGACTCATAATCATATTGGCTAGCATATTCTACACTGTAATGTTCAGGTGAGTACGTCTGAATCACTACCTCACCTGGTAATTCATGACGACCCGCTCGGCCACTTACTTGAGTTAATAATTGAAATGATTTTTCAGAAGCTCTGAAATCTGGTAAATGTAACATCGAATCAGCGGCAATCACTCCAACTAATGTGACATTTTCAAAATCCAACCCTTTAGCAATCATTTGAGTACCTAATAAAACATCAGCTTCACGGTTCCCAAACTTTTGAAGTAATTTTTCATGAGCACCTTTTCGGCTTGTTGTATCTACGTCCATACGGATTACTCGCGCATCAGGGAATTGTAAATTTAATGCTTCCTCAACCTTTTGTGTACCCGTTCCAAAAAATCGAATCGCATCACTCTCACAATTAGGGCAAATATTAGGCATTGGTCGCTCATCACTGCAATAATGGCATTTAAGCTTATGATGCTGTTGGTGATAAGTCATCGAAATATCACAATGGTCACAAGTAATCGTTTCACCACATTCACGGCACATTACAAATGTAGAATAACCTCTTCTATTCAACATAAGGACAACCTGCTCATTTCGATCTAATCTTTCATTTATTTTCTCCGTTAGTTGATCAGAGAACATAGAGCGATTACCATGAAGCAGTTCTTTTCTCATATCGACAATTTCAACTTCTGGCATGGCTTGTTCATTAACACGTTCTGTTAACTCCAACAGATGATAAACACCTTTTAGAGCACGAGCATAAGATTCTAGCGTTGGGGTCGCACTTCCTAATACAACTGGGCATTGATGCTCTGATGCGCGCTTTTTTGCAACTTCTCTTGCATGATATTTAGGATAATCTTCTTGTTTATAAGTCTGTTCATGCTCCTCATCAATTATAATAATACCTATATTTTCAAACGGTGCGAATATAGCAGACCTTGCACCCACTACGACTCGAACTTCTTTACGATGAATTTTTCGCCATTCATCATACTTTTCTCCTTGTGATAAACCACTATGAAGGACAGCTACGTCAGAACCAAATCTCGCTTTAAACCTTGAAACCATTTGTGGTGTTAACGCAATCTCAGGTACTAATACAATCGCTTCTTTCCCTAAATCGAGTACTCTTTGTATGGATTGAAGATAAACTTCTGTTTTACCACTTCCAGTCACACCATGAAGCAAAAATGTTTGATAGTATGTTTCATTAATTGAGTCAAGTATTGGTTCGATTGCTTTTTGTTGTAACTTAGTTAATGGTAATGGTTCGGTTGGCGATTGGTTTTTAGTCTCAAACGGGTCACGATAGACTTCTTTTTTAACAAGTGTTAATAAGCCCTTTTTGACTAGGGACTCAACTGGAGCTCTAGTCGTATTCAAATCATTCGTTAGATCTTTTAAGAATACAGATTCCTCTTGATGCAACATATAAGTCAAGACTTCACGTTGTTTTTTTGCTTGTAAACTCATATTCTCAAGCTCTTCGAGAATATGCATATCGTCTACGGCTTTTTCAACCGCAGTATAAGTTTTAACACGATTCTTCCCTTTTACAACATATTTAATATCAATCAGTTGTTCTTTTATGTATTGTTTAACTTGAGAATCCGTAATATGACTATCACTTAAATCAGAGAAAGGAAAAACCTCTCTTCCCTCAGCCACTTCTTGTAAAGGCTTAGGAAGAGAGTCAAGTTCATCCATAATCCAAACC
Source organism: Piscibacillus sp. B03 (assembly GCF_052246295.1). NCBI lineage: Bacteria > Bacillati > Bacillota > Bacilli > Caryophanales > Bacillaceae > Piscibacillus > Piscibacillus sp. B03. Next base: position 80,972 of record NZ_JBQQCO010000010.1, on the reverse strand, counting down.
TCTTTATCATATGATGCTTTAAATACAGCAGGAAGCATTGCTTGTAAAGCGGAAATTCTAAAGCATAAAGTTTCCTTTCTTAACCAAGAAGATAAATTTAATAATTCCTCAGTTAAGATAGGTGTATAATCCATCACCTCTTGGATTGGCTTTAACCGATCAAATTCGCTATGGTTGCTTAGGTCGACAACAAAGCCCATTACTTTTCTAGGTCCAAGTGGTACAATCACACGAACTCCAGGCTGAACAATGTCTAATAGGTGATTTGGTATTTCATAATCTAGTGCAGAATCCATTGGTGAAGCTGCAACATCTACCACAACTTTAGCAATTCTCAATTTGTTTCCCCCACCATATCATCAAGAAATATTTCGAATAGTTTCTTTGCTATCTTATGTTTTGGTCCTTTTGAAATGGATAAGTCTAATCCACTCTTTGTTATGACATGGACCTCATTTTGTTCTGACTTAAATCCAATTTCTTTATTGCCTATATCATTGATTACAATAGCATCTAAGTTTTTCTTAGTTAATTTTTTCTTTCCATACTCCTTAAGATGATCCGTTTCGGCTGCAAAACCAACTAAATATTGATTTTCTTTCTGCTCACCTAAAGTTTTCAATATATCTTTTGTTCTTTCTAGTTCTAGAACTAGAGGTCCATCTTGTTTTTTTAATTTCTTATTAGTAATTTCTTTAGGACGATAATCTGCTACAGCAGCTGATTTAATTACAATATCTTGATCTTTAAAACGCTCGTTAACAACTTCAAACATCTCATCAGCCGTTGTCACCGTGATTATATTCACACCCGAAACAGGGTTTTGGTTAACTGGACCTGAGACAAGCGTTACATTGGCACCTAATTCGTTTGCTACTTCAGCGAGTGAATACCCCATTTTTCCAGAAGAATGATTAGTAAAAAACCTAACCGCATCAACTGATTCCTGTGTAGGTCCCGCTGTTATTAATACGTTTTTGCCTTTTAAAGGTTTTGCTTGTGATTCGTTATTCTCTATTACTTTAATAATATTTTCAGGTTCTTCTAATCGACCTTTACCAACGTAACCACACGCTAAATAGCCATCTCCTGGTTCAATAAAGCGATAACCATATTTCTCTAGTGTTAATAAATTTTGTTTAACAGCAGGATGGTCATACATATGTACATTCATTGCAGGTGCAATATATACTGGTGCTGTCGTTGCTAGTAGTGTTGTTGTTAACATATCATCAGCAAGTCCATTAGCAATACGACCAAGTAGGTGGGCTGTAGCCGGAGCTAAGATGACAATGTCAGCCCAATCAGCTAAATCAATATGAGCAACTTTTTGTGGATTCTTTTCATCAAATGCATTTGTATAAACTGGATTTCGAGATAATGCCTGAAATGTTAAGGGTTGTACAAATTCTGTTGCGCCTTCTGTCATAATGACTTTAACTTCGGCACCACTTTGCACAAGCTTACTTGTCAGTGCACATGCTTTATAGGCTGCAATTCCACCTGAAACCCCTAGTAAGACTTTTTTTCCGTTTAACATAACTTGCTCCTCCAATAAACGATCGTTATATACCTATAGTTTAACACGAACGGTTATTAAAAAGAAAAACAACCTGACTGATCAGGTTGTTATCTTTACGACCTTATAAATTTAGACAACTTCTTCGTCTAATGTTAGTTTTTCATCCATGATTTCTTCAAGTGCAACACCAACATTTTTAGAAGACTTATGTTCTTCTACTAATGCTTGACCTTCTTCTTGAAGTTCTCTAGCTCTTTTAGCTGAGACAATTACAAGAGCATATTTAGAATTAATCTTCGTTAATAAGTTATCAACTGAAGGTTCTAAAATCACGACAATTCACTCCCTAATGCTTTTTTATACTGTTTAGAAACGCGTTCACGTTTACAGTGTTCACTAATCACAATAGATTGTATACGATGAACAGCTTTCTCGATTTCGTCATTTACCACTACGTAATCATAAGCATCCATCATCTCAATTTCTTTCCTAGCTTCTAACAGTCGATTACGGATTAAGTCCTCCGATTCCGTTCCTCTGTTAATAATACGATTCTTGAGCTCTTCTAAGCTTGGTGGGAATAAGAAAATATATACGCCTTGAGGAAAGCTTTCTCTTACTTTTAATGCTCCCTGTACTTCAATTTCAAGAAATACATCTTTACCTTCTTTTAAGGTATCTTCTACATATTGCTTAGGTGTGCCATAATAATTTCCCACATACTCAGCATACTCAATTAGTTCATCTTGTTCAATCATCTCTTCGAAGTGTTCTCGTGATTTAAAGAAATAATCAACACCATCTTGTTCACCTTCTCGAGGATTTCGAGTTGTAACAGAAATTGAATATTGTAAGTCTGAGTCTTCTTCGAATAACCGTTTTCTAACGGTTCCCTTCCCTACACCAGAAGGGCCAGATAAAATAAATAAAATCCCTTGCTCGTCCTTCAAAACTAGTCCTCCTAGTTATCAATGTTCATATCTTCATTAACGACACGTTGTCCAACAGTTTCTGGTTGAACTGCCGATAAAATTACATGATCGCTATCAGTTATAATAACTGCTCTTGTACGTCTTCCATATGTAGCATCAACTAACTTATTATTATCCCTTGCAACAGTAATAATTCGTTTGATCGGGGCTGACTCGGGTGACACAATCGAAATAATACGATTGGCTGAAACAACATTTCCGAACCCGATATTGATTAATTTTAAATTCATTCTATACTCCCCTAACTATAGATTTTATCATGATAAATTATCATATGTTTTTTCTATAAATACTATTATAGTCTAAAAATCATTAAAATCTCAAATATTATTCAATATTTTGTACTTGTTCTTTAATTTTCTCTATTTCACTTTTTAATGCTACTACAATCTGACTAATCTGAATATGGTTAGATTTAGATCCAATTGTGTTCGTCTCTCTTAATAGCTCTTGGGTGATAAAGTCAAGCTTTCTACCGATAGGCTGGTGCATTGCTAACGTATCTTCAACCTGTTCCACATGTGATAATAAACGTGTGATTTCCTCTGATATATCTGCTTTATCAACCAAGATCGCGACTTCTTGTACCACTCTTGATTCATCATGTTGGCCATCTTTCATATGTTCTTGAATACGATCTTGAATCTTAATTCTATATTCCTCTTGAAATGCTGGAATGTGATCTTTTAACTCAATTGTTAATCGTTTAATCTCACTAATCCTAGTAAGAACATCTTGCTTTAGCGCTTTGCCCTCTTCTTGACGCATTGCTTTAACTTGCTGTAGGACTTGTTCTAATGTATGAAGGACTTTCTCTTTTAATAATTCATCAACTTCACCTTGTTCAGTTTCTATGAAAATTCCTTCAAGTTGTAAAATATCTTCAAATTCAAGATCACCTGAAATAGATTTGCGTTCCTTTATGTCATCCAAGGCACTTAAATACTGATTAAGTAGATCCCAGTTAACTTGAATAGATTTACTCCTTACTCCTTCACCAGAAATATTTATGTAAAGCTCGACACGGCCACGGTTAAAATATTGACGAATCTTCTTCTTCATTGAGTCTTCTAACCTCAGAAATTCTCTTGGCATTTTAAATGAAAAATCTAAGAAACGATGGTTTACTGTTTTAACCTCAATGGAAATAGTCGTTTGATCAATCTTCTCTTCTATTTGACCAAATCCCGTCATGCTATTAACCAATTCATTCACCCACTTCACGATTTTAACAAAAATTACTACTTATACATTGTTTCACGAAATCATATAATTTTTCAATAGTTTTCCTTAATGCCTAACGTTTTAATTCTCATTCATGCTATACTATTCTTCGTATAGAGGTGATTATTATGGCATTCGACGGAATTGTCACTCGTGCCGTTTCTCATGAATTACATCATGAGCTCTCGAGTGGACGTATAACGAAAATTTACCAACCAACAGATACAGAACTTATTTTTACAGTACGTAAAAATGGTCAAAACAAACAACTCTTAGTATCTATTCATCCGAATTACTCTAGAGTTCATTTAACAGATGAGAAATTTAACAATCCTAAAGAGCCACCAATGTTTTGTATGGTACTGCGAAAACATTTAGGTGCGGGTTTTATTGAATCAATTGAACAAGTTGAACTTGAACGAATCATTCATATCTCAGTCAGAAGTAAAGATGAGATTGGTGATGACAAGAATAAAAAAATTATAATCGAAATCATGGGAAAGCATTCTAATGTCATCCTAGTCGATCCAGAACGCGACCTGATTTTAGACAGCTTTAAGCATATTAGTTCGTTACAAAATAGACACAGAGCCATTTTACCCGGCCAACCATACATCGAACCTCCAGAACAAGGTAAGATTAATCCTCTTAAATTAGATGGAGACAATTTTGTAAAAAAGTTAGATTTCAACCAAGGACGTATGGACAGGCAAATCCTTAATACTCTTATGGGTGTTTCACCAGCTGTAACAAAATCACTCGCAGACTTGGCGTATTTAGGAAATGAAGAAACGTACCAGAACGTCTTCAACGAATTTAAGTCGCAGCTCATGAATCACGATTATCAGCCGTTCATCACTATGGGTCAAAAAGATGATTTTCATGTACTTGATCTAGTTGCTGAAGGTGACGACAAATCCTATTTCAAGAGCACGAGTGAGATGCTGAATGAATTCTATAAAGGAAAAGCTGAACGTGACCGCGTTAAAGGTATGTCTCATGACTTGATGAGATATCTAAAGAATGAGCGAGACAAAAATGTTCGTAAAATTAAAAAGCACGAGAAGACACTAAAGAAAGCCGAGAAAGCAGATCGTTATCAAAAAAATGGCGAGTTACTCACGGCGCATATGCATATGGTGAAACCTGGTGACACCAGTGTGACGGTTGTGGATTATTACGACCCTGACCAAAAGGAATTAACCATTGAACTTGACCCAAATAAGACGCCAAGTCAAAATGCTCAACATTACTTCAAAAACTATCAAAAGCTTAAAAAGTCCAAGGAAGTTGTTTTAGTTGAAATTGATAAAGCTAAAGAAGAAATCGAATACTTCGAACGCCTGATCCAGCAATTAGAGCAAGCACGCGAAGAAGACCTTGAAGACATTCGTGAAGAACTCCAAGAACAAGGTTACTTTAAAGCCAAAACATCAAATAAAAAGAAGAAGAAAAAGAAAATTCAACCTGATTATTATCAAGCAACAGATGGTACTGAAATTGTTGTGGGACGTAATAATAAACAAAACGAATATGTCACTAATCGTTTAGCGAGTAAAGAAGATGTCTGGCTACACACGAAAGACATTCCTGGTTCACATGTGATTATTCGTTCAAAAGAACCAAGCGAAGAAACGGTTATTGAAGCAGCGACTATTGCCGCATTTTATAGCAAAGCAAAACTATCTTCATCCGTTCCTGTTGATTTCACCCAAGTCAAGCATGTGAGAAAACCCAACGGTGCAAAACCCGGTTACGTCATTTATGACAATCAACAAACTGTTTATGTCACACCTGATGAACAGATCGTTAAACAACTGAAACAAGATAATTAATCAAGAAGAAGACGATTATTAGGCAAATACACCTAATAATCGTCTTTTATTTTTTGTTAAGGAATATTGTCTGGCAAAACGCGTTAGTTGTACATGAAAAGCGGCGGTGTGTACGTGAAATCTCGTGAAGTGTAAGTCAAATGGGCCCAAGTGTACGTGAAATGCGGCGATGTGTACGTTAAACGAGCGTAAGTGTAATTGAAAAGCAAGGATTGACTCTCTAAACATGTATAATGTTTTTCATTTTATTATTATTGATAAACGATAAAAATATTGTATAATATAATAAAATGGGAGGTTGTGTTATGAAACGAATTATTGTTTTAATTATGTTTTTACTATTAATTGCAGGTTGCGCTTCAAATCAGGGAAAAGTTGAAACGCCCGAGGTTGCAATTAATGTGAAAAACGAGTCTTCTCTTCTTTTTAACGAAATTAGACTGATTATTTTTCAAGAGGGACATTTAAGTTCTACCCAGGGAGCAATGTTTGCAGATCAATCACCAATTGAAAAAGGTGATACGATGAATTTTTCTTTATATAAAGAAGACCCTATTAATTTTGAAGAAAAAATCAATGTAGATATGATTTTCTATCATAACAATAGTGAAGTCGCTAGTCGCGAATTAACCATTGACCTCAGTGATTCAAAAGAAGTTACGATTGAATTTAACGATTACCAATTGGTTGTAAGGTAAAGGGTTGTGACTATGAACTAAAACTAGAATAAGCCGTGTGTTAGGAGTAAAAATGGTATCCTAGCACTCGGCTCAAAATTCACACTAATTCCATAAGCACAACGATTGCTTAAGACTTGAATGTCGAGATCACACTCCTCTTCAGCGAAATCTCATCCCACTTCAGAAATCACATTCCGCTTCGGCGAAAATTCACCCCACTTCGGCGAGATCACACCCACTTCGGCGAGATCTCACACCGCTTTGGCGGAATCTCAATCAGCTTGTTGACCATATACTTAGATAAGTAACGTTTATAGTGAATCGCGCCAGTCTAGTAATTCGTCAACTTCTGTTTGACTAAATTGTCCTTCTACAGTTAATTCATCCAACAATCGATCAAACGTTAACAAACTATCCGACACATACCCTTCCTGATCCATGCTATCTAGACTCTTTTTCAGATTGTATGAAAAAATAGACACGATGCCTAACACATTTCCTCCAGCCTCTTTTACAGCGTTTGCTGCTTTTATGGAGCTTCCGCCGGTGGAGATTAAGTCTTCAATCACAAGTACTCGTTGTCCGTGTTCAATCTTGCCTTCAATTTGGTTGTTCATACCGTGGCTCTTTGCCTTACCTCTAACGTAGACCATAGGTAAATTCAACCGGTCAGCGACCCATGCTGCATGTGGGATTCCAGCTGTTGCGCAACCTGCAATGACCTCAACCTGTGAATACTCAGCTTTTATCCTCTCTACCATTTGATCGATTACTTCATTTCTAACGTCTGGATAAGATATAATTAAACGGTTATCACAATATATTGGAGATTTAATACCTGATGTCCAAGTAAAATAATTCTCTGTATCTAGTTTTAATGCTCCAATCTTAATTAATTGTTTTGCGATGCTCATAGTTCCACTCCCTTAAAGCTCGTTCATAAGCAGATTTTGGATCCTTCGCTTTTGTAATGCTACGCCCTATTACTAAATAGTTAGAATAGGTGGCTTCAGAAGGTGTTGAGACGCGCTTTTGATCGTGTGCATCGTCATCTTCTAATCGAATACCTGGTGTAAGAGTCAGAAACGATTCGCCACAAGATTCTTTTATCTGCTTTGCTTCCCAAACAGAACATACAACACCATCTAAACCCGCTCTCTTAGCTGATAAAGCATAAGAATCTACCACTTGTTCCATAGGGCGATCTATTAATAGTTCTTTTGATAACATTTCCTTACTAGTAGACGTTAATTGTGTCACCGCAATTAATTTAGGTGCTCGTTCACCACACACACCCACTAGACCGTCTTTAGCAGCTCTCATCATGTCTAAACCACCAGAAGCATGAACATTAACTAGATCGATTTCTAAAGCAGCTAAACTTTTCATCGATTGATAAACAGTATTGGGGATGTCGTGCAACTTCAAGTCTAAAAATATCGGATGACCTGAACCTTTTAACTCTTTTATTAATTCAGGCCCTTCTCTATAAAATAATTGCATGCCCACTTTTACTGGTACACCCTGCAATTGATTTATTTTCAAAAAACGGATCGCGTCATCTTTTGACTTAACATCTAATGCAATATAAATCTGCTTCTTCACGACATAACGGCCTCCCTTACCTCTTCAATTGAATGATAGCCGTACTTCTTTAAAACGGAAGGCAACTCCTCAATAATTTCTTTACATATATAAGGATTTTGAAAGTTGGCTGTCCCAACGGCAACTGCATTTGCACCTGCCATTAAAAATTCAAGCACATCTTCAGCCGTACAGATTCCTCCCATGCCGATAATTGGAAGAGACGTGTGTTGGCGTACTTGATGAATCATTCTAATCGCAATTGGTTTAATAGCTGGACCAGATAACCCGCCAGTTTCATTAGCTATTAATGGCTTTCTTGAGTTCAAATCTATTCTCATACCAGTTAATGTGTTGATCATGGCGAAACCGTCAGCACCCGCTTCTTCAATGGCTTTAGCAATACTAACAATATCCGTCACATTAGGTGATAATTTAACAAATAATGGTTTAGTGGTTGCACTTCTGACTCTGTTAGTAAGTTGATAGGCTAATTCTGGGTCTGTGCCGAACTGGATGCCACCTTCTTTAACGTTCGGGCATGATATATTTAACTCTAACGCCTTAATAGACTCTTCATTCGTTAATTTTTCAGTAACCTCTAAATATTCCTCTTCAGTACTCCCAGCAACATTTGCTATGACTGGTGTGTCAAACGACTTTAAGAAAGGTAATTCATTTTGAATAATTCCATCTACCCCAGGGTTTTGTAGGCCAATCGCATTAAGCATGCCTGACGGAGTCTCTGCAACACGTGGTGTCGGGTTCCCAAAGCGTGACTTTCCTGTAGCCGCTTTAATCACAATCGCACCTAACTCGTTTAGGTCATAAAATTCACTAAACTCTTTACCAAATCCAAAACAACCTGACGCAGGCATAATCGGATTTTTCAACTCTAGTCCACTGAAGTTCACTGATAGATTCATAAGGTCACCTCGCTTGATGAAAATACTGGGCCATCTTGGCATATTTTCACATATCCTTTATCATTATCGGCCTGGCAAACACAGGCAAAACACGCACCAACTCCGCACCCCATCCGTTCTTCAACTGATAAATATCCATGATGCTTATCTAATTTATGTTGTACCGCTCTTAGCATTCCTAGTGGTCCACATGAATAGTAAGAGTCAATTGGCAATTCTAACTGATCGATGGCTTCTGTCACTAGACCTTTAAAACCATATGTTCCATCATCTGTCGCAATATATGTCTCGGCAAATCTATTAAAATTAGTTTCATAAAATACTGCCCCCTTAGATTGGTAGCCTAGAATGGCAGTCACTTTATTAAAAGAACTCAGTTGTTTCACTAAATTATATAATGGTGGAACGCCAACACCGCCACCGACCACTAAAATGTGTTGATGTTCTACCGTTTTAATGTCAAAGCCATTTCCGATAGGTCCTAATACGTTAAGGAGTTCGCCTTTGTGACGTTCACTCAGCCATTTCGTGCCGTCACCAATTACTTTATAAATGATCACTAATTCGTTCGTTTCATAATCATAGTCAGCTATGGAAAAAGGGCGGCGCAGCATATGCGCGTTCCCTTCTCCAATTTTCATATGAACGAATTGTCCAGGCTGTTGAATCTGTTGAACCAGTGCACCTTCCACAATCAGTTCATAAGTTTCAAACGCAATTAATTGATTGGATTTAATCTTCATCAATTCTTGAATCATCTAAACTAACACCACCGATTCTGACTTAGGCATAGGTTTTGCAGTGAAGGTCATTGACTCAATGACACTTAGAATCGCCTTAGCAGTATCCAATGACGTTAGACAGGCAACACCATGTTCAACCGCTTCACGTCTAATTCTAAATCCATCAGTGTGTGGTTGCTTACCACGCGATAGTGTATTGATGACAAACTGAACTTTGCCTGATTCTATTAAATCGAGCAAGTTATTTTTCGTACCAATTTTATTGACTGTACGTACTGGGATGCCCATTGCTTCGATCACCTTCGCAGAGCCTTCTGTTGCATATAATTCAAATCCGATGGCATGAAAGCGACTCGCAATCGACTGCATTTCTCTTTTATCAGGATCTGCAACAGTAATGAGGACTGCTCCTTCAGTTGGAACTTTTAATCCTGAAGCAATAATCCCTTTATACAGTGCCTTTTCCAGTTGACGGTCTCGACCAATCACTTCTCCCGTTGACTTCATCTCTGGCCCTAACGTAATGTCGACACTTCTTAATTTCTCAAAAGAAAACACCGGAACTTTAACAGAGATTAAATCCTTCTCTGGGACAATACCGTCATCATATCCTAATTCTTTAAGTGACTTACCAAGCATGACTTGAGTCGCGATATTTGCCATCGTCACCCCTGTAATTTTACTTAAAAATGGAACCGTACGACTTGAGCGTGGATTAACTTCTAAGACATATACCTCGCCTTGATGATATACAAATTGAATGTTAATTAAACCAACAATTTGTAGCTCTTGAGCAATTTTTTTAGTGATATTTACACAACGGTCTTTAACCTCTTGTGTTATGTTTTGAGTTGGGTAGACAGCAATTGAATCACCCGAGTGTACACCTGCTCGTTCAATATGTTCCATGACTCCAGGAATCACAACCGTATGTCCATCACAGATCGCATCGACTTCTAATTCGGTTCCCGTTAAATAGCGATCGATTAAAACTGGTTTATCTTTATGAACCTCAACTGCGTATTTCATATAATGTCTTAAGTCGCTTTCATCGTATACTATCTCCATAGCACGACCACCGAGTACATAAGAAGGCCTTACTAATACTGGGAAACCCAGCTCCTTTGCTAAGCTAACGGCTTCTTCTTCACTTGTTGCAATTCGTGCCTCAGGTCTTGGTATGGATAATCCTTCTAGCATTTGTTCAAATTGATCACGGTCTTCAGCCATATCAATCGATTGTTTTGTTGTTCCTAAAATTGGAACGCCATACGCTTCAAGCCCATTGACTAATGAGATGGCTGTCTGCCCTCCAAACTGGACAATGACCCCTTCAGGCTGCTCTAAATCAATGACATTTAAAACATCTTCTAGTGTTAATGGTTCGAAGTAGAGTTTATCGGACACTTGAAAATCTGTTGATACGGTTTCAGGGTTATTGTTCATAATGATTGCTTCATATCCCGCTTCTTTAAGTGCTAAAACAGAATGAACCGTTGCATAATCAAATTCAATCCCTTGACCAATTCTGATTGGACCAGAGCCAATAACTAATATTTTCTTGCGTTTTGTAACGACAGATTCATTTTCGTCTTCATATGTGCTATAGAAATATGGTGTTTCGGATGTAAACTCAGCTGCGCAAGTATCAACCATTTTATAAACTGGTGTAAAGTCATTCATCACTCTAAACGAGCGAACCTCTTCTTCATTCGCCTGCCATAGCCTTGCAATCGTTTCATCCATAAACCCTTTTTGTTTCGCTTCATGTAAAAGGTCTAGATTCCAATGATTGTTTTCTAGTTTTTTCTCTAAGTCGATCATCCCTTTGATCTTGTATAGGAAGAACAGGTCAATTTCCGTATAATGATGCACATCTTCTAACGTAAAACCTCTTCTAAATGCTTCAGCAATTAAAAATAATCGTTCATCATCAGCCTTCTTGAGACGCTTCATTAAGGTTTCCATTGAGATCTGTTCAACTTTAGGTAAAGATAAATCATTCGTACAAATTTCTAATGAGCGAACAGATTTTAATAAGGATTCTTCTAAGTTACGCCCAATCCCCATCACTTCACCTGTTGCCTTCATCTGAGTTCCAAGTGTTCGGTTTGCAGCATGAAATTTATCAAATGGCCAACGAGGAATTTTAGTTACAACGTAGTCTAGAGCTGGTTCAAAGTGAGAATATGTAGACCCCGTAACTGGATTAATCATTTCATCTAAGGTTAGACCAACCGCTATCTTAGCTGCAATTCGTGCGATCGGATAGCCTGTTGCTTTTGAAGCTAATGCAGATGATCTGCTTACACGTGGATTAACCTCAATGACATAATAGTCAAAGCTGTTAGGATCTAAGGCTAATTGAACATTACAACCACCCTCAATTTGAAGTGCGCGAATAATTTTTAGTGAGACATTTCTAAGCATTTGATATTCCTGATCACTTAATGTTTGAGATGGAGCTACAACAATAGAATCGCCTGTATGAATACCGACCGGATCAATATTTTCCATGTTACACACAACAATTGCATGGTCTTCTCCATCACGCATAACTTCGTATTCTATTTCCTTAAAACCTGCGATACACTTTTCGATTAAACATTGATTAACTGGTGAAGCATCTAAACCATTTCGTACAATTTCAATTAGTTCTTTTTCAGTCTCACAAATACCTCCTCCTGTTCCACCCATCGTATAAGCAGGACGAATGATGACAGGATAACCAATCGAATTAGCGAATTGTCTTGCTTCATCTATTGATTGAACTATATCACTTTCTGGAACAGGCTGATTTAACTCGTACATCAAACTTCTAAACGAATCTCGATCTTCAGCTTGTTGAATGGCACTTAGCTTCGTACCTAATAACTCTACGTCATATTCTTCTAAGATTCCACGACGATCAAGCTCCATCGCCATATTCAACCCAGTCTGGCCCCCTAACGTTGGCAAAATAGCATCAGGTTGTTCTTTACGAATAATTTTTGTTAAAAATTCTGGCGTTAACGGCTCCATGTATATTTCATCTGCCATCGTATCATCCGTCATAATGGTAGCCGGATTTGAGTTAGCCAATACCACTTTGTAACCTTCTTCTTTTAATGCCTGACAAGCTTGAGTTCCTGCATAATCAAATTCTGCCGCTTGACCAATGATAATAGGGCCAGATCCGATGACGAGAATTTTTTCGATGTCTGTACGTTTAGGCATGAATAACTCCTCCTTTAATCTTGTCTAGAAATTGATCAAATAATGAGTTAGAATCATGTGGGCCAGGAGAACTTTCCGGATGATATTGAACTGAAAACACATCATATAGTTCATGCTCTAGGCCTTCGATTGTATTATCATTTAAAGCAATTTGAGTAACTGTTAGACTTGTTTGTGATAACGATTCTTTCGTTACTGAATAACCATGGTTTTGAGACGTCATCCAAACTTCCCCTGTTAGTAAGTCTTTAACTGGGTGATTGCTCCCCCTATGACCAAACTTCATTTTATGCGTATCCGCTCCAAACGCTAACGCAATTAGTTGGTGGCCTAGACAAATTCCAAACAATGGAACTTTCCCCATAAGGCCTTTCACGAGCTCAATACCTTCTTTCACATCTTTCGGATCTCCTGGACCATTTGATAACATCACACCGTCTGGTTTTAACTGGAGAATTTCGTCAGCCGTTGTGTTATATGGAACGACTGTGATATGACAATGTCGTTGCGTAAACTCTCTTAAGATTCCATGCTTCATACCAAAATCAACTAATACAATACGTTCACCCTTACCAGGTACGACATATGGTTTGACAGTTGAGACACGTTTTACTTGGTCACTTGGAAACTCATAAAGATTAAGTTGCTCTAACGCGTTATTAAAGTCTTCAATTGAATCAACCATGAAGCCTTTCATTGTACCTTTTTCTCGAATTTTTTTAACAAGACGTCTTGTATCAATGTTTGCTAAGCCTGGTATATTTTTATGCTTCAAATAATCATCTAGAGCCCATTCATTTCTAAAGTTGGACGGATATTCTGTACATTCTCTTACAATTAATCCCGAGATTGCTGGATTTATTGTCTCAAAATCATCTCGATTCACTCCGTAATTACCGATTAAAGGGTACGTCATGACAACAAACTGATCGCAATAAGAAGGGTCAGATAATGTTTCCTGATATCCTGTCATACCTGTGTTGAAAACCACTTCTCCATATTGCTCACAAACTTCAGCCCCAAAAGCTTTACCTTCAAATAATGTTCCATCTTCTAATAATAAGTATCGTTTAGACATGGATCTCATCCTTTCTATATACAACTTCACCTTCCACGATCGTTACCACTGGTAGCCCTTTAACTTTCCAGCCTTCAAATGGTGTATTGCGTCCCTTTGAGGCAAATTGAGATTTATCTATGGCTACTTCTTGATCTAAATCTATTAATACTAGATCGGCCGGTGCGCTAATAGATAACTTGCCATATGGAAGTCCGAAAACTTGAGACGGTTTTACTGTTAACCAATCAACGAGTTGTTTTAAGCTAAAAATTTTCTTTTTCACTAAATGTGTATATAAAAGTGGAAATGCCGTTTCTAAACCAACGATTCCAAAAGGAGAATTAAGGAATCCATTTGATTTTTCCTGCTCTGTATGAGGAGCGTGGTCAGTAGCGATACAATCAATTGTACCGTCTAATAAACCATCCACTAGAGCTTGACGATCGGCTTCTGATCTTAATGGTGGGTTCATTTTATAATTGGCATCATCAGATGGGATATGATCTTCAGACAACAATAAATGATGAGGGCTAACTTCAGCTGTTACAGGGATACCTGCGCGTTTAGCATCTCGAATCACACGTACCGCTTCTTTAGTGCTAACGTGACAAACATGGTAATGACAACCTGTTGCTTCTGATAATAAAACGTCTCGTGCTATTTGAACAGACTCACTAATAGAAGGAATACCAGGTAAGTTTAATTCTTGATTTTTCTCACCATCATGCATAACACCGTTGTATACAAGAGAGTTCTCTTCACAATGCGCAACAATTGATGCGTTAGAACGTTTTGCTTGTTTCATAGCTTTATACATCATATCTGCTGATTGAACTCCCACTCCATCATCAGTAAAAGCAAAAGCACCTTGATTTTTTAGAGCTTCAAAGTCTACTAATGTGCCTCCTAGTTGTTTTTTAGTAATAGCAGCATAAGGTAATACTCGAACATGGGCAGATTCGTTAATTCGATCTAATACGTTTTGTAATGTCTCTTGAGAGTCAGGTACAGGATTAGTATTAGGCATCGAACAAACAGTGGTAAAGCCACCACGAGCCGCTGCACGCGTCCCGGAAGCAATGGTTTCTTTAGACTCGCCACCTGGTTCACGTAAGTGAATGTGTACATCAACAAAGCCTGGGAATAAGTACTGTCCGTTCGCATCAATTATTTCATCAGATGTTTCACTTAAGTTTTTACCAATTGAAGCGATCTTTCCTCTTTCAATAAATACATCAACAGCTCCATGATCTAATAGATTTGCGTTTTTAATGAGTAAGGTCATACGATATTCCTCCTTTATTTAGGCAAGCATGAATAATTGCCTGTCGAACTGCAACACCATTGGTCATTTGCTTAAAAATTCTTGAACGTTTACATTCAACTAATGATGAGTCAATCTCCATTCCACGATTAATCGGCGCAGGATGCATAATAATGGCATTGGGCTTCATGAGCTTCTCTCGTTCGACTGTTAAACCATAGTGTTTTAGGTAATGTTGATCATCCTTATATTCTTCATGTCGTTCTTTTTGCACTCTTAGAAGCATTAACACATCTGCTATTTCCACCGCTTCATTCATACTAATGTAATCAAAAGATAAGGAGTGATCTTGCCATTCGGGTTTAGATACTAGTAAGACTTTAGCTCCCAACCTCTCAAGTGCATATGCATTAGATCTTGCAACCCGGCTATGAAGAATATCTCCACAAATTACAACTTGTAATCCTTCAAATGAGCCAAACTCCTGTTGAATTGTCAATAAGTCTAGTAAACTCTGTGTCGGATGTTCACCTGTCCCATCACCTGCGTTAATAACGGGAATTGAAAGGTTCATTAGCTCTTCATAATAGCGCTCTTTATGGTGCCTAATGACAACAAAATCCGCACCAATTGCTTCCATTGTTTTAACAGTGTCATATAAAGATTCACCCTTAGTGACACTAGAAGTCTCAGGGGTAAATGTTAATAGGTCTACCCCTGACTTCTTACAAGCCATCTCAAAGCTCATTTTCGTTCGTGTTGATGGTTCATAAAATAACAGAGCGGCTGTCAGGTCCAAAAAAGGGGGGTGTCGCTGCTCTTGTATTACTTGTGCTTCATCTAGAATTCTAAAAATCTTTTCATTCGATAAATCGTTGATAGATAATAAATTCATAGAAACACTCCTTGTTAACTAGCTTACTTGACGCTCATCTTGATCTGCTTCAAACATCTGGTCAGGGTTATTCGTCACTTTATCTCGACCAGGTAAAATTAAGTTCAGAACGACACCGATAATTGCTGATAATGCCATTCCAGATAGTTGCAAGTCAAAATCAGGAAGTTGCACTTCAATGTACATACCGCCAATCCCAATGACAAGAATGACGGATGCAATAATTAGGTTTCTGTTCTTACCTAAGTCAACATTGTTGTCAATTAACATTCTTAAACCACTCGATGCAATAATCCCGAATAGTAAAATGGATACGCCACCCATAACTGGCGTTGGAATCGACTCAATGACAACTGCGATGATATCGATAAACCCAAAGAAAATCGCAAGCACTGCTGCTCCACCGATGACAAACACACTAAATACTCTTGTAATCGCAAGTACACCAATGTTTTCTCCATAAGTTGTATTCGGTGGGCCACCAAGCATTGATGCTATTACTGTGGCAATTCCATCACCCAGTAAAGAACGATGTAAACCAGGCTTCTTAATAAAGTTTTGACCTGTCACTTTAGATAACACCATTTGATCACCAATGTGTTCGGTAATCGTAACTAATGCTATTGGCACCATAATTCCCACAATGGATAAACTAATGACACTAAATGGTGAGAAATCTACAAATGGAATTAAAAATTCTGGTTTAGTAAAAACGGCTGAGAGAAACTCTCCTATAGACGAAGCGCTTGTTAACTCATTCCAGCTAGCTTTGATATCTTGAGTATTTACAACACCAGCAAAGAGTGCAACCAAGTATCCTCCAACTATTCCAAGTAAAATCGGGATGATCTTCCAAAAACCTTTAAAGAAAACTGATGCAACGATGGTTATGGTTAAAGTAATAGCTGCTACACCTAAAAATGTAAGACTATAATTTCCGTCTGCGTCATTCATCGTCATATCAATCGCTGTTGGTGCTAAACCTAAACCGATGACCATAATGACAGGTCCTACTACAACTGGTGGTAATATATTGAGTAACCAATCTACACCCGCTAGGTTTATCAATAATGCAACGATTCCGTAAACAATCCCAACTAAAAATGCTCCTACCATTGCTCCTGCTAAGCTTTCAACCTGTGTTGCCACTATAATTGGCGTGATGAATGCAAAGCTCGAACCCAGGTATGCTGGAATTTGTCCTTTGGTGATGATTAAATAGCTTAACGTTCCAAGTCCACTTGTAATCAATGCGACACTCGGAGACATTTCTGTTAAAAATGGAACTAAGATGGTTGCACCAAACATCGCAAATAAATGCTGTAAACTTAAAATCAACCACTTATTCCATTTTGGTACGTCCCTAACATCTAACACTTTTTCGTTTGCGTTCATTTTTTATCCCCCTACAGAAGGTTTTACCTTCAGAAATTTTTATAAGCTTTGAAAAGTTAGTTTTATGGTGAGCGAAGTTGGCGACTCCAGCATGAACAGCACGAGCTGAAAATCCTATTTGAGAGGAAAAGGAATTTTCTTCTCTAAAGATAGTTGAAGCCGTACCCGCGGAAAGCGTCCACCGAAAGCATGTTTCACAATATCCAACTTCCAGTTTTTTGCATAAAAAAACCTCTTTGCGAAAGGTCGCAAAGAGGTACACTTGTACATACTACTCTTCGAGTAATATAAAACAAGCTCACGTTCACAACCTTTCTAGCCTCTCTGGACTAACTTTTAAAGGTTTATATATTTAATTATTCAAAAATACTAACTTGATCAACTGCATCAGATTCTTCTAGCTGAACCTTAATCACTTCATCCTGGGAAGTCGGAATGTTCTTACCGACATAATCAGCTCTTATTGGTAATTCTCTGTGCCCTCGATCGACCAATACAGCAAGTTGAATGATTTTCGGCCGACCTAAATCCATAATCGCATCCATCGCTGCTCTCACTGTACGTCCCGTATACAAAACATCATCTATTAATATAACGGTCTTTCCAGCAATATCTTGTGGAATGTTACGTTGGTTAACAGTCGGCTCATCGACTGTATCACGGTTAGATAAATCATCTCGATAAAGTGAGATATCAAGTTCCCCTGTTTCAATCGTAACACTTTCGATTTGCTCAATATTTTTCTGAATTCGTTTAGCTAAAGGTAGCCCTCTCGTCTTAATCCCAACTAAAATTAAATCATCGGTTCCTTTATTACGCTCAATAATTTCATGGGATATCCGTTTGATCGCTCTTGCTATAGCTGATTGGTCTAACAATTGTATTTTTTCCTGCATGACATCCCTCCTCAGGTAACATAAAAAACCTCTTTTGGCACACAAGGTGACAAAAGAGGTTGTTGTATACACTAATCCCCTATATATTTAACCGTCACCTTGATAGCCTCTCTGGACTATGTTTAAAGGTTTTATATTCTAATTGTTTATTTTAAAGGTTTATTTGTGAAAGTCAATACATTTTTGAGACATTTTCTAAAGTATCTTTAAAAATGTCTGGCGGCTCACAAGTAAAGCTCATTTGTTCACCTGTCATAGGATGCCTAAAAGATAGCTTTCTAGCGTGCAGTGCCTGTCCTTGAACATCTAATGTCTTACGCCGTCCGTATTTCGGGTCACCTACAAGTGGGTAATCAATATATTGAAAATGCACCCTGATTTGATGAGTTCTACCTGTTTCTAAATCACAATAAACGTGTGAGAACTTTTCAAATCGATCAACTACGGAAAAGTGGGTAACTGCTGGCTTACCATTATCAACCACTGCCATTTTCTGACGATCGTTTGGGTCACGCCCAATTGGAGCATCAATTGTCGCCTTGTCATGATCGATGACACCATGCACAATGGCTTCATATGAACGTTTCACTTCTTTATTTGACAATTGCTCTGATAGTATTTCGTGAGCTTGATCGTGCTTGGCAACAACTAATAATCCGCTAGTGTCTTTATCAATACGGTGAACGATTCCAGGACGATACACTCCATTAATTCCAGATAAATCATCACAGTGATAAAGTAAAGCATGAACTAATGTACCTGTACGATGACCATGTGATGGATGAACAACCATTCCTTTAGCTTTATTAACCACCAGCAAATGCTCATCCTCATATCGTATATCTAACGGAATATTCTCAGGTTCAATTTCAAGCTCTTGTACTTCAGGTTCTTCCCATACAACTTGGTCATTCAACTGGCATTTATAATTACTCTTTACTTGTTCGCCATTGACCTTAACGTAACCATCCCTAATCCATGATTGAATTTGGCTTCTTGAAGACTCTTTGTTTAGGTCTGTTAATACTTTATCAATCCGTTTATTTTGATACTCTTTTGTTATGATAAAATCTTGTTTACTCATTAACGTTCTTTCCTTTGTTTTTCATTTCATCTATTAACATGATTATAATAACTAAAGTTACTCCTACTGTCAGTGCTGAGTCAGCTACATTAAAGATTGGAAAGTCATAACCAAATATATTTAAATCAATAAAATCAATGACCTTTTGTAAAAATATACGATCAATAAAATTACCAATTGCTCCACCTAAAATAGAAGCAAATCCAACCATTAACCAAGGGTAGCTGTCCTTATACAACTGCATATAATAAACAATGATCCCAATTACAATGACAGTAACGATATAAAATAGCCACATTTGCCCTTCTAATATTCCCCATGCAGCACCAGTGTTTCTGTGAGATGTAATCCAAAAGAAACCAGGAATTACTTCCACAGAATCATATAGATTCATATTAGAAGCAACTGTCCATTTTGTAGCTTGGTCAAAAATAATGATTAATAGTGTTATGATATAGTATTTCACTTTGCTACCTCCATAAATAGCTATCCTATTGCATTTTACCACAAAAATTAAAAATTAACGATTTAAAATACAACAAAACACTAAGCTGTTCACTTAGTGTTTTGTTAAGTAAATATTTAACCTACAATATCTGCACAACGTTCACATAGTTCTGGGTGTTTGTCGTTGTTACCTACTGTGTGAGATGCTACCCAGCAACGTTGACACTTCTCACCATCATGTTTCTCAACCGCAACTGACACTCGATCATAGGATTTAGCCAAGTCGTGATTCTGAGCTAAATTCACTTCAGATACGATTAAATACTGATGTAAGTGTTCCATTGATTCTAATAAGTCCATTGTTGCTTCATCTTTTGGAACAATAGTTAATTTAGCCTCAAGTGACTTACCAATGATTTTATCAGCGCGAGCTTCTTCTAATGCTTTTAAAACATCTTCGCGGATATCCATAAATTGTTCCCATTTTTCTTTAATAGTAGCTTCTTCTTCAACTGCTCTACCCTTAGGCATATCTGTTAGTTGAACACTTTCTTCTTCTACACTTGGGATATACTTCCACACTTCCTCTGTAGTATGTGAAAGGATCGGTGATAAAAGCTTACTCAAGCTTACAATCATTTCATAGTAAACTGTTTGAATACTGCGACGGCGATGATTGTCTGCCTGCTCAATGTATAAGATATCTTTTGCGAAATCTAGATAGAATGAGCTTAAATCAACCGTACAGAAGTTGTTAATTGTATGGTAAATCGTTGAATACTCATATTCATCATATGCTTTACGCACTTTGCGGATTGTCTCTTGAAGACGGATCAGCATATAACGATCCACTTCTTCTAATTCTGCATCGGCAACAGCGTCTTGTGCTGGATTGAAATCATGTAAGTTACCAAGTAAGAAACGGAACGTGTTACGGATCTTACGATAGACTTCAGCAACTTGCTTCAAGATATTATCTGACACTCGAACATCAGCAGAATAGTCAGTACTTGCAACCCAAAGGCGTAAAATATCTGCCCCTAACTGCTTCATAATCTTAGAAGGTACCATAACGTTACCAAGAGATTTACTCATCTTACGTCCTTCACCATCTAAAGTGAATCCGTGACTTAAGATTCCTTTATAAGGAGCTTTACCTGTTACAGCTACAGATGTCGTTAGAGATGAGTTAAACCAACCACGATATTGGTCAGAGCCCTCTAAATATAAATCAGCTGGACGGTCTAAATCGTCACGCTCAACTAACACACCTTGGTGCGTTGATCCTGAGTCAAACCAAACATCCATGATATCAGTTTCTTTTGTAAACTTTCCGTTTGGACTTGATGGATGAGTGAACCCTTCAGGTAATAAATCTTTTGCTTCTCGCTCAAACCAAACGTTTGAACCATGTTCTTTAAACAGGTTAGCTACGTGTTCAATGGTCTCTTCTGTGATAATAGGTTCACCATTTTCACCATAGAACACTGGAATTGGTACACCCCAAACGCGTTGACGAGAAATACACCAGTCTTCACGGTCTTTTACCATGTTGTGCATACGAACTTCACCCCAGTGCGGGTGCCAATCCACATCCTTAACGGCTTGTAGAAGTTGCTCTCTGAAATCTTTAACAGAAGCAAACCACTGTGATGTCGCGCGGAAAATCGTTGGCTTCTTTGTGCGCCAATCATGTGGATATGAATGTGTAATAAACTCAAGTTTTAGTAATGCTCCAACTTCATCTAACTTCTGTGTAATTTCTTTATTGGCTTTATCATAAAATTGTCCTTCAAAACCTGGTGCTTCTTCAGTAAATACACCTTTTTCATCAACTGGGCATAAGACATCTAAACCGTATTGTTTACCAATCCAGAAGTCATCTTCACCATGACCAGGTGCTGTGTGTACACAACCAGTACCCGATTCAGTGGTTACGTGATCACCTAAAATGACTAATGAGTCGCGATCATAGAAAGGATGTCTTCCCACAACTTTTTCTAATTCTTGGCCTTTTAAAGTTTTAACAACAGTTGGGTTTTCCCATTCAACTTTTTGTGCGACTTCTTCAAGTAAGTCATGAGCAATGACATACTTTGAACCATTTGCATCCACAACTACATACTCCAGGTCAGGATGTACAGCAATGGCTAAGTTTGCTGGAATTGTCCAAGGCGTTGTAGTCCAGATTACAATCTTCTCATCTCCATCTAATACGCCTTTACCATCTGTAACATCAAAACCTACATAGATGGAAGGAGAGCGTTTATCTTGATATTCAATTTCAGCTTCAGCTAAAGCTGACTCCGAAGATGGTGACCAATAGACTGGTTTTTTACCTTTATAGATATAGCCACGTTTTGCCATATCTCCAAAAACGCGAATTTGTTGTGCTTCGAATTCTGGCTTTAATGTAATATAAGGGTTATCCCAATCACCGCGAACACCTAACTGTTTGAACTGCTCACGTTGACGATCAATTTGATCAAGGGCATATTCTTCACAAAGTCTTCTAAACTCAGCAATGCTTAGTTCTTTACGTTTAATTTTCTTCTTCTTTGTAAGGGCAACTTCAATTGGCAGTCCGTGAGTGTCCCACCCAGGTACATATGGTGCATGAAAGCCTGCCATGGATTTATAACGAACAATAAAATCCTTTAAAATTTTATTTAAAGCATGCCCCATGTGTAGGTCACCGTTTGCATACGGTGGTCCATCATGTAAAACAAATAATGGGCGCCCTTTAGTACGATCTTGAACTTTTTGATAAATGTTTTCATCTTCCCATTGTTGTTGCATTTCTGGTTCGCGTTTCGGTAAATTACCACGCATTGGGAACTCTGTTTTCGGCATTAAAAGCGTATCTTTGTAGCTCATGCAAATCCTCCTTAGAAATAACCTTTTTACAAACGTTCATATACATTCTTGACTACTAAACGAAGAGATAAAAAAAGAGTTTTCTCATCCCAAAATAGGGACGAGAAAACTCGCGGTACCACCCTCATTGAATAGCTTATTAAAACTATTCCACTCAGCATTCTTAACGTGAATGACCCGTCCTCTTCTACTTCATTCAAAAAGGAACTCCGGGATGATCTTCCTTAAGAAATCGTTACTAGGCTCACACCATCCCTAGCTCGCTTGAACGACTAACACTTAAGTACTGTTCCCATCTTCGTTTTAAATTTATAATATGCTTATACGATATGAAATTATATGGAAAAATGCGAATTTCGTCAAGAAAAATTAATCAGAAGTTGAATATTCACCGATATGATGATTTTCTTCTTCACCTGTCTCCACTTGAAATAAGTCTTCCCAATCATCATTATCAATAATATCTAATTGTGCTTCAACTAACATTTTTAATCTTGTACGGAATACTTTTGCTTGTTTTTTCAACTCTTCAATTTCCATCGCAACCGTTCTAGATTTTGCTAATGCTTCGTTAACAATACGATCAGCATTCTTTTCAGCTTCCTTAATAATTAATTTAGCCTCTTTATTGGCATTGTTTTTCACTTCATCTGCCGTCTCTTGAGCGACTAGTATAGAACGGTTCAATGTTTCCTCTATGTTATTAAAGTGACTATTTTTCTCTTCTAATTCTGAGACTTTGTCCTCTAAAGATTTTTTCTCACGCATAACCTTCTCAAAATCTTTAATAACTTGATCTAAAAATTCATTTACCTCATCTTCATCATAACCACGAAAACCTCTTGTAAATTCCTTATTATGAATATCTAATGGAGTTAATCCCATTATTTTACCCCCTTTATTGTACTCAAACGTCGCTAGATTATTGTTAATATTCGACAACAACTCTTTAAATCCTTCATTTTTTTACTTTAATTTCGCAACACGTATTAAATATTTTTGTTTTTTCGTTTCACCCAAAATGTCGATAACTTTACTACGACCTTTCTTTCTTAATGATATTAAATCACCAGGTTCAACAACAAAAGAAGGATCACTAACAACTCTATAATTGACCTTAACTGCTTCTTTCTTTATAAACTCTTGAGCTTTTTGTCGCCCCATTTGGTAAATCTCTTTTATGACGACATCAAGTCTTGTCGAAGAAACCGTTGTATCTTTCTCTTCCCAATCATGCTCAGTTTTTCTTATTGATGTAAACGGTTCTTCCTTTAGTTGTATACTTGTATTTTTTATTTTAGTTAACTGCATCTGAACAAATACTGAAATCTCTTTAGCTAAAATAATTTGAAATATACCATCTTTTAAAATTAAATCTCCAATTTTCTTTCTTTGAATCCCTAATGACATTAAGGTTCCTAGAACATCACGGTGACTTAATGAGACAAATTTTTGATGATAAGCCCCTTCTAAAACTGTCATATTATAAGAATCTTCATCAACTTGCTCATAAAAAGGAGCTAGGATTGCTTGTTTACGTTCTGCTTGATCATATCCACCAAAAAAGTGCAACTGTAAGTCACTCTGTTTTCCTATAATTGACTGAAAAATTGTTTGCTCACGTGGATTTAAGAAGTCCGTTACAACCATTTTATAATGTGTTTCAACTTGCTCTTTCCAGTCAAGTGCTTGATCAATAAATGCTTGCTCTTCTGCCCTAAAATGCTGATATATACTCATATATTTCCTTTCCTTAGCCTAATTACTGACCATTAGAGTAAAAAGTTATAGAATAATACTCTTGCACCATTTGATGCTAGGTGTAAAACGATTATGGCTACGATTGGAGAAATATCAATCATACCTAATGGTGGAATGATTTTTCTAAATGGTTCTAAAAACGGTTCACAGATTTTTGCAAGAAATTGTCCAATCGATGAGTCACGTGCACCTGGAAACCAAGACATTAATATATAAGCAATTAATGCAAATGAATAAATCTCTAAACCTAAAATAACAATATTAGCTAAAAACAACATACCCTTTTACCCTACTTTCTATTAAATTGTTCATCTTCACCAAATAATTCACTAATACTTCCAGAGATATTGACATGCTCAGGTGTACACAGAAATGTCTGTTGACCCAGTCTTTGAATATTCCCATTCAAAGCGTACACAGTACCGCTTAAAAAATCAACGACTCTACGGGCTGTCTGTTGGTCTAGTCGTTGTAAATTCACGACAATCGATTGACGTTTTTTTAAGTAATCGGCCAATTCTTGCGTTTCATCATAGTCCTTAGGTTCACATAAAACCATCTTTGCATCCTGTTGAATTGATGTCAGACTTACAATGTTATCTCTGGATTTAGAAGAAGCTTGTTGTTCATTGTCCTGTTGTTCTGAATGTTGTTTACGAACAGGTTCGTCCACCTCTTCATATTCTTCAAATTCAAAGAAAGACTTTATTTTGTCTTTGAAACTCATGGTTGAACCTCCTCTATTTTCTCTCGTTGCCTACTAAACTAGAACCAACTCTTATATGAGTAGCACCTTCTTCAATTGCAATTTCAAAATCATTGCTCATCCCCATGGATAAATATGTACATGGTGCGTGGTCAAATTTCAAATCACTTATTTGATCTCTTAAAACTCGTAATTGTTTAAAGCAAGACCTTATAAAGTCTTCATTATCTGTCAGTGGCGCCATAGTCATTAGGCCAACAACCTTAATATTTTCATATTGTTTTACCTGTTCTATAAAAGAATCTAATTCATCGGGTTCTAGACCATGTTTTGACTCTTCTCCACTAGTATTAACTTGTACAAAACATGGTACTACTCGATCACTACGTTTGTTAATTTCTTTCGCTAATGACAACCGATCTAATGAATGGATATAATCAACATCATTGATAATGTTTTTTACTTTTCTTGATTGCAATGTGCCGATAAAATGCCAATTAACAGTCTCTCCAATAGCTTGATGTTTTTCATGAAATCCTTCTAGTCGGTTTTCACCCAAATGTTTAACTCCAGCGTCTACAGCTTCTTGAGCTGTTTCAATAGAGACATATTTGGTTACAGCTATAACATTTATGTCAGATTGAGATCTTCCTGACCGTTCACAGGCATGTGATATACGTTTCTTTATTTGTTCGTAATTAGCTTGAATCGACATTGACATCCCCTCTTGTACATCTTTTAGTCTATTCTTTATAAATATAAGCCATCATACGTCCGGTTTTACCTTGATCACGTCTATGTGAAAATAACAGTTCCTCATCATCATACGTACAGTAAGTGGTAGTATAAATGTTTTCTTCACTAACACCATTGTCGACTAAATATTGAGAATTTAGTCGTTTTAAATCTAATAAATAATGACCTTTAGTTGTTGGTGTTAATACTTCTTCGTGATATTTAGATGGAATATTGTCAATTACACGTTGATCTACTTCATAATTCTTCTTGGAAATACAAGGTCCAATTACCACTTCAACTTCTTGTGGCTTTATGCCTTTATCTTTAAATAATTCAATCATATTTGGACCAATTTTTTGTACTGTACCTTTCCAACCCGCGTGTGCAATTCCAATCCAGTTGGCTTCTTTTGACATAAATAAAAGTGGAACACAATCAGCATAAAATGCCGTTAACACATGGTCTTTTTGATTAGTTATAAGACCATCCGCTTCCATCCTTGGATGATGATGATTAAACTTTTCTTGATCAGTATAGTCGGTTAAATCAATAATAACGTTACTATGTACTTGATTTAAAGATTTCCATGTTGTTAGATCAGTGCCAATTTGCTCACTAAACATTTTTCTATTCTTTAGAACATGTTCTTCATGATCATTGACATGAATGCCTAAATTCATAGAGTCATAGGGCTTTTCACTGACTCCATCTTTTCTAGTTGAGAAACCAGCACGTACACCTCGATCGTTCCAAGGTGCAACTTCTAATACATTGCTTTCATTTAGTTTTAGTATTTCCATAGAATATCGCTCCTTGTGATATCCCCATTCTACCATAGATTATAGCAATTTTCTTCTATCTTTTAAGACTCAATTTGACGATTTCCGCTTGGTAATCGAACGAGAATGACATCTTCTCCGATGGTATCAATATTTGACCAACGAATGAGTAATTCTTCATCTTGCCCAAACAAGCCGAACATTTTGCTGCGCGTCGTCACAACTAAAGCCAATACAACACCTACCGTCACATCTATTTCTAAATCATTGATAAAGCCGATTTTCTGACCGTTCTCGACATTAATGATGTCTTTAGTTTGTAAATCGGATAACAACATCATAATCACCCCTTTGTCATACTTATATGAGATGACGAGTAAAAATAGCCCCGAAATTCAAATGAGAGTTCTATTGTATATCGCACAATAGACCAATAGTCCATAAATACACAAAAACACACGCGAACTTTTTAAAAATTCGCGTGTGTTAAATACTTTTAATTTTCTAAAACATTTTTGTTCATTTCTTTTATCGCAGACTTCTCTAACCTTGAAACTTGTGCTTGAGAGATTCCAATTTCCTCTGCGACTTCCATTTGCGTTTTGCCTTCAAAGAATCTTTGGTTAATAATTAATTTCTCTCGATCATTTAAACCTTTAATTCCTTCGCGGATTGCTAAATCGTTAATCCAAGATGAATCTTTTTGTTTTTCATCTTTAAGCTGATCCAACACAAATATCGGATCACTTCCATCGTTGTAAATTGGTTCGAATAAAGAAACTGGATCTTGAATTGCATCTAATGCGAACACAACATCCTCTTGAGGCACGTCCATTTCCCGCGCAATTTCTTGTGTCGTTGGCTCGGTAGATGTTTTACTCATTAACTGTTCTTTTACTTGTAAAGCTTTGTATGCTATATCTCTTAATGACCTTGACACTCTAATCGGGTTATTATCTCTTAAGTATCTTCTTATCTCTCCAATAATCATCGGAACTGCATAAGTTGAAAATTTTACGTTTTGTCCTAGATCAAAGTTATCAATGGATTTCATTAAACCGATACAACCCACTTGGAACAAATCGTCTACATTTTCGCCTCTGTGGTTAAATCGCTTAATAACGCTTAATACTAATCTTAAGTTTCCATTCACTAGTTCTTCTCGTGCTTCCACTTCTCCTGACTGCATTCTCCTAAATAATTCTCGCATTTCTTCATTCGTTAAGACTGGTAGCTTCGATGTATCAACACCGCATATTTCCACTTTATGTCTCGACATATATGCCCCTCCCGCATGGAGATGATGTTCAGTTTAAAGTTTCTCCATATCGGAAGTTTTTATGCGGTAGGAATTATTTTCATAATATTATATGAGATGTGTACAATTTCAAAAGTAAGGATATTACTAACACTTCAGCTAATAGTGTTATATAAATTTCTTATATTGCTTATCATACGTATAATAAATGAATTCATACAAAATATAGTTCACAACTGATCTAATTAAAAGAAGCCAAATATTAAATGTAAAATTACACTTAATATTTGACTTCTCCTTTTTTGTTGCGTCAAGAAAAATTCGTTTTTTAATCGGACTATGTTGTCACAACATCTTATAACCACATTAAACCATTTTATTAAACTCTTTTTTCAGACGACGAATGATTTTCTTCTCTAACCTTGAAATATAAGATTGAGAAATTCCTAACTGCTCGGCAACGTCTTTTTGAGTTTGTTCTTGGTGACCACTTAACCCGAAACGCATTTCCATGATTTGTTTTTCTCGCCCGTTTAACTTTGATAAGGCATTTTTCAATAAATTTTTATCAACAGATAAGTCCAAATCCTTCGTAATAATGTTCTCATCTGTTCCGAGAACATCAGATAATAATAACTCATTGCCATCCCAATCTACATTTAATGGTTCATCGAAAGAGATCTCGGTCTTACGCTTGTTATTTCTTCGTAGGTACATAAGTATTTCGTTCTCTATACACCTAGATGCATACGTTGCTAATTTAATATTTTTCTCAGGGTTAAATGTATTAACGGCTTTGATTAATCCAATGGAACCAATACTAATCAAATCTTCAATATGAATGCCTGTGTTCTCGAATTTCTTAGCAATATAAACAACAAGTCGTAAATTATGCTCAATCAATTTAGACTTAGCCTCATTATCACCATTAGAAACACGATCAAGCATTTCTCTTTCTTCTTCTTTTGATAATGGTGGCGGCAATGCCTCGCTACCACCTATATAATATACCTCATCTGGCTTACGTTTAATTTTTAATATAATCGATAAGAAGAATAATTTAATTCGATACCATACTCGTTTCATTAGATTACTCCTTTCACATGTTGAACCTTAGTATTTTTCGATTGAAATAGTAATGGATGTAACAAACAGTTATATGTCATGCTATTTGAAAACTCACCAAAATGTATACCAATATAAACTCGATTTGATGAGTGTAAGTAGTCATTCACTTTAATGGATATTTGACGAACTTGAAAGACAGGGATGTATCCAACATCACCACCAGCCTTCTTTAAAGGAATATATTCAAATGGTGTTTCAAAGTCAGGCTGGTCAAATGGTTTTGACTTCAACTGAAGAACCTTCTTTTCCCCAAACAAAGTATGAGCAGTTGATTCATCTATTAGCATAATAGGTTTGTTCATCAATGGATGGGTTAGTTGGTTGCCTGTATCATAGAAACCTTTAAGGTAAAACTTACGATGTTGGTCAATATGTACAATAACATCGTAAATTTGCTCATGTTGCAATTTAACTATGGCTAACTTCTGTAATCGATCTTTCGTAAAATAAACAAATACAGGAAAAAAGATTAAAACGAATACCCAGCTCACCATATTTCCATAAGCTACGTGACCTAACCAGGGCAAATCAATTTGTTGGGACTGCAAGACGTAATGTAATGCAAATAATCCACCTCCTATTGAAAAATTTATAAAGTAAAAGCTGAAAATATAAATGACAAAACGGCGAATCGAGTGGAACGGAAAAGCAATTAAGATGATTCCAATCGAATATATTAACTTTACTAGTGGCCAATTAAGCCAGTCCAAGTTTGAGATAAATGACAGTGGAACTATTAATGAAGCGTAAAAGCTAGCTAAAAATAAACGCAAATGAGAAAACGGCTGCCGCACAGCCCATGCAACAACTAGTAAAACTAACCAATCAAATATGAGATTGAGCATCCAAATTAAATCCAAGTAGATTTGCACAGTCATTCATCCTAGTTAATTTAGTGAAGGTCTATTTATATAAAAGTATAAAAAAGAGAGCCGAAAAATCATGTCAATTTTTCGGCTCTTTTATCATCTAATTTTGAAAGCTTTTGTCTATATAAGTTTTATTGTAAATATATCCATAAACAACCTTACAATTAATACGGTTCTATTTCAAATGTGGTGGTGTAAAATTTACACCATCCACTTTTTATCCTTTTAATGATTATATTTAACATCGCTCCATCAAAATGCTTCGCTTTCCGCGGGCACGGCTCGAGCCTCGTGCTGTTCCCGCAGGAGTCTACGCATTTTGATTCCGCTTAGTGCTTACGTTCATGTAATACGAGCCAAGTTGAAATCGTTGTAATAGATTTATCAAAAGCATTTAATTATCGCAGACCGTTTTCATTATATGCGACATGTGTATTGGGCACTTGATGACATAAGCATGATGTAGATAATAACACGCGTAAGAAGATGAAGCGTGGTAAGAAGTTGTTAGAATGTGACGAGCGATAGGCGGCGACGCCAGTGGGAACAGCACGAGCTGAAGATCCACTGGGGAAAGCGTATTTCTTTCCCCAGTTAGCTGAAGCCGTGCCCACGGCAAGCGTCCGCCGATAGTGAGTCACAAACCAACGGTTCAATCATCAATCTCTCAACATAATTGTTGTGACAATAGACACCACCACATTTGGTATAGAGCCAGAAAAACCTTTACCCCAACAAATATTAGAGCCTAAAAAACGAACACTACTCATTGATGAATAGTGTTCGTTAATATATGTTATCGATCGCGATTGCGATTTCTTAGGAATGTAGGGATGTCTAGTGTATCCTCTTCAAAAGATGGCCTACGACTAGTAGACTCTTGTCTTGAAGTTTGTTGTTGTGGCTGTCCACCTATTGAAGGTGAGCTTTGAACTGGCTTTTGTTGATAACTTGGACCTTGACTAGGTTCCTCTTGTTTCGTCTCATCAAAACCAGTTGCAATAACAGTTACAACAATTTCATCTTTAAGATTTTCATTAATGACTGAACCAAAAATCACATTAACTTCTTGGTCTGCAGCTGATGTAACGATCTCAGCGGCTTCTTGTACTTCAAAAAGACTTAGATTAGCTCCACCAGAAATATTCATAAGAACTCCGTGAGCACCATCAATGGATGTCTCTAGTAAAGGAGAAGAAATAGCTTTTTTAGCTGCTTCCGTCGCACGATTTTCACCAGTTGCAACTCCAATACCCATTAAAGCTGATCCCTTGTCTGCCATAATTGTTTTAACGTCAGCAAAGTCCACGTTGATTAGACCAGGTACTGCAATTAAATCTGAAATACCTTGAACGCCTTGACGTAATACATTATCCGCCTCTCGGAATGCTTCTAACATCGGTGTGTTTTTATCAACAATTTCTAATAAGCGATCATTTGGAATAACGATTAATGTATCCACATTTGCTTTAAGTGAATCGACACCTGTTGTAGCTTGAGTTGAACGTTTACGTCCTTCAAATAAGAACGGGCGAGTTACAACTCCTACTGTTAGAGCTCCTAGTTCTTTTGCAATTTGTGCTATTACTGGTGCAGCACCTGTACCGGTGCCGCCACCCATACCTGCTGTGACGAATACCATATCAGCACCTGCTAAAGCTTCTTCAATTAATTCTTTGCTTTCTTCAGCAGCCTTCTTACCAACTTCTGGATTCGCACCTGCTCCAAGTCCTCGTGTTAATTTCTCACCAATTTGTAGTTTAGTTTCTGCTTTTGATAGATTAAGAGCTTGGGCATCCGTATTAACGGCAATAAACTCTACGCCTTGTACACCATGTTCGATCATACGGTTTACAGCGTTACTTCCACCACCACCGCAACCGATTACTTTTATTTTTGCTAATTGGTCAACATTTGATTCAAAATCCAACATCACTTGTTCCTCCTATTGTTTCAATATTCCAATCAGTGACTTTATGAAGGAATCACTAGTATTAATCAAAGAAGTAGTTTTGTAGTTTTTTCACAAGACTTTCTTTGTTTTCTTTATCTTTATTTTTACTTCTAACTTTTTCGGGATCGTGCTTTTCTTTCTTTTCAGCTTTTGGTTTAGAAGATTGATTAGACTCATTTCCCTCTAACCTTACACCTGAAACATAATCTTTACCTTGTATTTTCGCATTACGGTAAGCAAATTGCAAGGTTCCTAAGCCAACGGTAAAATGTGGTTCTCGTACACCAATATGAGTTGGTACTGAAATTCTGACATTGGTTTGGAAAATATCTCTTGCTAGTAAATCTGCACCCGGAAGACTCATGACTCCACCAGTTAATACATACCCACCAGGAAGGTCACGATAACCCATTCTTCTGTATTCTTGCATGATAAAATGGAAAATCTCTCCCAACCTTGCCTCAATAATTTCAGTGATTTGGACCTGACTGAAGGTCTGCTTTTCATTACTTCCAATAGTTGTCACATTAAAAGTATTATCTTCCAAAGCTTCTTTCAGATAAGCATGTCCATATTCTTGTTTAATAATTTCTGCTTCTTCAGTAGTGGTCTTTAACCCTATTGAAAGGTCTTTAGTAATGTTGTCTCCTCCAAGTGGCATAACAAACGTTTGCACTAGGTTTCCGTCAGCGAAAACAGAAACTGTTGTGCTACCTGCACCAATGTTGACAAGGCCTACTCCTAGACTCTTCTCATCTCTTGAAAGAGCAACTTCACCTGAAGCTAATGGCTGCAAGCAAATATCCTGTACTTCTAAACCTGCTCTTTCAACACATTTTAAAATGTTATGTAAATTTGTTCGACCACAAGTAACTAAAGTCCCTTGCATCTCAAGACGTACACCAATCATTCCTCTTGGATCAGTAATTTCGTCTTGGCCATCAACTATGAATTGTTTAGGGTAGACATCAACAATCTCTCTCTCTGGAGGAATCGACATGACTTGTGAAGCTTCAATTACACGTTCGATATCTTCATCAGATATTTCTCGTGTTTCACTAGATACTGCAACTACTCCATGACAATCTTGAAGGTCAATATGGCTACCATTGATGCTTACAATAACACGTTGGATTTCCATATCCACCATGCGTTCTGCTTGATCTACTGCATTTTGTATTGAATGAACAGTTTGATCGATATCTACAATCGCACCTTTTTTCATTCCTTTTGATTCAGCTACTCCAACTCCAATTACATTCATCGTATCTTTAGAAACTTCACCGATAATGACTTTGACTTTGGAAGTACCGATATCTAGACTGACTAAAATTTCACTACGATTCAACGTTCGCACCTCCGACTACGGCTCATATCATGTTCTATTCCTTATTCTTTTAATTCAATGTTTTAAAGCTAATACCTTCTAGATTCTTCAAAAAAATAACAAATACATAAATGACATTAATTTTCCTGGGACTCTGCTTCTATTTCTACTTCATCACTAGTATCATATGGTTTAAAGTAAGCACCAACATCTATGTATAATACACCTTCCAAATCAGGTGCCACTTGAGATGCTATTGAAGGATATAAACTCATCTTTTCTTCAAAATTATGAATAGAGGCAATCACTTCTTGTCCATCCGTTGTGTATAGCCTAATGCGGTCCTGATTTGTTTCTGTTGGATCCGAATATACTTCAGAGATGAGTGATACAACTGCCGAATCTAAATTAGCTAGTTGTTGTGTTAAACGAGTTAAAAGTTTATCCTCATTCGAAAACCCATGTAATACTGGGGCATCCCCTTTTGGAACTTTTAATTCTGTATCTTTTAACACTTGACCATTCTCCAAAATCGGATTAAATAGATTGCTAGTTTTAACATAACCAACACGAGTAAATTCATTTACTTGTAAAGTAACTTTATTGTACCAGCTACGTTTCATGGTAACGTCACTTATTTCTTGGTGTGATTCTACACTACTGATTACTTCATCTCGATTAATAGACCAAAAAGATTGATTAGTTGATAAACCACTTAGTTCAACAACTTCATCATCAGATATGACTCTGTTATTTTGGACTTCAATATTGCTTATATGGCTTAATGGTGATTGCAAATAAACAATAACTAGAATTAAAAGTATAATCAACGTTAAATAAGTAAAGAACCGTCGATTAGCTTTTCTTTTTCTAAGTTGTTTGAGTTGAGGAATTCGATCTTCAATCGAAACGACTTTTTTCTCTGCCATTCAAAAAGCTTCCCCTTAATAAAAATAGATTCTATTTCATTATTATAGCATAATTCAACGGTATAATAATAAGGTATTTTTGCTTAATTTACAATATTTCAACTTCTGTAACCATTTCTATATTATATTTTTCTTTAACTTGGTCTTTAATTAACTGAATAAGAGCCATGACATCATGATAAGATGCATCTTCTTCATTAACTATAAAGTTCCCGTGCATTTCAGAGATTTTAGCTCCACCAATTTGATGTCCTTTTAAGCCCAATTCCTCCACTAATTGTCCAGCGTGTCGTGGAAGTGGATTTCTAAAAATACTTCCTGCACACGGGTGATCCCAAGGTTGAGTATCTCTTCGATAATCTTTATGTTTTTTCAATTCAGCTAATATATCTTGTTTATTACTTTTTTCAAGTTGGAATACAGCTTCAATACAAAAACCTTTCTTCTCATCTTGTAAAACTGATTTACGATAATCAAACTTCATTTCTTCATTCGTAAGCCATTCAGTTGTACCATCTTCATAAAGAACATGTGCTTTTACTAGAATTTTAGAAATATCCGAACCATGAGCACCGGCATTCATAAAGACTGCTCCACCAATACTACCAGGTATTCCACCAGCAAATTCAAACCCACTCAATTCATCACGGCTAATAATGGCTGCCAACCTAACTAATGGATAACCGCCTCCAACTAAAATCTGGTCACCGTCCACTTCGAGATGATCAAGACCTTTTCCAAATTGAATGACTGCACCACGAATTCCTTCATCAGGAATTAATAAGTTAGAACCACGACCTATGACACTAATTGGAATATTGTTTTCCTTTAGTACGTTAAGTGCTTCTTTTAATCCATCGATTGATTTTGGTTGAATAAATAGATCAGCTGGGCCACCAATCTTAATTGTTGTATGTTTTTTTAAAGGTTCGTTAAGAAGAACCTTTCCAACTTCTTTTTCGTTTAATTTATCTACAATTTGTTGCATAATTAATCCATCCTTTAAAATCTTCTACTTTAAGGGTGTATACTACTTTATTGTCGCATAACGACTGATATTTAACAATATACCAATTGACACCAATGTTAAGGTCAATGATGAGCCTCCATAACTTAATAAAGGTAATGTAATCCCTGTAACCGGAATCAGTCCAATAACAACGCTAATATTAATCATAACTTGAATCATAATCATTGAAGTAATCCCAAAAGCTACAAGAGAAGCTGACATATCCTGTGAATGAACTGCAATTAGAATTCCTCGCCAAACCACAATAAAGAACAAGAACAAGATAAATGCGCCCCCAATTAGGCCGAGTTCTTCTGCCATCACAGCAAATATAAAATCTGTTTGTGGTTCTGGTAAATAGAAATACTTCTGCATACTATTCCCAAATCCCAATCCCATTAAACCACCTGGGCCAATCGCATATAATGACTGGATAATTTGAAATCCATCACCTAATGGATCTTCCCATGGATTTAGGAAAGCTTGGATCCGACTAATACGATAAGGTGCAGAAATAATTAATCCTGCAAGACCTACTAATCCCATTACGGCTAATCCAACGAAATGACTTATTTTTGCACCTGAAATAAAAAGCATTAGCATGCCTGTTAGAACTAATACTAATCCGGTTCCTAAATCCGGTTGTAGCATAATCAATCCAAATGGGAGTAAGATTAAACCTAGCATTGGGAAAAAACCTTTAAATAAAAATGGAAGGTCATGTTGCTTTTTGGGTAAAAGCTTTGCAAATAATAGAATCAATCCTAGCTTCATAAATTCACTAGGCTGTATACTGAATGCACCGACACCAATCCAACTGTTTGCACCACCTCGTACCATTCCTATTCCTGGAATGAACAAAGCAATTAATAACAAAATACATGCAATATAAATCGTAATGGCCCAATTAATATACTTAAAATATGGAATTTTAATTACAATCCAAATTCCAACTAATCCAATCACAGCAAATAGCAATTGTCGTTTTAAATAAAAAAAGGAGTCACCAAATTTATAATCAGACCATACTGAAGATGAACTATAAACCATTAACACACCAATTAGCAATAGAATTAATACAGCTGTTAATAAAACGTAATCAATATGTGATTCTACTTTTTTGTTCACAAAAAAACACCCCTACTCCTTTGTTGAAGTTGGGGCTATTGGTAGACAAGCCCCTAATAAAGCTTATGCACCAATTGAATAAACATGTCTCCACGTTCTTCAAATGATTTGAATTGATCCCAACTAGCACAAGCAGGAGAAAATAATAGAATATCCCCTTTTTCACTAGCTTCATAAGCTTTAAAAGTTGCTTCTTGTAAATTGTCTACCGTTATTATTGATTGATAATGGTTGCGCTCGGCAGCTTCTCTTATCTTACTCGCAGATTGGCCATAGGCAACACAATACTTTACATATTCAAAAGATTGTATTAATTGGTCGAATTCCACTCCACGATCTAGACCACCAACAATTAATACGATAGGTTTGTTAAATGCTTGAATGGCCATAAGAGTTGCAGAAATGTTTGTTGCTTTAGAATCGTTAAATACTTGTCTTCCATTAACCGATTCAACAAATTGCAAACGATGCTTAACACCTGTGAATGTTTTTAACACAGATTTAATATCCTCATTAGCTACATTAAACAGTTTTGCTACCGCAATACCAACTAAGACGTTCTCTAAATTATGATCGCCAGGTAAGGCAATCTCTTTTCTATTTATAATAGGTTCATGTTGAAAGAAAACAATATCATCATCTACATACAACCCTTTACGTTCAAGTCCTGAGACAGAGAAAGGAATAATCTTAGCTTTTGGATTTGCAATACCATTTCTCAAATATTGATCATCTGCATTATAAATTAGTGTATCCTCTTCATTTTGATTCTTCGTAATGTTTAATTTTGAACCTACATAATCTTCCATAGTCTTATGATAGTCTAAGTGTGCTTCCGTGATATTAATCAGAACACTAATATCTGGTTTGAAATTTTCAATCGCCTTCAATTGAAAAGATGATAATTCCATTACAACAGGTTGATTTGATTTTTGTTGTCTTGCGACAGTGGTAGCTACCTTACCTATATTACCTGCTATTAATGGATCTAACCCACCTGCTTTTAATAGCTCGTAAGTTAAAGAAGTTGTGGTTGTTTTCCCATTTGAACCTGTAATCGCAATTATTGGACCATCAATCAAGTAGTAAGATAATTCAACTTCTGTAATCACAGGAACATCTCTATCAATAGCTTCTTTAACGATTTCATGATGATAAGGTATTCCAGGGTTTTTTACGACTAAGTCAATACCATCTAGAACGGATATTGGATGCTCTCCTGTTATAACTTCTACACCTAGCTTGTCAAACCGTTGAGCAATATCATTTTCATCCAACTTTGTTAAATCATTAATTCTAAATGGAATTTGACTATCATATAATAACTGTGCTGCAGCCTCGCCACTCTTCGCTAGACCTAGCACTAAAACATTTTGATAAGGAAAATCTGTCAAAGTCTTCACTACATCCACACCTCAATAACTAAGCCTAAACCTGCACATATTAAACCAACGAACCAGAACGTCACAACTACTCGCCACTCCGACCAACCTGTTAGCTCAAAGTGATGGTGTAATGGACTCATTTTAAAGATTCGTTTTCCACCTGTTAGTTTAAAATAAGTAACTTGAATCATAACTGATAACGTCTCTACTACAAAGACACCACCTATAATAACTAGTAACAATTCAAGTTTCATTAGAATTGCAATTGTAGCTAAAATCGCACCAATTGATAATGAACCTGTATCTCCCATAAACACTTTTGCTGGGTGACTATTAAAAACTAAAAACCCTAGTAATGCACCAACTACTGAAAGAGAGAATATGGTAATCTCAGGTTCTACATGATGATAAGTTCCTATAATTGCAAAAGCTGCAAAAGCAATTGACGCCGTACCTGCTACTAGACCATCTAATCCGTCTGTTAGATTAACAGCGTTAGATGCACCGACTAACATGATTAATAGAAACACGCTGTAGAACCAACCAAAGTCAACCGAAAAGTCGGTTCCTGGTACAGAAACAGCCGTATTATATCCGTGATTATGTAACACGATATAAACGACAACAGCAATAAATATTTGTGCTAACATTTTTTGTTTAGAGGTTAAACCAAGGTTTCGTTTCTTTAAAATTTTAATAAAATCATCTAAAAATCCTATTAATCCATAACCAATTAAAACAAATAATAGAATAAAAAATTCACTTGAGAACTGAGTGCCTTCATATCTCCAAATCATGAATAATGATGTGAAAATAACTGAAAAGATAATTAGAACACCGCCCATTGTTGGTGTTCCTGATTTAGCTTGGTGGGATTGCGGACCTTCTTCTCTAATACTTTGACCAAACTTTAATCGCTTTAAGAAAGGGATTAAAACTGGGGATATTAGTACAGAGAACAGAAACGCAATACCAATTGTAATAAGTAATACTGATTGTGGTAACATGTTTTCCCTTCCCTTCAAAACCCATTAAATTAACTGATTAACGACCTCTTCTAACTTGATTCCTCTTGATGCTTTAAATAACACAACTGTATCTGAATCTAACTGTGCTTTAAGATCATGAGCCAAATCGTCAGGGTTGTTATAATGTTGACTTTGACCTTTAATTTCATCACTCAAGCCCTCTAATATATAGCGACTTTCGCTACCATACGTTAGAACTAAGTCTATTGATGAATCAATTGAATCGCCAACCCTCATGTGATCATCTTTAGAGTATTCACCTAATTCAAGAATATCTCCTAGAACTACAATTTTCTTATTATAATTCATGTTCTTTAACACATCAATAGAAGCAACCATAGATGTAGCTGATGCATTGTAGGCGTCATTAATAATTGTTGCACCGTTAATCGCTTCTACTTTCTCAAAACGCATCGATGGCAATTCAAGCTGATAAAGTTGATTCTTTACTTTTGAAAGGTCCACATCTAGTTCATCACATAATGCATATGCAAACGAAACATTTTTTGCCTGATGTTTCCCTAATAATGGAATGCTCAACTCCTGACCATTAATTGAGAAGCTAGTAAAGTCATTATGTTGCTTAACATGATCTATTACATAATTGAGATCTTCTGAAAAGCCACACGTTAACTCTTTAAAAGACCTTGGAGTCTTTGGTTCTAGTAAAGGTTCATCGCCATCATAAATAAATACACTTTCTTGTTTAAAACCTGATGTAATTTCTAACTTCGCTTTAGCAATCCCCTCACGACTTCCTAAATGCTCAATATGGGATTCTCCGATATTAGTTATAATCCCAAAATCTGGCTCCACAATATGTGACAGTAGCTCAATTTCGCCAAAACCACTCATCCCCATTTCAGCTACCAGCACTTCTGTATTAGGTTCCATATCTAAAACAGTCAAAGGAAGACCAATATGATTGTTTAAGTTCCCTTTGGTCTTCCAAACTTTATATTTCGAAGCTAAACAACTAGCGACGATCTCTTTAGTTGTCGTTTTACCATTTGAACCTGTTACACCTACAACAATAGGCTTAATAAGATGACGATAACTATTTGCTAAGGTTTGCAGTGCTTTCACAGTATCATCAACATAGAAGATTGTGATGTCATCAGGTACATCTTTTAGGTTCTTTTGGCTTGATAATATAGCCGTAGCACCATTTTGAATGGCTTGCGGGATAAATTCATGCCCGTCAAAACGCTCACCAACAATCGGTACAAATAAACTATTACTTAATTGCTCGCGACTATCACGAAAAACATAATATATGTCTTTATTTTCATACTCAGTATGGTTTGGAAAGATGTTTGCTAAAAAGTCTAAGTCAAATTTCTTCATAGTAATCTAGGACTCCTTATTCCGTTCTTCGATAAATTGCATTGCAACCTCACGGTCATCGAAATGTTGTTTTTTTCCGTTGATTTCTTGGTATGCTTCATGTCCTTTACCTGCAATAAGTATAATATCACCTTTCTTAGCTGTCCAAATCGCTTCTTTAATAGCCTCTTTGCGATCAATAATGACTTTAAATTCATCACCTGATAAGTGCCCTGTCATATCTTTTAAGATATGTTTAGGGTCTTCAGTTCTTGGGTTATCGGAAGTAAATAATGACACTTGACTATATTTAATTGACGCATCAGCCATTTTAGGGCGCTTCGTTCGATCACGATCCCCACCGCATCCTATTACCGTAATAATTCTATTCTCTTTAATTTCATTAAGAGTTTGTAAAACATTTTCTAAAGAGTCTGGTGTGTGCGCAAAATCAACTATGACAGTATAATCTTGGCCGCAATCAACTTTCTCTAAACGTCCCGGAACTCCACCAATACCCATTAAAGCTCTTTTGATTTGTTCAACTGGTATTTTATATTGATAGGCAACTGAAATGGCTGCCAATATGTTATAAATATTAAATTTACCAGTTAATGTGGTTTGAACTTCAAAATCATCTTTTGGCGTCTCAACTACGAAAGTCATCGAATCTGCTTGTAAATGAATGTTTTTAGCCCTAATAAACGCATTCTCAGACAGACCATAAGGAATATACGGAAAAGGTGTTGCTTGCGTCATTACCTCTGAATAGTGATCATCAGCATTAATGACTGCTGTTTTATTTTGAGTATAATCATTACCTAGTTGTGAAAAGAGTAACGATTTTGCATAGGCATAATCATTCATATTTAGGTGATAATCTAAATGATCTTGAGTAAGGTTAGTAAATACAACTGAATCAAACTGCACTCCATGCACACGTCCTTGATGTAAAGCATGAGAAGATGCTTCCATAATGACTGTGTCCACATCACGCTCTTTCATTAAGCGCAAATGTTTGTGCAAGAACAAACTATCTGGTGTCGTATTATTTAATGGGTAGGTTTCTTCTCCTATTTTCATGTCAATGGTTCCAATAATTGCTGTCTTATGACCATTTTCTTTAAAAATTTCATCCAATAAATAAGACGTCGTTGTTTTTCCATTCGTACCTGTAATCCCGATAATATTTAAATCTTTACTTGGAGTACCGTAAAAATAATTAGCTAGTATGGATAATGCTTTTACAGTACTAGGAACTAAAATTACTGGTAACTTAGTTTCTACATGCCTTTCAGCTACAATAGCACAAGCACCGTTGGCTTCTGCGTCCTTCACAAACTCATGTCCATCCACTTGTGAGCCTTTTATACAAACAAACAATGTATTAGTATCTACTTTTCGAGAGTCCATTTCAACTTTCGAGACTTCTATATCAATTAGATTATGTTCATCAGTTTTATAAATTTTGAGATTTTCTAATAGTTCATTTAATTGCATAGGATCTCCTGCCTTTAGTGTTAATAAATTACAACATTATTATAGCAAACTTGAGCTCGTATAACGATAAAAGGTTAGAGAATTAATTAGAGTCACCTAGAAAAACACGTATTGTTGACCCTGATTCAACTTTTTCTCCAGGGCTAGGTGATTGTGAAATAACTGTATTCCCTTCACCATGAACATCTAACCTTAAGTCGTATAAGAAATTTCTAATGTCTTTTACTTCTTCTCCTACTAAGCCAGGAACTTCAACTTTTGGTGCATCTGGCCATTGGTACTCTTTATCAAGTCCACCTTCTCGTTTTTCAATACCCTTAACATTTAAGATGTCTTCTAACACTCTTCCTCCAATTGGACTTGATACAACGCCACCAAACTGAATGGTGTTTTTCGGGTTATCTACAGCAATATAAACTAAATACTTAGGATCATCCGCAGGGGCAAACCCAATAAAAGATACGATATGGTTATTCTCTAAATAACGACCATTAGGACCAACTTTTTGTGCAGTACCAGTTTTCCCACCGACGCGATATCCATCTAAGTAAGCGCCTCGACCAGTACCTTTAGCAACGACCGTTTCTAATGCTCTACGTACCTCTTGTGAAGTTTGTTCACTAATGACTCGTTTTTTCATCGTAGGCTCTCTTGCTTCTACCTCTTCTCCAGTCGTTGGGTCAACTAATCCCTTCACCACATAAGGTTCGTACAGATAACCTCCGTTTATGGCCGCTGCTACAGCTGTTACTTGTTGAATTGGGGTCACAGATACACCCTGACCAAATGCAGAAGTTGCAACTTCTACAGGACCAATCTGTTCTTCCTTAAATAAGATACCCGTACTTTCTCCTTCTAAATCAATTCCTGTCTTTTCACCAAATCCAAATTCACGAATATAGGTGAAAAGCTTCTCTTCACCTAACATTTGTCCTAAGTTAACAAACCCAGGGTTACAAGAATTTTGCACTACTTCCAAATAGCTCTGACTTCCATGTCCTCCACTATGCCAACAACGGATTCTAGCACCCGCCACTTTCACATGCCCTGAGTCATAGTAAGTATCTTTATCTAAATCAATTAAACTCTCTTCTAATGCTGATGCTAGAGTTACAATCTTAAAGGTAGAACCAGGCTCATATGTGCTAAAAACAGGTAGGTTTCGATTGTAAACTTCTGGAGCAACTGATTGATATTCTGATGGGTGAAAGTTAGGTCTACTCGACATAGCCAGAACCTCACCATTATTCGGGTCCATAACGATCGCCAAAGCGCCATCTGGATCATACTTAGCCTCAGCAATATCTAACTCTCTTTCGATAATTGTTTGGATTTCAGCATCAATTGTAAGTGACAGATGGTGACCATCTTCTGGGGGACTGTAACGGTTTGAAAGTTGATTCAACCTTCTTCCCTTAGCGTCCGAAAAGAAGGATAATGCTCCGGAATCCCCTTTTAATTTGTCATCATAACTCGCTTCAAGACCTGCTAAGCCTTGATTATCAATCCCAGTAAAGCCAAGGACATGTGATAATTGCTCATCAAATGGATAAGATCGTTTTGAATCTTGAGCCAAATACACTCCAGGCTCATTAAGCATTCTAATTTCTGTAGCTTGTTCATCAGTTAGCTTTCGGCCTTCTGGATGAATAATTTCAACTGAAGCGACTTTGGTTAAGTGTTCAAGGGCTTTTTCTTCAGAAATTGAGATAATCTCAGAAAGCTTCTTCGCTACCGATTCTGGATCTTCAATTTGTCTTGGTACCACAACCAAAGTTGGTGCCAACTGGTTGTCCACTAACACTTCACCATTTCGATCAAGAATCTTCCCACGCTCTGCATACAATGGGATATCTCGACTCCATAACTCTTCAGCTTTTTCTAGAATCTCAGCACTAGATACCAGTTGTACATATGCTAAGCGCCCAACCATTATTAGAAAATAAACAGCAATCAATAAAAAAACAGCGATCAAACGTTTTTTCACAGTAATAGCAGCAATTCGTCTCAATGTGTCATTCTCCTTTACACCTATGCTTGTATTAAAACTATGAAAAAACGTCTACAATTAGACCACTGTTTATATAATTACTATTTTATTGTGATTGATCTTCATCAGTTTCTGATTCTTCGTCCAATTCTTCCTCCAAGTCGGTTTCGTCTTCTTCTCTTGGATTTAATTGAGATTTTAACTCAACAACCAATCTACTTTCTTCAGAAATATTGGCACCAACAGCCAAGTTCTGCTGAGTAACAAACCCCTCCCCTAAATAGTCAAATTCCATGCCAACTAATTCAACTAATGAAAGCACATCACGCAGAGTCCATCCAGTTACATCTGGCATGCTTAAATCGCCATTAGTTTTTAGTATTATACGTTTATTTGGATAAGCAGATTCTTGTTCTTTAGGTAATGAATCAACCACTTCGTCACCATTACCAATAACCGAGACGTTAAAACCTTTTTCTTTCAAGTCAGACACAACTTGATCTGTCTTTCGATTATACATATTGGTTAGTTTTACTGGTTTCTTGATGTTCTCAGTTGTCTGATCTGGTTCAATCTCTAAATAGTTTAAGCTATTTTGCATAACTGTTTTGTATATATAAGACGTTGTTTCCGAGCCCATATAACTATAATCAACTTCTGGCT
The DNA here is from genome assembly GCF_052246295.1 of Piscibacillus sp. B03. Lineage (NCBI taxonomy): Bacteria > Bacillati > Bacillota > Bacilli > Caryophanales > Bacillaceae > Piscibacillus > Piscibacillus sp. B03. Next base: position 36,854 of record NZ_JBQQCO010000010.1, on the reverse strand, counting down.
CTTCTACTGCCACATACATTAAGAGCTTAGGATTATCTTTTGGAGCCATACCTATATATGAATAGACATATTTACCAACACCTGTTTTATACCCACCACTATCAGAAATTTGTGCTGTACCTGTTTTACCAAATGATGTGTAATCATCTAACTTGAAAGGTTGTCCCGTTCCGTCCTCTGATGTCACAACTGTCTCTAAGATGTTTTTGACCTCGTCAGCTGTTTCTTTTGAAATTGGTTCACCGACTACTTCTGGTTCAGCTTCATATAATACATTCTCACCATTAGGACTTATGATTCTCTCAGTAACAAAAGGCTTAACCATTTTACCATCATTTGCAAGGGCTGTGGCACCTTTCATTATTTGTATAGGGGTAAAAGTCGAACCTTGACCAATCGCCGTATTAATTTGGTCACGATCATATCTATATGCTAACTGGCCTACCTCTTCTCCATCTAAATCAATTTCCGTTGCCTGATCTAATTGAAATTTAGAGATGTATTCTAAATAGGTTTGAGGCCCTAACTGTTCCCAAAGTATCTTTGCAAAACCAACATTAGAGGAGCGTTGTACACCTTTGTTATAAGTGATTGTCCCCCAACCTTCACCATTATTGTGATCACGAATATATCTGTGGTTTTCACTTACTCTCCATCTTCCAGAATCAAAAGTTGCCTCCCCATTATAAACACCTTCCTCTATTGCTGAGGCGAGAGTAAAAATCTTCATTGTTGAACCGGGTTCAAATGGAGTTGAGATAACGTCGTTATACCAGTTTTCAATATTGTCTCTCGTGTTTGGATCAAATGAAGGCCGATTGCTCATGGCTAACACTTCACCTGTTTGTGGGTTCATCACAGCAGCCACCATACGTTTAGGGTTATATTCTTCTTGAACTGTTGTCATGGCATCTTCAAGAAAGGTTTGCACTTTTTGATCAATAGTTAAATAAACATGATTACCATGTTCTGGTGGCTGGACGTGTTCATCAGCATTAAGTAATTTAAAACCATACTTATCCCTTTGTGATTTTATAAAACCGTCCTTACCTTTTAATTCTTCATTGTATTTCCTTTCAACACCATATGTACCCACAGTTTCATATCTAGTTTCTTCATCGTTTAACAACTCTTCTGTAAACCCAATAACATGCGAGGCAAATCCACCATTAGGGTAATATCTTTCTGTATCCTGTTTAAAATATATTCCAGGTAATTCTAAAGCTTCGATTTCCTCTTTTTCTTCTTTGGAAAGTCCGTTGCCAAATCGGCCAAATTCAACTTGAAATGCTTCTTCAGGTGCACTTCGAAAAACTTCTAACATACGGCTTTCTTCCATCCCGATTATGGGAGCTAATTTGTTGACCGTTCCCTCATAATCACTTACGTGTAGGTCTACAGATGAATTCGTAGAAAATTCCTCGTCTAAAACGGCATACATATTATAAACAGTTTTATTTCCAGCTAGCACCATACCTGTTTGGTCATAAATATCTCCGCGTTCAGCTTCCATAACACGACTCGTATTACGGAATTTATCTGCATAATCTAATAAATCGACCGATTGTACCTCACCAGTAATCTGGATGTAAGTAAAACGGCCGATTAATAGAAGAAAAATTAAAGTAAACAATGCTATGACCAAAAATGACATAACATTTTTATAGTTTAAATTTTTCATAGTTCTAACACCCTTAGTTTGTTTGAGACGCTTGTTTTACATTAGAGTTTTTAATGCTAAGTCCGTGCTTTTCAGCTTCAGCTAAAATACGGCTAGGCTTGCTTAACTCTTTAACCTCTGCTTGTAACGCATTGTTATCTGTTTTTACTTGTTCTATGTTTGAGTTCACTCTTTGAATATCACGATTAACTGTGTCGAGTGAAGATGAATACTGCACGACAAAAATCATGGAAATGGCAATAATCACTAAACCAGTCGTATAAAGAAACTTTTCACCTTTGGTAAACCATGCTTTTTTTACAAAGCGTTGTTTTTTCGGGCTTGGTCTTTGTTGGTCTTGTCTTTCAGGTATCATTGAGGAATACTTTCTTATCTGTTCAGCAGCCATAACTTATTGCCTCCTTCGATTCATTGAATATTGTTCTTCCCACTCTTTAACCTTCTCTACAATCCTGAGCTTTGCTGATCTCGATCTTCGATTTTCTTCTAACTCAGATTCACTTGGTATTATTGGTTTACGTGTAATTAACTTAAAAGGTGGTTCCACCTCATCTGGCATAACAGGAATATCCTTTGGAATTGGTGGGCTGGAACTCCACTTTTTCATGGATTGTTTACATATCCGATCTTCTAATGAATGGAAAGTAATAACAGCTATACGTCCACCAATTTTCACTTTTTTAGCAGCTTGTTCTAACGCCTTTTCAAATACACTTAACTCATCATTAACTGCAATTCGAATTGCTTGAAATACTCTTTTAGCAGGGTGTCCGCCTTTACGTCTTGCAAAAGCGGGAATTCCATCCTTAATCAAATCCACTAACTCATAAGTTGTTTTAATAGGTTGGTTTTCTCTAGCTTTTTCAATTTTTCTGGCGATTTGTTTTGAAAACTTCTCTTCCCCATACCTTGAGAAGATTCTTACTAAGTCCTCAAATGCCCATTCATTTACAACCTCATAAGCACTTAATGAACTATCTTGATTCATTCGCATATCTAACGGAGCATCGTGCTGGTAACTAAAGCCTCTTTCAGCTTCGTCTAATTGTGGCGATGACACTCCCAAATCAAATATTATTCCATCAACTTGTTTAATTCCTAATTCATCTAGTTCTTCTTCTAATTGTTCGAAGTTTTCATGAACTAATGTAATACGATCTTTATAATCGGACAGTATTTCTTTTGCATATTGGATTGCTTTAAGATCTTGATCAAATGCAATTAACCTTCCTTCTGAAGATAATTGCTCAACGATTTTCAATGAGTGACCTGCTCCTCCAAGTGTACAATCCACGTATATTCCATTTTCTTTGATGTTTAAACCCTTGATTGCTTCTTTGTTGAGTACACTATAGTGCTCGAACATGTAGGCACCTCTTTTTCTAAATATCAAAATCCATTAAGTTCTCTGCAAGATCGGCAAATGATTCTTCCGATTCCTCTACATAGTCTGTCCATTTTTCTTTAGCCCATAATTCGATTCTGTTAGAAACACCAATAACAATACATTCCTTCTCTAAATCCGCAAATTTCCGTAAAGATGCAGGAATGTTAATTCTGCCTTGTTTATCGATTTCGCACTCAATCGCTCCTGAGAAAAAGAAACGAGTAAATGCGCGGGCATCTTTCTTAGTTAATGGCAATTTCTTAAGTTTCTCTTCTAAGACACGCCATTCTTCTTGTGGGTATGCAAATAAACAATTGTCTAGGCCACGTGTTAACACAAATGATTCGCCAAGTCCTTCTCTGAACTTGGCAGGTACGATAATACGCCCTTTTGTATCTATATTATGTTGAAATTCACCCATGAACATAGACTTCGCCCCACTTTTAATTTAGTTTACCACATTCCCCCACTTTCTACCACTTGATTTTTGAAATTTTTATAAAAAAATAAAAAGGCATTTCTAGCTATACGCTAAAAACGCCTTTTTAACAGGGTTTTTATATAAAAAATTAAGGTGGGGGATGGTGGTGACTGAGTGGTTAAATTTCTAAAACTAGATGATCTTGCTCCCACCTTGGTGGAACATTCAATATTTGTAGTGGTAATTCCAGTCCATATTCATTCATAAAGTATATAATATTCCACGTTCTCTCCTGTAACCCACGATACGGGTAATAGTAATCATTTAATTCATTAAATTGGTCGATTGAATGTTGGTGTTTCTTTTTAACCTCACTTAACATCCGTTTTTCTACTTTTCTCAACTCTGATTGAATGATTCGAAGGTTAGACTCAGCATAAGCTCCTAAGTCGTCTTGTATTTCAGCTGCCAGCTTTCGAATAGGCTGATGTATTGATTCAATTTCTTTGTTAACTTGATCAATCAAAGACTCTACTGGTGAAGAAGTTTGCCTTTTCAGCCAATTTAACTTGTATTGAGTTGTACCCTCGTTAATAACCTTCTCTAATTCCATGCCATATCGCTCTAATAACGGCTTATGTTTTGGCTGAAATAGTGTCATCGTCAATCTAGGTGTGATAATCGGAAGTTGTAACCTACAAGCCTCAAACGCTGACTTCAAAGTTGCCCAATAAGCAATCTCCCCAGGTCCCCCGATGAATGATAACACCGGAAATACCATCTCTTGCATCATTGGTCGTGTCACAACATTATTACTAAAACGGTCAGGGTGTCGATTAACTTCATCTAATATTTCATCCTGTGTTAAAGTGATCTGCTCATCTTTTGATACCCACTGTCCATTAATAACTTCTAATAATAATCTTTCTCCATTTAAATGATAAAATAAATGTCCATCTTCAGTTGAAGCATCCAAATTAACGGTATATCCTTGACCCTCAAGACTCTCCAGTTGATTTACAACCGATTCTGCAATCAACGGTTGATGATTAATCATTTCTTTAAAGTAATCTTTTTCTAACTGACGAAGGTCAGGGTGATCCGAATCTACTAATACTAACCCTTCAGATGCATAAAATTTTTGAATTAACTTAGCGAAGAAGTCCACATAAGAATCCTTATCTTGGTAAGTACTTTTAATTAACTTGTATAACTCTTTAGTATATTGTGTTTCCTTTAATGTTGAAAAGGTCTGTTCCAACCATTCATCCATTTCTTCTGAATCTATAGGTCTTTTTGATACAGGAGTTTTATTTAATGCGTCAGTATCAACTTTATGCTTTTTCAGCTGATCGTGTTGATACGTGTGTATATGGTTAATCTCTTCAAAATCATGGTCTTCACCAGCAATCCAAAATACAGGTATAACGGGTTGACCTAAATACTCACTCTGTTCTTTTGCCTGAACGATAATTGAAACAATTTTGTTTACAGTATATAGCGGACCTGTCAATAAACCCGCCTGTTGTCCTCCGATTACAACAACTGTTTCTGGCTGCTTTAATAACTCAATATGATGTCTAACTTGATCGGTAAGTCCCCACTTTTCATTTTGCTTTAATAAAACTTCAGCCAATTGCTCTCTCTTATAAGTTTGTTCCATTAAATACTCGTAACGCTTTTTAAAGTTCTTTAAATGATAAGGATCATAATGAAAATGTTTATAAATGCTTTCTTCACGATTACGATAATCTTTAATTAAAGATGACTGTTTCACTAGTTCGATTGAATGACACTTCATATATTAATACCTTCCTTTTACGAGCTCACATGTTTATTCCGTATGTAATTGTAACGAATAACGAAAAGAATTTCACATTATTTGTTTTGAGCTAATAAGTAATGAATATCCCAAAAGGAATTAGGGCCGTATAACTTATAGCAAATACAATGAATGCTAACCTCCAAACAACCCGAAAAGCTCTTCGAATATTAACCTCTTCTTCTTTTTTCCATTGAATACATATGACTATAATAACCCCTATCAACAATAGTAAAAAGAAATACACTAGAAAAGAGTGATTAAAAATAATAAACAAAATCGCATTTACAGCTAATAGAAAGAACACATTAGATAAATCAGCTGCTAGTTTAGTCGATCTCGTTGCTTGGTTGGTCAACTTCCTATACACGAAAAATATAATAAAAAATGTTATGTATGGCATAGTTGCTAGTAAGGCAATTAGTGTTGCTAATAGCTCCATAGCTAACTCCTTTTATAATAATTTTCTTTAGCTTTAATAAGGTCATACATACATTCTTGAGTTGGTAATAACTCTATGGAGTGTTTAATTATATAGCCGTTAATATAATCAATCTCTGTAGGTCGTTTTGCTTGAATATCAACTAACATCGAAGAAAAATTATTCTTAGTATTTTGGGCTACGCGTTGAACTTGATTCCAGCACGTATCTTGATTGAAACCAAAAAATTGAGCAGCTTCATTACTCAATTTGCAAGCTATCTTCTTTAATGATGGGTTGCTTAATATTTCACCGTTTTTCACTTCAATTAATGCAGTAATAGGATTAATAACGCTATTTACAACTAACTTTTCCTGAATGGTATGTAATATATTTTCATCATATATAACAGGGAATGAAGATTCATTTATTTGTTTTTGAATTTGTTGTGCTAATTTTGAGTTTAGCTTTGACCCTATTCTAATTTGCCCTAAACCGTTTAAATTGACTTGATTAGTGCTAACCTTTTTAACACCGTGTTCACAAACACCCAAAACCACATCATGATTCAATTGATCAACACGCTCAACATGCCCTAACCCATTTTGAAGAAATAATATGCGAGTATGATTGATTGTTTTAAATAGAGGCAAAAGGTCTTTTAAATGCGTTTGTTTCACACAAACTATAATTAAATCATGACGTTTGAATTTTGTTGAATGTTCAATATTTATATTAAATTGTTCATTACCAATTAATATACCGTGATCATTAATCTGTTTAATTTGCTCATTATTCCGTGCGTAACCTGTAACTTGATGTCGATTGGATAATTTTGAAGCCATGAATAATCCAACTGCACCTAATCCAATAATACCAATGTCCATACCTTCACCTATTTCAACAAATAATAAGTTATTAATTATATTTTATCAGAAAATAGTCCTAAATCGTCCAAAAAATGATTGTATTCAAAATAAAGGGCTTCCATTTTCAATAGAGAGTATTTATATTATAATGGGAATTAGCAAGAATAAGGGGGCTTATAGATATGTCAGGCGAAGTAGAACGTTTACTAATTAATTTCAAAACATTAGAGGAATTTAAAAAGTTCAAAGAATATGGTATACAAGAATTATCTATGCTAGAAGATTTGCAACACAACATGATTGAAAATAACAGTGAATCCCCGTTCTTTGGCATTTATTACGGTAATTCATTAGTAGCACGTATGAGCTTATACCAAGTTAATCAAAAATACGATTATTACTTTGACCCAAAACAAGACTACTTAGAATTATGGAAGTTAGAAGTATTAGAAAACTATCGTCATAGAGGCTTCGGTGAAAAATTAGTTAACTTTGCTAAAAGCTTCGGTTTACCAATTAAAACAAATGCGAGAATTAATTCACAAGGCTTTTGGGAAAAGATGGGCTTCCAGCCAGCGACTTACGAAATGGAACGTGACCTAGGGCAAAACCCATTCATTTGGATGCCACAAGGTGTGGACGAAAAGAACGTAGAATCCGAATAAACACAAAACACTCTTCCATCTATCTGAAAGATGGAAGAGTGTTTTTAATTTCGTTGTTTATTTTTAACTTCACTAATCTTTTCATAAATATCATCTATAATACTTTCGTACTGTTCTATTTGTTGCTTTAACTGAAGATGTTCAGAGTCACTCCTACCTGCTTCTCCTTGCGTATAATATACACCTTTCAGTTGCTCTAGTTGAGTAATGACCTCATCAAATGCTTTTAAACGTGGGTACTGAGGAGTAGAACCTGTTGAGTCACTTAATTTTTTACGACTTTGTTTCGCCAAGTCTATAGCTTGTCGATATTGTTTTCTAAGATTAGCATTCCATCTAAACCCACACGCCTGTGGAGTTCTCGATAGTCGTTCACCGACCTCTTCAAATGCTTTCATTTGAGTTTTACCTTCTCGTATATAACGTAATACGGTCTCAGCTAGCAGTAAATCTTCATCTTTCGTCCATGCATCCTGCCTCGTTGACATCACTATACACCCCTTAACTCTATTAACTTTAATATTACTCTATGCAACACGTAAAGGGGTTAGAAGGAATTAGAGATTATTTTTTAGATAAAAATTGCTTCACAGCCTTCTTATGGTCATCCGAAACCCATAGTTTACTGCAAGCTTTAACTTCTTCATCCATTTTTATATTAAGTTGATCTAATGGCATTTTTATTAATCTCTGATTCTTCCAATGAACCATTTGTTCACAACTTCTATTAAAAAACGCTTCTAGAACTGGGTTTTCTTTAGAAATCTCTAAATTAGTAATGATTTTCTGTATAAACCCTATGCTGAGCAGTTCGTCAGTACTTTTTACATCAGCTTCAATCATCCATTGAAAAGCAAGTTGAGGGTTGATTCTTTCATAAAGTAAGGTGCCGCCACCCCAACCTGTTGATATACCCAACTTACCTTGAATAAAACCGAAGCTTTGATTAGGTGAAGCAAAGCGGAAGTCACAAGCAGATGCGATTTCTAAGCCCCCACCTCTTGCTAAACCGTTCATCCAGGCAATCGTCGGAATATGTATTGAGGCAATTTTATATAAAACTTCCTTCATCGGTTGAAGTAATTGATAGGCTTCCTCTTCTGTCATCTCACCATGAAAATCATTTAAATCTCCACCCGAACAAAATGCCTTTTGACCACTCCCTGTAATTATTAAAAATTTAAGGTCGTTGCGTTTACTTATTTCTTCTAGATATTGATTAAGCTCTCCAATCATTTTTTTGGATACAGAATTTAGCTTTTCAGGTCGATTCAAGGTTATGACAGCGCATTCATTTGGATGTATAGTTAATTGACTATCTCCCATCGTCTTCTCTCCTCTAATCAAATAATCAATGACGACTTTAAATAATATTAAAAAAGATGCCTCATTTGATGAGACATCTCTTTATTACTTCTCTACTACCTCTTTACCATCATAGTGACCACATGATTTACAAACGTGGTGAGGTTTTGTATATTCACCGCAATTTGAACATTCTACCATTCCAGGTAAATGTAATTTCTTGTGCGTACGACGCTGGCGCTTTACTTTTTTAGAAGTTCTTCTCTTTGGTACTGCCATGTGTTACACCTCCCTTAAAGTAATCCCGGATTATGTGAATCAGGAATTATTAAACATTAATCATCTTTTTCATCAAAGAATTTTTTTAATGAAGATAAACGTGGGTCTACCTTCTTCTTTTCTTCTTCATGTTTAGCTTTTAAATCTAAATGTTCATCTTCTTGAAGAAGATCCCAACCGCTTCCTTCAGAAACGATATTATCGATCGTTGCCTCATCACTATAAACTCTTAAAGGAACTTCCAATAAAATATTTTCCTTGATATAAGGCAGTAAGTCAAGCATTTCTTGATCAATAAAATGAATATCTTCATCATTTTGTGCAGTATACTCACTAGTTGTAAACTGATCGACAGCTTGAACTTCAAAATCATAAGGAACATCAACTAAAGTTCTAGCACAAGGTAACGTCATTGTCCCTTTAACAGTGTAACGAAATGTATACGTTTCACCTTGGACAGTAGTTTCACCTTTTACCTTTACATCGGTAATGCTCCTAATATCGTTTTCCATACGTTCTAATTCATCTACGTTTACCGTATCTTCAAAATCATATGGAGCTTCTCTTTTAATTTTTTGTAAGGAAAATTTCATACATATCACCTCAAGGCAACAAGAGTTATTGTAAAAGGAAATGGACCTTTTGTCAATATTTTTTCTTAACACCATTTATTTTAATCAAGTTCAACTTGATTTTATAGCTATTTCCTTCTAAATTAGAATTATCAAACAAATTAGGCGGTGTTTAACATGAAAGCATGTGGACTAATCGTTGAATATAATCCATTCCATAATGGACACTTATATCACGTTGAACGATCCAAAGAAAAAACGAATGCAGATATCATGATTGCCGTTATGAGTAGTTCATTTCTTCAGCGAGGTGAACCTGCCATTATAGATAAGTTCCATCGTGCAAAAGCTGCATTACTAAGTGGTGTAGACTTAGTGGTAGAACTGCCATTCGTTTATGCTGTTCAATATGCTGACCTATTTGCTAGAGGAGCTATTTTAACATTATCCGAACTAGATGTCGACTATGTTTGTTTTGGAAGTGAAGCTGGTAAGATAGAGCCTTTCATTAAAGGCTATGAGCATTATCAAGAGCAAGAAGCGAACTTCAAACAACAACTACATAAACACTTAAACGAAGGTCTATCTTTTCCTCAAGCAAGTAAGAAAGCTTATCAAACCATTGATTTAGCATCAGGTGATATTGATTTAGGACAACCTAATAATATATTAGGCTTTAGCTATGTGAAGGCCATTAAAGAACTTCATTCATCAATACAACCTGAAACAATCAAACGAACGAAAAGTGGTTACCATGATGAGCAAATCGAGCATGAAATAGCTAGTGCCACAAGTATTCGCAAAGAAATTGTTAACAAAAGAGAAATGACAGCTCTTGCTATTAAAGCATTACCAGAATCAACAGTGAATCAGTTACACCATTATTTAAACCTCACTTCTAATTGGCACGATTGGGAATTATACTTCCCATATTTACAACTTTTAGTCCAAACCAAATCGCACGAAGAACTTCAAAGTATTCAAGGTGTTATTGAAGGTTTAGAATATCGTTTAAAACAAACTGTACAAGAAGCCACTTCCTTTCAACATTGGATGACAATCCTAAAAACGAAACGATACACTTGGACAAGGCTTCAAAGAGTGTTTGTTCACCTTTTAACTAATACAACTAAAGAAGACCTTGAACCTTATAAAGAGCTTACTCAGCCACCATACGTTAGAATTTTAGGTATGAATCAACATGGCCGTGAGTATGTCCAAACTATTAAGAAAGATATGGGTGTCCCTCTTGTTTCAAACATGCAAGAAACGAAGCACCCAATGATGAAGTTAGAAGAAAAAGCAACCGATGCTTACTATATTCCTCACTCGCCAAAGATTAAACAACAACTCAAAAAACAAGAATTAAAAGGGCCAATTATTATTAAATAAGAAGTAGCAAAATATAAACCCGTACAGCGATTAAAAATAATCATTGTACGGGTTTTATGTAAATTTATCCAATATAGTTCTTATTTCGTTTCAAGACTTTCTAGATAATCAATCGCATCTTGAAATGTATCAACTGGTACAACTTCCATATCAGTTCCGATTTTTTCTGCAGTTTGTTTCGCTACCTCGTAGTTAGACCCATCTTTCCCTTTTTCGTTTGGAGCAAAAAAGACATCCGCACCGTCACGATCTGCTGCTACTATCTTTTTATCTATGCCACCAATACGGTAAACATTACCTTCATAGTCAATTTCACCAGTACCTGCTATCAAATATCCTTTAGTGATATCTTCTGTTGTTAATTGATCGTATATCTCTAATGACATCATTAGGCCGGCACTAGGTCCCCCGATACTTCCACTATCAAAGTTAACTTTAGGATCCACTGTAACGTCACGATCTGTCACTAAAGAAACACCCATTCCAACACGATCAGGTTCATTAGGAAACGTACCCAACGCAAACGATACATTCATCTCTTCATCTTCTCTAATTACCTTCGCTTCAATATCTTCGCCTTTTGAATAATTTGAGATTATCTCAAGAACCTCTTGTGATGAGTTAACAGCTTTTCCATCAATCTCTACAATTTGATCACCAGGTTGCAAGTTACCATCTGCAGGCATACCGTCCACAACACCCATTACATAAACACCTTTATATTCGATATCGATTTCACGATCTGATGCCTTAAATGCAACAACTGTGGCCGCTTCTTGAGATGACTCCATAATATGTAATTGAGTGTTCATATACTCTTCTTGGCTAATCCCCTCAGGTCTAATATCGTCTAAATCATAGATTTCATAATATGGTCTAATTTTCGCCCATAAGTAATAAATTGGGGTAGCCTGCCCACCACGAACAGTTACTAAATGCATTTCACCTTCACTCTCAAACCTTTGGTCCACATTAACAACTTCATCTAAAGCATATATGCCACCAGGTTGATAAATGTAATAATCTAATTTAAAGCTAGATAAGAAAATTACTAATACTAATATTATTGAGTATAAAATAAACTGCTTACGATTAATTTGCATTAAGACCCTTCCAATCTTCTATTGCTTTTTTTATTGATTCAACTTGCTTTTCTGCTTCCTTTTCACCTTTTTCGATAATTTCTGCGATTTGTGTGTAATTTCGTGAACTATAAGAATATACTTCAGGTCGCATGACGACATCAGCATCCACCATACGATAGTTTGTAATCTCGTTTTGCATAATGTCAATACTTTGCATAATGATATCGTAAATTGAATACACTTCTGTATTTTGTTCGAATTTTGAACAATCCACAGCAATCACAATATCTGCACCCATGTCCTTCACAACAGATATCGGAATGCGGTCAATAACACCACCATCGACTAGCAATCGACCATCAATATTCTCCGGAACGAAAATGCCTGGGATCGAAATACTAGCCCTTACAGCTGATGCGGCATCTCCTTCATTAAATACTACTTTTTCTCCACTATAAATGTCTGTTGTCACAATAGAAACTGGGATATCAAAGTCCTCAAGCCTTTTATTATATGTAAACATCTTAATATAGGATTTAATCCTCTCCCCTTGGATCAATCCCATTTTCGGCACCATAATATCCATAAAATATTTTCGTTTAAACGTTAGAGCCAATTGATACATTTGTTCAATTGATTGTCCAGCACCATAAAAAGCTCCGACTAATGCTCCCATACTACTGCCAGCAATATAATCTACAGGAATATCATGTTTTTCTAAGATTTTTATAACACCTAAATGTGAAAATCCACGGGCACCACCTGACCCTAATGCTAACCCGATTTTTGGCCGGCTCATATGCTGCCTCCTGTCCAAATTTAATAATCAACTATGCATATATACTCGACCATTTCGCGTATAGTGTATAAGACAAATTCCTTTTCTTTATTCATTATATTTAACTATGCGATGGTCTATTCGTACAGCTAGGAATGCCATAGGAGGAATACATGTGTTAAATAAGATTAGAACTTTATTTTATACTATTAGCACTATTTTTTTAGCAATTGCAATCATTACATTCCCAGACGAATCTTTTGAAGCCTCTATTAGAGGTTTAAAGCTATGGTTTGAAATCGTATTCCCTTCCTTGCTTCCTTTCTTTATTATAGCAGAATTATTGCTTGCCTTTGGAGTGGTAAAAGTCATTGGAATGATTTTGGAGCCTTTAATGAGACCCTTATTTAATATACCAGGGGCCGGTGGTGTAGTGCTTGGAATGGGACTAGCTAGTGGTTATCCATCAGGGGCGAAAATAACCGCTAGACTTAGACAGGAGAAAGTCCTTACACAAACTGAAGCTGAACGCTTAGTATCATTCACGAACGCCTCAAATCCATTATTTATATTTGGTGCAATATCAATTGGCTTTTTCCACGATCCAAAAACCGGATTACTATTAGCCATTAGCCATTATGTAGGTGCTATATTAGTTGGTTTATGTATGAAATTCTATAAATATCGCGAGGAACGAACGATTAAAAAAATAGATCAAAATCAAGAATCATTTGTTAAACGAGCCTGGCAAACGTTACACCATGAACGTCTTAAGAAGAATGAGCCCTTAGGTCAAGTTCTCGGACAAGCTGTCTCCTCATCAATACAAACACTAGTAGTCGTAGGTGGTTTTATCATCCTTTTTTCAGTCATAAATAAATTACTGTTCTTAACAGGGATCACCAATCACCTTGGAATACTTATTGGACATATTTTTGAATGGTTCTCTGTCCCGGATTCATTATCCTTACCATTTATAGCAGGATTATTTGAAATAACATTAGGCGCACAAATGATTTCGCAAATTGATAACCTATCTTTATTAATACAATTAGTTTTTGTTAGTGCAATATTAGCTTTTAATGGATTTTCAATTCAAGCTCAAGTTGCAAGCATACTATCCACCACAGATATCAAATTTGCACCTTATTTCTTTGCACGATTATTGCATATTGTATTTTCAGTATGGTTAACGATCATTCTATATAAACCACTTTATTTAAACCGAAATGCATACTCTCCAAAAGATATTACGGTAGGTTCAGAAGGTAAGATTTCTCATGATTATTTTTGGTTCGATTTATGGAATTGGCTAGAGAATTATGGTCACTTAATTTCCATTAGTGCCTTGACCATTGGATGTTTATTCCTTATTTCAAGGATTAGAACACAAAAATAGTACCCATACAATGACGTGGGTACTATTTTTGATTAGTTTGTAGAATATTTTTCTTTTAAAGCTTGTGCTACATTTTCAGGGACTAAGTCTGAAACATCTGATTCATATTTAGCCGCTTCTTTAACAATGCTTGAACTCAAGAAAGAGTACTGATTATTTGTCATCATGAAAAACGTTTCAATATCTTTATTCAACTTACGGTTCATAGATGTAATTTGCATTTCATATTCAAAGTCACTAACTGCTCGAAGTCCTCTCAAGATAACATCAACATGCTTTTTCTTAGCATAGTCAACTAATAAACCTTGACTAACGTCACAAGAAACATTCGGAAGGTCTTTAGTCGCTTCTTCAATCAATGCTAGTCGTTCTTCAACAGAAAATAACGGTGATTTAGATTGGTTATTAAAAACCGCTACAATAACATGGTCAAAGATCTTAGCCCCTCTTCTAATAATATCTAAGTGACCATATGTAATTGGGTCAAAACTCCCTGGGCAAATAGCTGTTTTAGGCATCTGTATCCCCCTCATCATATCGATATATCGTAATCTGCGTTAATGAACCATAATCGTCTCGCCTTAACATTGTATATCTTTCAAAAGAATCTGGCAATTCTTCCTCTTGAGTATGCTCACAAATAATTAAACAACCGTCTTCAAGTAATTCGTGCTCAGTCAATTCCTTTAACAGCTTATCAAAAGAGACTTTACCATAAGGTGGATCTAAAAAGACATAATGATATGTTTTTCCTCTTTTACCTGCTGCCTTCATTGCTCTAAAAGCGTCATTACGATAAACTTCACATTGCTGAGTTAAATTCAGTTGTTTAATGTTCTGTTTAATCGTCTGTATAGCATGGAACTGTTGATCAACGAATGTTACATGCTCCAGCCCTCTACTAATACCTTCGATTCCCAGATTCCCACTTCCAGCAAATAAATCCAAAGCCCTTCCACCATCAAAAAAAGGTCCAATAATTTGAAACAAAGCTTCCTTAACCTTGTCTGTCGTCGGCCTCGTTTTTTGATTAGAAACAGCAACAATAGGATGCCCTTTTAGTGACCCAGCTATCACTCTCATTTTCTCACCAACTTTTAATTTTTTGATGTATATATTTTTCTCTATTGGTAATAATAGCTTCTAGAACGGAATTTAAGAGGAATCCGTTCGACTCGGAGAAAGTCTTATCATTCCCCATAAGACCTTCTTCCGGTTTCTCCTCTCCCTTTTTGTACTCTCTCTGTTATGTAACGGAGAGTTGTGGCTTTTCTTTAATCTATAGATTTAAGAAAGGCCACTTTTTTTATACATTTATTTAAAATCAACTTTGTTATCTTACTGTAAATTACACAATTCGACTATTATTTTAACAAAACGACAGTTAAGTGACTATGTTATTTCACAAAATAAATGAAACATGCTACATTATAAAGGGAATTGAGGAGGTATTGTCATGACACAAAGGTTTATCAAACTTGGAGAAGGTTATGGAGATATATATGAACTATTTACTTTAATAGAGTCTATGCCTGAAAGAGTTGAAAGTTTATTAGCATTTCATACAATAAAGAATGACGAAGAGCGTACATCAATTGCTGCTGTCTTTAAACCGACAACTCAAGGGAATTTCCAACCCATATACATATGTCTGGAAGGAATTCCAAAACCGCAAGAGGGTGAGTCGAATGTACGTTATGAAGCTTTTAAAACGGTTAGTGATCAAATTAATAAGCCTATTATCGAATTGGTGGTCCCTCCAGCGGAAACGTATCATGAAATTGATTTATATTATCAACAATTAATTGCGATATTAAGGTTAAACCATATTATAAGGTCATAAAAAAGGGTCTATTTCAAATGTGGTGGTGTAAAATTTACACCATCCACTTTTTATCCTTTTAATGATTATATTTAACATCGCTCCATCAAAATGCTTCGCTTTCCGCGGGCACGGCAAGCGTCCGCCGATAGCGAGTCACAAACCAACGGTTCAATCATCAATCTCTCAACATAATTGATGTGACATTGGACACCACCACAATTAGTATAGAGCACAAAAAAACTGAAGCAGTTATAGCTTCAGTTTTTTAATAAACACTTTTAATTTCATATTCTTTTTCTTCTTTAATAGGTGATTTCTTTTGATAAACAGTGTCTACAAAAGGTTTATAAGAGAAATCAACTTTTCTTACAAAATTTAATTGTTTGATTTGCTCCATAGTCCCTTCTATCTCTTCTTGATTGACATAGAGTAAGACATATTTTTGCCTTCTAGATGCGTAAATCATATGTCCATATCTTCTTAGACGTTTAACGTATTTAGGATGCTTTACCCATACTACAATACCTTGGCGTTTAGTTATCATATTTATTACCTCATTCCCTAATAAATTAAGAGGCTTGGCAACCACATGCGCCACCAGATCCACAACCACATCCAGAGCCTGTATCTTTAAGTGCAATTCCATCTCTTGGTGCTTTTATGTTTGGACTGATTGATTGAGCAATAATTTCTGAAACATCATCTAATAATCCTTGGAGTTGTGTTTCTGATTGCTTATAGATGGCTACAGTATCATGCATGTCTAGTTCTCGTTTCTGTTCTCGGATTTCTTTCATGATTTTACTATAATCAGGGTGATAACGCCCAAAACGCTGAACATCTTCATAATGCTCTTTCATTTTTGAAAAATCATTCATAAGTTTTGTTGCTTCAGAATCTTGATATAAATCCTTTTTTCTCTTGCTGTATATATGAAAGTCTTCTGACTCAGTAATCATTTTGCCTAATTTTTCTGCATGCTCTAATACCTCAATTACTTCTAAATTAGCGAGCATTTACTCACCTCCACATTATTATCTTATCAAAATGAAGGCGAGATTACCAATATACAATTTACATGTTAAAAGAATCGTTTTCTTTGGTTATACTGTTTATAAGACTTTTTATGGCCTTGTTTACTCAGAAAACCTTGAACTTGATCAATTGTTTTTGACAAATTATTTACTTGTTTTTCAAATTGGTCGAAATCAACCTTAGATACCATATCAATTAGATTTGAGAACTTACCAGTCAAAGGAGATGAGCTCTCATTTATTGATTCAATACGCTCATATTCATCCCACAACGGGTCTTGTTCTCCATTTTCACGCCAGCGATCGTATAATTCTTGCCAGCTATATTTGCCACGACGAACATCCTTTACAAGACCATGCCTACTTTCTACAAATTTCTTAAATTCTCGTACTTCTTCTGGTAAATCTAAGTGATACATATTTATCACCCCTTCATACATAAAATGGCCAGTTACTATTATTATAATTAGGAGTGATAAAATGTGTTCATGGTTCAAAGCCCATAATATTTGAATAAAATGTTACACATTATCAATATTTACTTTTAAATAATTGATTAATTAACGGTTTCATAATATGATGAATTTAATGAAACTTAATGTAGAGGTGAATGAAATGAAATTAGAAAACAATGAGATTAAAGACACTGTATTAGACCTACAACCATTAACATATATTATGGAAAGAAATGGTTTTGTATTAGCAGGTCAATGGGATTATGAGCGTGTTACTTATGACTTAAAAATGAATTCTCCAGAAAAGAATATTACTTATTATCTTCGTGTAAGTGGTTATGCGATTGAAGGAGAAGTAGACTCAGGAAAAGCGGTAATCAAACTACTTACTCCACTATTAGGTAAGCACTACTATCCTCACGGTGTAGAATATGGTGAGGAAGAAGGGTTCCCACAAAATATTATTGATAAATCAGAACGTATTTTATCTACCATCAATGACCAATTAAAACAATTCATCGAAGAAGAAGCTAAATAAGTTACTTATAAAGGGTGCAGTATAACTGTACCCTTTATGTAAACATTTTCGTACGAAAGGGGACTAGGTCTAATTGTTCAAAAATATAACAAAACGACAATGGACAATCGCGCTTTATATTTTACTACTTTTGGTACTAGCCTACTTTATCTTACCAATTTCAGTCCCGCTCATCTTAGCTTTTTTAACGGCCTTATTTTTAAACCCGTTAGTTCATTTTAATACTAGACGGTTTGGCATCTCTAGAAAACTTTCAGTCACGATTGTATTTTTAGTTTTTATACTGATTCTTGCAACTATTGGGACATACACCACGACTAAAGTAGTCGCTCAGGTTATTAAACTGACTGAAAACATCCCTACATACATAAATGATGTTGAATCTGAGCTAATGGACTTCAGAACAAAGTTTGATGCGTTTACAGAAGAATGGCCAGATGAATTTATCAACTCAGTGGAAAAGCGAGTGACAGAAAATTTAACGTCATATGGGGAAACACTTCAAGATTATAATTATATAGAAAGTATCACACAACTTTTTATGAAAATACCAGATTTTCTCATAAGTTTACTAGTTTATTTAATCGCTCTATTCTTATTTATGCTGGATTTACCGAATCTGAGAAATAAATTCTATGGTATGATGACCGAACAAACTCAAGAGAAATTCAAATTCATGAATGCAAGAATGTCTTATGTGTTATTAGGCTTCCTAAAAGCACAATTTTTAGTAAGTATCATCATTTTCACAGTATCATTAATTGGACTATTATTAATCATGCCTGAGGTTGCTCTAATCATGTCTATTATTATATGGTTGGTAGACTTGATTCCAATCATAGGTTCTATTATCATACTTGGGCCATGGTCATTATATATGTTCATTACAGGAGATATTGTATTAGGTACTAAATTAGCCATTCTAGCAATCGTATTACTTGCTATAAGACGTACGATTGAACCTAAAGTTATGGGACATCATATTGGTTTATCACCGTTACCAACGTTAATAGCCATGTTCTTAGGATTACAGTTAATCGGGTTCTTAGGTTTCTTCTTAGGACCGTTAGTTGTTATTCTTTTTAATTCAGCAAAAGAAGCAGGCATTATTAAATTTAATATGAAAATATAAAAAAAGCGATCTGACAATGTCAGATCGCTTTTTTATACCCCAAATATTGCTTGGAATAAATTTTGTCCATGTTCACCTTCATATAACACGTATAGAAGTAAATAGACGGCAACACCTGTTATCGCTGTAAAGAACCAAATAATACTTGTGATAGGTCCAATTTTTCGATGTTTTTTAATGTTACGCTTAAAGGCAAGTGTTAATGTTACTAATCCAAACACAGCACCAGTTGTCGCCAAGAAAATATGAAAAATTAAAAAGACTGTGTAATAAATTTTCATATCTTCTGGTCCACCAAAGCTTGTATTACCTACAAAAATGGTTCTAGACATATAAATAATGAAAAACGCTAAAGCAAAAGCGGCACCCGTAATCATAACTATTCTATGCTCTTTGCGTTTATTCTTAGCAATTAAGATCCATCCAATTGCAATAAAAATAGCACTGATAACAATAAACGATGTACTAATCGTTGGTAGAAGTGGCAAATTCATTCTCCTCAACCTCTTTCATAATTAGGCGTTAAATTTTGCTGCGATGGTAGTGGGTCGATTCCTCTATTTTCTTTGTTGTACCAATTGTAAAAAATTCTAGCTAAAACGGCACCATAGATAACTTCTTGTAATACTTTCATAATAATCCCAGCTGCTTGCTGATCATAAACTAGTGGCATATTTAAGAATAATTGTGGCCCACCTAAAGTCATATTTTGCAATACCTCTGGCGGAACACACAATGCCATCGCCTTGGCAAATGCATCTGGCTCTGAATATGTTGCGTATAATGGATCACTAGCAAAAATGATTAGAGCACAAGCAGGTGTGATTAGCATACCGCTACCGAATATATAAAAGATTTTATATAAAGGCTTTAGATATTCTTGTTCGTCTAATGGTGTAACTAACGGCCACCAGAAACAGAAAGCCGCAAAAAGTATAAATAACGTTACGGACCAATGGACAAAATTGCTTGTTTTAGAAAAATCCAAGATTACAGGTATATGGTATAAAGAGAATGTCGTATTAAAGAATAATACAGCAATTAACGGCTTTGTAAGAATGTTCAATATGTTTTTAATAACAGGTACGTTAAATAACTTTCTCCACCATTCTTTTGGTAATCCTTTAATTAAAAGAAGTGGCACCATTAAATAAAACACAGCCATTTGAACCATATGAGCCATCAACACGATGTGTGATAACAGATATAATGGAGAACCTTTAACGACATAAAACAAAATTAACGCAGTGTAAACATTAATTTTCTGTTTTGTTGTAGGTTCCTCCGTAAGGCCAGCTTTATGTTTTAAAGGACCAGTAAAAAGAAAGTATAACAGTCCTAATAAAAACGTAATCAATATTATCTCAGGACTCCATAGTGCCCTAAAACCAAAAATTTGTATTTTATCCCACATGACTTATCACCTCGAAGGTACTCATCTCAACCATAAGTATACAACAAACAAACTCATATCTCGACTAAATTAAGGTTCGTTAATAAAATTGTTGAAATTACAAACAAAAAAGAGCTTGGGAAAAATATTTAATAAACTTAAAAGAAGCCGAATGTTAGGCATAATTAATACCTAAACATACAGCTTCTTTTAGCTGTGTCAAAATGTTTCGCGAATAACAGTTAATATTTCTTATCCTCTGTCTCAAAATCATTTTGTAATATAGATTATTAACTTTTCATTTTTGGATCTAATGCATCTCTTAAACCATCACCGATTAAGTTAAAGCCTAAAACAACTAGCATAATTGAGATACCTGGGAATATTAGTGTCCAAGGTGCAAGTTGTATAAAGCCTCGAGCATTTTGTAACATGTAGCCCCATTCAGGTGTTGGTGGTTGTGCACCTAACCCTAAGAACCCTAGCGCTGCAGCTTCTAGGATAGCAGTACCAAAACCTAATGTTGCTTGAACGATGATCGGTGCTAAACTATTAGGAAGTATATGATGAAATATGATTCTTCCATTTTTTAATCCTTGAGCTTTTGCTGCCATCACGAATTCTTCCTCACGTAAGCTAAGTACTCTTGAACGAACTAAACGTCCAAATATCGGAATGTTAATAATCGAAATGGCGATAAGAGCATTTTGAAGAGATGGCCCTAAAATTGCAACGATTGCAATAGCCAATAAAATGCTTGGAAAAGCTAACATAATATCAAAAATTCTAGAAATAATCATATCTACCCATTTACCAAAATAACCAGCAATAATACCAAGTAATGATCCAAATATCATGGCACCAGTTACGGCAACAAATCCAACCATTAGTGATATACGTGCACCGTAGGCAATCCTAGTAAAAATATCTCTACCTCGATCATCCGTGCCAAACCAATAATCACTTGAAGGCGGTTGTAGACGGTTTACTAAGTTTTGGTCATCAATCCCGTGTGATGTTAATATAGGTGCAAAAATGCCTACTAATATAAAGAAAATGATAATGAATAAACCAGCCATTGATAATCGATTTTTTCTTAAACGCTTAAGTGCATCTTTCCAAGGAGAGATAGCTGCAATCTCATCTGAATCATAACTATAACCTTCTTTATTAGGGTGCATATCCACTTTATCTTGGTCCTTCTTTTCAGTTACCATCTATATCCCCCCTAATATTTAATTCTTGGATCTATGAATGCATACAATAGATCGACAATTAGATTGATAATGACAAATAGAAATGCTACGACTAATATTCCAGATTGAATAACAGGATAATCACGATAACTGATCGCTTCATAGATATATCGTCCAATTCCAGGCCAACTGAAAATAGTTTCAGTCAAAATTGCGCCACCAAGTAAGACCCCTGTCTGTAAACCAATAATCGTTAAAACGGGAATTGTGGCGTTTTTTAACGCGTGTTTATAAATTACTAAGAATTGGCCTGAACCTTTTGCGCGAATGGTACGAATATAATCTGAGCTCATAACTTCTAACATACTGGAGCGTGTCATTCTCGCGATGATTGCCATAGGGATGGTACCTAAAGCAATACTCGGCAACACTAAATGTTTTAATGATGTGACTAAATGTTTCATATCCATATGTAATATGGAATCAATAACATAAAAATGTGTAATTGGTTCTATTGGATTACGGCTATCTTGCCTTCCATGTGCCGGTAACCAACCAAGCTCTTGTGCAAAAATCCACTGTTCCATAAGAGCTAACCAGAAAACAGGCATTGATACACCGACTAAAGCAAATAACATTGCAAAGAAGTCAAACCAGGAATTATGTTTCCAAGCACTGATAATACCAGCATTTACACCAATTACGATCGCGAATATCATGGCAAAAAATGTCAATTCAAATGTGGCTGCCAATTTTGGAACAATTTCTTTATTAATGCTTGCTTTCGTTTTTAATGATGTTCCTAAATCACCTTGTAATAACTCCGACATATAAACCCCAAACTGAACAATATAAGGCTCATTCAATCCCATTGATTCTTCTAAGTCTTTAATTGATTGTTCAGTTGCTGATTCCCCTAAAATAACTTGTGCTGGGTTACCTGGAATTAAATGTACGATGGAGAAAGTGATAATTGCCATTCCAAGTAATACTGGTATCAACATTAATAATCTTCTAATTGTATAGGAAAGCATTCTTTCACCTCACATTGTTAGACCTATGGTGCAATTCTTAATCTATGTAAAAGAGGATAGCAGAGGCGTCTCCACTACCCTCTCATTATGATTATTCGCTTAATTCAACTTCTGCTAGAGATTCGCTTGTCGATGGATGCGGTACATAGTTCTGAACTCGGCTGCTAGCAGCTAATACTGGTTCAGAGTGTACTAATACAACCATTGGCGCTTCTTCATGAATAATCGCTTGTGCTTCTTTATATAACTCAGCACGAGTATCTTGATCAGTTTCAACTTTCGCTTGATCAATTAGTTCATCTACCTCTTCATTACTAAAGCGAGTATAGTTACTACCACCAATACCATCAGAATGTAACAAGCTACCTAAGAAGTAATCAGGGTCACCATTTGTGCCAGACCAACCTAACATGAACAATTGTTGTTCACCGTCAGCTGTCTTCTGTAAATACGGAGCCCACTCTTCTCTTACGATCTCTGCTGTAATACCCACCTGTTCAAGGTTGTTACGGATTATATCAGCTACAGTTTCTGGGTCTGGCATATATGGTCTTGCAACAGGCATTGTCCATAACTCAATTTCAACACCGTCACCATAACCAGCTTCCTCTAATAATTCCATAGCTTTATCTGGGTCATACTCATAACCTTCTAATTCATCATTGTATCCTAAATATCCAGGTGGTAATGGGTTCACACCAGGAGTTGCATACCCTGCATATAACGCCTCTGCAATTGCCTCACGGTCAACCGCATAGTTAATAGCTTGTCGTACTAACTTGTCATCAAGTGGAGCTTTTTCCACGTTCATACCTAAATACCCAAAGTTGTTAGCTGCACGAGTGTAAAGGTCAATTTCCGGATCAGATTCTACACCAGCAGCATCATCAGGATTTAAACCATCCATGATATCAATGTCACCTGAACGTAAAGCCATTAAACGAGATGAGTTCTCAGGAATTACTTCAAAAATGACACGATCTAATTTAGGTAAACCTTCTTTCCAATATTCTTCGTTCTTCTCTAATACGATTGATTGATCACGGTCCCAACTTACAAATTTAAATGGACCTGTACCTACAGGGTTTTCATTAATCTCAGCACCATGCTCTTCTAATGCAGCTGGAGATGTAATCGCAAAATAGCTCATCGCCATATTCTGTAAGAAATAACCTAATGGACGTTTTAAATGGAATGTCACTGTATGGTCATCCACTACTTCAATATCTTCAATTACATGGCTTTCGTCACCTTTTTTACCACCGAACATGATGCCATACATTGCATATACATAATCAGCATCAGCAAAAGCAAACTCATGCTCAGGGTCAGCCCAACGCTCGAAGTTTGTCTTTACAGCATCTGCGTTAAAGTCTGTTCCATCATGGAACTTAACGCCTTCTTCTAAATAGAAAGTGTATTCTGTACCTTCATCGTTTACGTCCCAATCATGAGCTAGACCTGGAACAATATCAAAACTTTCTTTATCAAAGTCTAATAAACTTTCATAAATTTGTTTTGTTACACGTGAAGATTCACCGTCTGTTGTACTTGCGAAGTCTAAACTCTCAGAGTCACCTCCGCGGGCGAATACAAGAACTTGATCTTCCCCTTCACCTTCACTTGCTTCTTCATCTTCTTCCTCAGAACCTTCATTGTTCTCCTGTTCAGTTTCTTCACCAGGATCTTCTTCAGGTTCTTCAGAGCTGTCTCCACTACACGCAGCAAGCATTAACACAAGTGCAAGTAGCAAAGTCATTAGAAAAGAGAATTTCTTCATTTCCTTACCCCCTAATGTTTTAATTATATAGATAACATTTTGTGACTAGTCGTATAAGTGACAAGCAACAAAATGTTGATCCCTAGCTTCTCTAAACTCAGGTTTTACTTCTTTACAAACATCCATTGCCATTGGACAACGAGTATGAAATGGGCATCCAGATGGTGGATCAGAAGGACTTGGCACA
Organism: Piscibacillus sp. B03; assembly: GCF_052246295.1. Lineage (NCBI taxonomy): Bacteria > Bacillati > Bacillota > Bacilli > Caryophanales > Bacillaceae > Piscibacillus > Piscibacillus sp. B03. The sequence continues at coordinate 12,204 of NZ_JBQQCO010000010.1, read as the reverse complement.
TCCCCTTCTAATATAACGCGATCCGGACGATTATCAGGATCAGCAACTGGTACAGCAGATAGTAATGCTTGAGTATATGGATGCATTGGATTCTCATACAATTCATCTTTATTCGCTAATTCCACCATTCCACCTAAATACATTACGCCAACACGATCACTAATATGTTTCACAACACTTAAATCGTGGGCAATAAAAATATATGTCAGGTTAAACTCATCTCTCAGACTCTCCATAAGATTTAAGATTTGTGATTGAACTGATACATCTAGAGCTGATACTGGTTCATCACAAATTATTAATTTAGGATTATTAGCTAGCGCTCGAGCAATTCCAATTCTTTGACGTTGTCCACCACTAAATTGGTGTGGGTACCTTGAAGCGTGCTCAGCTCTTAAACCAACAACTTCTAATAACTCTTTGATTCGTTCTTTCCTCTCTTTACTTGTCAAATCACTATGTACAAGTAATGGCTCACTAATGATTTTTTCAATCGTATGTCTAGGATTTAAAGATGCATAAGGATCTTGGAAAATAATTTGCATATCCTTTCTCAACCTTCGCACCTGTTCCCCACTAAGTTTAGCTATGTTTTGATCTTCAAATTTAATTTCACCTTCTGTAGGCTCAATAAGTCTTAATATAGTTTTACCAGTTGTTGATTTACCACAACCTGACTCGCCAACAATACCTAAAATCTCCCCTTGATTGACGGTAAATGAAACGTCATCAACTGCTTTGACAACTCCAACCTGTCGGCCAAACACTCCACCTTTAACAGGAAAGTATTTTTTTAAGTTATTGACTTCTAATATTGGTGTCTGCAAATTCTTCTACCCCTTTCCCTTCATCATGTAAGAAACACCTGCTATGTCTAAAGTTATCTAAGGAATATAACTCAGGGCTTTCTTGAAAACAACGGTCAAATGCAAATTCACACCTAGGAGCAAATCGACAACCTACAAAATCTTTCTTTGGCTTCATTACCGTACCTGGAATCGAATATAATTTTTGTTCCTTCTTATGTAGGTTTGGCAATGATTTTATTAATCCTTTTGTATAAGGATGCTGAGGATCCTTTATAATTTCTCTTACTGTTCCTTCTTCAACAACTTGACCTGAGTACATCACAACGACTCGATCACACATTTCAGAAACAACACCTAAGTCATGGGTAATAAGTAAAATTGACGTTTCTTTCTCTTTATTGAGTAATCTCATTAAATCTAAAATTTGAGCTTGGATGGTAACATCTAGTGCAGTTGTAGGCTCATCTGCGATTAAAACTTCAGGGTTAAGAGCCATAGCCATTGCAATCATTACCCTCTGTCTCATACCACCTGAAAGTTGGTGAGGAAACTCATCAACTACTTCACCAGCTCTAGGAATTCCTACTAGCTCAAGCATGTTTACTGCCCGTTTCTTAGCATCTTGTTTACTGATTTTTTCATGAAGCCTTATTCCTTCAACTATCTGATTTCCAATAGTAAAAAGTGGGTCTAAGGATGTCATAGGCTCCTGAAAAATCATAGCAATCTCATTGCCACGAATTTTTCTCATTTGTTTTTCACTATAATTTGTTAAATCCTTACCTTTAAATAAAATATCACCACTGACTATTTTCCCAGGAGGTTTTGGAATTAATTGCATAACTGATAGAGAGGTTACACTCTTACCAGACCCCGACTCACCTACAATTCCAACCACTTCACCTTTATGTAATTTCAAACTCACACCATCTACAGCGGGGACTTCACCGTTATCTGTGAAGAAATGTGTATGTAAATCTTTTAATTCTAGTACGACATCTTCCATATGTTCTCCCCCTAAATTATGTAATAAGTATTAATTTTCAAAACTATGTGTAACTTAATATACTGAAAATTCTACTAATAATCAAGTATATATGATAAATATACAAAGATTAGAACAATTATAATTTAATAAATTAGGTAAAAAGTCCTTCATGAACATAAAAAAAGCAAGCACAAAGTTGTGCTTGCTTTTAATTCTTAAGCTTAGCCCCACCAAACAATAGTAGTTAAAGCTAATACAGTTAGTACAGCTGCAAAGATCCCAGAGTAAATCATTAGTGCAGGGAACTCATGACCTTCTTGGTTCATGTGCATGAAGTAGTACAGTTGGAATAATACTTGCACTGCAGCTAATACAAGAATAATTGGAATAGTGAACATTGCACTAACTCCTGCGATTACTAAGCCAAATGCAATTAATGTGAATGCAATCATCATCGCAAATGTTAGAACATGATGTTTCATTTCCTCTTTATGCTTTTTACGATAAAACTCTTGTTTTTCATTTGTGGAATTGGTGTTACCTGCCATCATTTAGCCCACCTTTCCCATTAGATATACAACTGTGAAAATGAATACCCATACAACGTCAATGAAGTGCCAATATAAGCTGGCAATATAAAACTTCGGTGCATTGTAAAGGTTAATTCCACGTTTAGCGTTACGAACCATTAATGAGATGATCCAACCTAAACCAAAGGCAACGTGTGCTCCGTGGAAACCAACTAATGTATAGAAGGCTGAGGAGAACGCTGATGTTGTATATCCAAAATCATATCCATGAACGTAATGGTAGAACTCATAAATTTCCAATCCTAAGAATGCTAAACCTAAAGCAACAGTAATACCTAACCAAAGTTGCATTTTCTTAGGGTCATTATTTTTCATATGGTACATTGCATAAACACTTGTCAATGAACTAGTTAATAAGATAATGGTCATGAGGAACACAAGTTCTAGACCAAAAATTTCATTTGCTGCTGGTCCATCGACCGTCGAATTCTTTAAAGCAAGATACGTACCGAATAAACTTGCGAATAGTACAGTTTCTCCTCCAAGGAAAAACCAAAAACCCATAAATTTATTTCGACCTTCAAGGGTGGCTCTTTCTGGGTTTTGAGGCAAGTTTGTTGATTTTAGCATATCATCAGCCATTAGAACCATCCCCCTTTTCATCTTCTAAATCCTCTTTGTGAACATGATATCCAAGATCATCTTTGAAAGAGCGGTAAAGCATACTACCTGCTGTAATGGCAAAACCGATAACAGCTAAAATCCAGTAAGAACCTTGGAACATCACACCGAAACCGGCTATGAATAAACCAAGTGACATCATAAATGGAACGAATGAATTATTCGGCATGTGTATGTCACCTAAAGGTTCTGCAGGCTTAATTTTACCGTCACCTTCAGTTTTCTCAATCCATAATGGATCTAAACCACGAACTAGAGGTTCTTGTTTAAAGTTATAGAAAGGAGGTGGTGATGGAATAGCCCACTCAAGTGTACGAGCATCCCAAGGATCTCCTGAAACTTTTACACCTTTAGCTTGTGTTACAACCACGTTGTATAGGAATAAAATCGTACCTGCTGCCATAAAGAAGGCACCAATTGTACTAATTAAGTTAAAGAAATCTAAGCCTTGGTCTTCTAAGAAGATCCAATAACGTCTAGGCATACCCATTAATCCTAGGAAATGCTGTACAAAGAACGTTAAATGGAAACCGATAAAGAATAACCAGAAGAACCAGTGGTTAAGCTTCTCATTTAGCATTGTACCAAACATTTTCGGCCACCAGTAAATGATTCCGGCAAATAGTCCTAATACAACACCACCAACAATTACATAGTGGAAGTGTGCTACTACGAAATAAGAATCATGATACTGGAAGTCTGCAGCTGCAGATGCAAGCATTACACCTGTCATACCACCAATTGTGAATGTTGGGATGAAACCTAATGCAAATACCATTGGAGACGTTAATCGAATGCTACCGCCCCACAATGTAAATAGCCAGTTAAAAATCTTAATCCCTGTAGGTACGGCAATGGCCATAGTTGCAACTGCGAAAATTGAGTTCGCAATCGGACCTAAACCAACTGTAAACATGTGGTGAGCCCATACCATGAAACCTAAGAATGCGATTAATACTGTAGCGAATACCATTGATGAATACCCGAATAGACGCTTCTTAGAGAATGTTGATATAACTTCACTAAACACACCAAATGCTGGCAGGATTAAAATATAAACCTCTGGGTGTCCAAAGATCCAGAATAGGTGTTCCCAGATAATAACGTTACCACCCATTGCTGGGTCAAAGAAGTTTGCTCCAAATAATCGGTCAAACGTTAATAGGAATAAACCTACCGTTAACGCTGGGAACGCAAATAAGATAAGTACACTAGCAATAAATGCCGTCCAAGTAAATAGTGGCATTCTCATGTATGTCATACCAGGCGCTCTCATATTAACAACTGTAACAATGAAGTTAATACCACCCATTAGTGTACCAAAACCTGATATCTGAAGACCTATGGCGTAAAAGTCGACCCCATGCCCTTCAGAGAATATTGATAGTGGTGCGTACGCAGTCCAACCTACATCAGGTGCACCCGTAACAAACCATGATACGTTTAGCATGACACCACCAAAGAAAAATAACCAAAAACCTAAAGAGTTAACAAATGGGAACGCGACGTCACGAGCACCAATTTGTAGTGGTACTACAGCGTTCATTAATGCAAAGATTAATGGCATCGCTGCAAGGAAAATCATCGTGGTTCCGTGCATTGTTAAAACTTCATTATAAAATTGAGCTGATACGAAATCATTATTAGGCTCAATGAGCTGTATACGAATTATCATTGCTTCGAGTCCACCGAGAATAAAGAAGAACATACCAGCGACTAAATATAAGATCGCAATCTTCTTATGGTCAACGGTAGTTAAGTAATCCCATAATGTAGCCCCGAAGCCAGCTTTCTTAGCTGTTGTGCTCACGCTATTAACCTCCCTCTAAAAAGTGATATCTGATTCACTATTCATCATTGTTTTCTTCATCTGAATCTTCTTCATCTGCTCCGTCTTCACTAGAGTCTTCCCCATCAGACTCTTCTTCACTTTCACCGTCTTGAGATTGCTCTCCTTCACCTTCAGCTTCTTCTTCAGGGAATAACGATGATAAGTCAGAGTCTTTATACACGCTGTCTTCTGCACTTTCAGAAGTAATGTCACTTGGGCTTAACCCCATTAAGTATTCAGCAATTTTTTCTGCTTCTTCGTCTTCTAAGTCATAACCAGCATCTAACATGTGGTTACCTGGCTTCATGTCTTCACCTTTTGTTTGAATCCACTCAACCAAGTTTTCTTTATTGTATTCAACAACACCTGCTAACTTAGTACGGTCACCAAAGTTTGTAAGGTTAGGACCGATTTTGTTAGGGCTTGAACCAACTGCGTGACATGACATACAGTTATTAGCAAATAACTCTTGTCCTTCTTGAGCTGTAGCTGAATCAGGTGTTTCTTCACCTGTTACTGATTGCATATCTTGTACCCACTCTTCGAATTCTCCAGGGCTTACTGCAACTACTTTAAAGTCCATAATGGAGTGAGAAGGACCACAAAGCTCAGCACATTTACCCCAATAAACGCCCTCTTCTTTTGCTAAAAGGGTCATTTCATTCGTGTTACCTGTTGGGTTAACATCCATCTTACCATCTATTGACGGTACCCAGAATGAGTGAATGACGTCTTGAGAAGTCATTGATAGGTATACTCTTCTGTCTGTTGGAATATATAATTCCTGACTTGTTGAAACTTCTAAGCCATCGTATTCAAAGTGCCACCAATATTGAGCACCCGTAACGTTGACCCAAATAGAATCTTGCTCTTCTCCTTCTTCATTAACTTCTGGAGAAGTATCAGCTAGTGCAAAAGTATACTGCACAGTTGGAACTGCTAAAATTAAAAGTAAAATAATCGGGATAACAGTCCATAATGTTTCTAGTGCGTGATTCCCTTCAGTTTGTTTAGGCATAAAATCAGGATCGTCTTTTTTCTGACGATACTTAATAATAACAAACGTATAAATCACCATTACTACAACAAATACAAATAACATGATGACAATACTTAGAATCATCAAGTCGTAAATCATTTCTGCACCTTCACCTTTTGGCTGAAGCGCACTTAGAAATGGTTCACCACAACCTGATAAAACAAGTGCAAGCACGATCAAAGCAAATATAGCCTTGAATTTACTCATCCACCCTTTCATCATCAATACCTCTCTTTCTCTTATTAATCTTAAGTTGTTGAGTACATTATATAATTTGAATTAAGAAAAAGAAAATTTTTCTTAATTACATACTAGAAAATAGGTAAGGTTGCTACTACTAACCCCACAAAGAAAAATGTTAAATAGTTTAAGGAATAAACAAACATCCACTTAGCCCAACGGTCATCATCTTTCATTCTAAATCCATATACTGCAATTGCTAACCAACCTAAATTTAATAGTGTAGCAAATATTAAAAAGATTGATCCTAGAGAAAAGAAATAAAATGGTAATGGTAATAGACAGATTGTATAAATCAGAATTTGTCTTTTAGTAATATTATTACCATAAACAACTGGCAACATTGGTATACCAGCTTTACTGTATTCTTCTCTCTTTCTTATAGCTAAAGATAAAAAATGTGGTGTTTGCCATATGAACATCACTAAGAATAATACAAAAGCCACAGGGTGTAATGTGGAGTCCACTGCTGCCCAACCAATTAATGGTGGAGCTGCTCCTGAAAAGCTCCCTACCACTGTGTTAATTGTATACTTTCTTTTCGACCACATCGTGTAAAGAACAACATAGACAAACCAACCTATGAAACCAAATAATGCTGCCATAGGAGTTGTTAAATACAAGAGAATAAAGCCTATTAAACTGAAGCTAACTCCCATACTTAGCACAACATTTAATGGAATGGTTCCTGTAATAGTTGGCCTATTTTTTGTTCTAGACATGACGTGATCAATATCTCGATCAAACCAATTATTAATGACACAGCCACCAGCTATGACAAATGCGGTTCCCGCCATTAATAATGAGAAAGTTACCCATGAGAATGAGTAATTTGTAAAGTATAACGCTAACCAATATCCGGTAAACGTAGTGATTAGATTAGAATTAATAATCCCAACTTTTATTAATGATAAAAAGTCAGTCCACAAGGCTTTAATACTTGTATCTTGACTTTCTATTTGAGAAATTGTTGATTGAATTGAACGAGGTTCACTCATAGTCATTCGCCGTCCCCTCAAGATAATGCAATTGGTTTTCATAAGAAGTACCAGATGTTCCTTATGTAACCAATATCATTGTATCATGTAATATTCTTTACTTCTATTTAACCACATAAAAACTTTTTTAGATGTGAAAAATGTGTGAAAAAATAATGCCTAGACAATAAATTAGCATATTTTATCGAGAAATGTCAGTCCTAAATCTAATTTATTTAAATTTTTCACAGTTTGTTTAAAATTAAAGTGCTAACCCTTCCAAAAAGTATTTGTTAATTGTAAGTGTTATAATTTTGTAAAGAAATTAGTTTCCAACTACCGCTAAATTATATTACGATATGTACTAGGTGTTCTTCAACGAAAGAAGGTGTCATAAATGAACAAGTGGATTAAGCACAAACCTCTTGCTCTAGTATCAGTATTTGTAATGCTATTTGTTCTAATTGGCGGAGCATTAGTAACTAAAACTGGTTCAGGGCTAGGTTGTGGCAGAAGTTGGCCTTTATGCGAAGGGCAACTGATTCCTAAAAATATAACTCCAGAACTTATAATAGAATTTAGTCACAGACTTGTTACAGGCGTTGCGATTATTTTCGTTGGACTTTTATCATTTATTGCTTGGCGTCATTACCAGCATGTTCGTGAAACTAAATTTTTAGTTGTCATGACTATTGTATTCTTCATTCTACAATCTCTATTAGGTGCAGGTGCTGTATTATTCGAACAGACAAGTCTCATTAAAGCATTACATTTCGGTATTTCTCTTGTTTCATTTGCTACAGTCTTTTTGTTAGCTTTAATTATTTTTAACTTTGATGAGAAATTCCATACAAACCAGTTTACAATCCCTAAAAAATTAAGAATTCAGTTATACGGAATATTTGTATACACATTAATTGTTGTATACTCTGGAGCATTAGTTAGACATAAGGAATCTAGCTTAGCTTGTATCGATTGGCCGTTCTGCTATAACCAAGAGCCATTTAATTTTAATAGTTTGGGCCTTGAGCAATGGATTCAAATGGGTCATAGATTTTTAGCAGGACTATTATTTCTATGGGTTGTTGGTCTTCTCATATATATTTTCAGAAACTATAAGCAATATTCGTTTATTAAAAATGGATGGTTACTTGCTACGATTCTAATTATTTTACAAGTTGTTTTAGGTGCATTAGTGATCATTACACTAAAAAACACAACAATTGCTCTCATGCACGCTCTATTTATTTCTTTATTCTTTGCTCTATTGAGTTATTTTATTTTGCTTTGTTATAGAAGTGCTAAAAAAGATTAAGTGCTATTAAAATAGCCCTTAATCTTTTTTTAGTTTTATTCTACTTCTATTAATAAGTCTCCACTTTCAATTGATTCGCCATCTTTAACATGTACTTTCTTTACAATACCTTCAAATGGTGCTTGAATTGTTGTTTCCATCTTCATTGATTCTGTAATCATTAGATGATCATTCTTGCCAACCTTCTCACCTTCTTTTACAAGCACATTAATAACAGTTCCTGGCATAGAAGCTCCAATGTGATTCGGATTACTCTTATCTGCTTTCACACGCTGTTCAAGGACATTTTCTACATTTTCATCTCGAACAACAACTTCACGAGGTTGACCATTTAACTCAAAATAGACCACCCTGTTTCCATCTTTTTGTGCTTCACCAATTGAGACAAGCTTAACTATCAATGTTTTACCTTGCTCAATTTCAACAGCAACTTCTTCGCCTAACCTTAGTCCATATAAGAATGATGGCGTATCAAGTACCGAAACATCTCCATAAGTTTCTACAAACTTCTGATACTCGTCAAATACCTTAGGATATAAAGCAGAAGATATAATCTCAAGATCTGTTACTTGTCGTTCTAATTGATCATATAGTTTTTCCCTTAATGCTTCGAAATTAACTGGTTTCAGGTGTTCACCAGGTCGACGTTCAATTGCTTCTCGACCTTTTAGTACAATTCGTTGTAACTCTTTAGGGAACCCTTTATAAGGCTGACCAATATACCCTTGGAAAAACTCCACGACTGAATCAGGAAAATCTAATGAATCACCTTTTTCATATACATCATCAACTGTTAATTCATTTTGAACCATGAACAATGCCATATCTCCTACAATCTTAGACGATGGTGTTACTTTAATGATATCACCGAACATATCATTAACTTTACGGTACATTGCTTTGACTTCATCCCATCGCTCATCTAAACCTACTGCTCTTGCCTGTTGTTGTAGGTTACTATACTGTCCTCCTGGCATCTCATGGAAATAAATTTCAGAGTGTGGAGCCTTTAAGCCATTTTCATAAGGTGCATAATATTCACGAACATCTTCCCAATATCTTGCTAATTGATCATATGCATTAATATTAAGCTTTGGTTGACGTTCATGATGTTCTAATGCATAATACAAGCTATTTGCACTTGGTTGTGACGTGCTTCCAGCCATAGTACTTACTGCCACATCAACTGCATCTATGCCTGCTTCAATTGCTTTAGAATACATCATGACACCGTTTCCACTAGTGTCGTGTGTGTGTAAATGAATAGGTATTGAGATTTCTTCTTTTAGTGCTTTAATTAATTGATAAGCCGCTTCTGGTTTTAATAACCCTGCCATATCCTTAATCCCGAGAATATGTGCACCTGCTTGTTCTAACTCCTTAGCCAAGTTTAAGTAATAGTCTAAGTCATACTTAGGACGTTCAGGATCTAATATATCACCCGTATAACACATCGTAGCTTCGGCAATTTTACCTTGCTTTCTAACTGCTTCAATAGCAGGTTTCATTCCTTCTAACCAGTTTAAGCTATCAAAAATTCTAAAGACATCAATACCCATATGGGCACTGTGCTCAACAAACTTTTCGATTACATTATCTGGGTAGTTTTTGTACCCAACTGCATTACTCGCTCTTAGAAGCATTTGGAACAATACATTTGGCATCTTCTCTCTTAATTTACTTAAACGCTCCCATGGGTTTTCACGTAAGAAACGATATGAAACATCAAATGTCGCTCCTCCCCACATTTCAACTGAGAATAGGTTTGGCTGTAGCTTTGCAGTTGGTTCTGCAATATCTAATAAATCCTTTGTTCTGACTCGTGTTGCTAATAATGACTGGTGAGCATCACGGAATGTTGTATCCGTTAATTGAACCTCTTTTTGTTTTAATAACCAGTCTGCCACTGCTTCTGGTCCTTCTTCATCTAAGATTTGTTTTGTACCTCTAGGATAGTCTTGATTCAAGTCCACATCTGGCACTCTAGGCTTAGAGAAAAGTGGTTTCTTTGTATGACCTTGATTGGCAGGACCATTAATTGTCGTATGCCCTAAATAAGTTAATAATTTTGTACCTCGATCTTTTTTCTTTGGGAATACAAATAATTCCGGCGATTGGTCTATAAATGTCGTATCATAACTACCGTTTATAAACTTCTGATGTAAAATAACATTCTCTAAAAATGGAATATTCGTTTTGATTCCACGAATTCTAAACTCTTTTAAGTTACGAACCATCTTCTTTGCGGCTTGTTCAAAAGTAAGCGCCCACGTAGATACTTTGACCAATAACGAGTCATAATGTGGTGAAATAACAGCACCTTGGAAACCGTTTCCTGCATCTAAACGGACTCCAAAACCACCACCAGTACGATAAGCCATAATTTTACCTGTATCAGGCATAAAATTGTTAAGCGGATCTTCTGTAGTTACACGAGATTGAATTGCAAATCCGTGAGTTGAGATTTCCTCTTGTTTTGGAATATCAATTGGTGAATCATGTAGATTCTCACCCATTGCAATATGAATTTGAGTCTGTACAATATCAACACCCGTTATCATCTCAGTAATGGTATGTTCAACTTGTACACGAGGATTTACCTCAATGAAATAAAAATCATCTTCCGTTACTAGAAATTCAACCGTACCTGCGTTGACATAATCAACGCTTTTCATTAACTTAACGGCTGCTTCACAGATTTCCTCACGCTGTTGATCATCTAATGAAACACTTGGAGCGACTTCGACTACTTTCTGATGACGTCTTTGTACTGAACAGTCACGTTCATATAAATGAACAATATTACCATCCTCGTCACCTAAAATCTGAACTTCAATATGTTTTGGATTCTCAATTAATTTTTCTACATATACTTCATCGCTACCAAACGCTGCTTTTGCTTCTGATTTTGCACGTTCATACGCTTCTTTCAAAGCTTCTTGAGTACGGACAATTCTCATGCCACGTCCGCCGCCGCCCAATGCCGCTTTAATCATAATTGGAAAACCATATTTAGTAACAAAATCCTGAACCTCATCTAAAGAAGAAACAGGGCCATCTGTACCAGGAATAACTGGGATTTCAGCTTTTATAGCCTGATATCTAGCTTTTACTTTATCTCCAAATGTGTCTAACAAACCGCTTGATGGGCCAATAAATTTAATTCCTTCTTCCTCACACCTTCTTGCGAAATGTACATTTTCTGATAAAAACCCATAACCAGGGTGAATTGCATCAACACCTACACGTTTTGCAATAGAGATTATACCTTCTATATCTAGATATGCATCAATAGGCTTTTTACCTACCCCTACCAAGTAAGCTTCATCTGCTTTATAACGATGGTAAGAGCCTGTATCCTCTTCGGAATAAATAGCCACTGTACGGATGTTTAATTCAGTACATGCACGAAATACCCTTATGGCAATTTCTCCTCTGTTTGCTACAAGAACCTTGTTAAAAGGCTTAACTTCATTCATGATGAATCCTCCATTCTAAAGTTCTTTTCCTCACATTAACAAACTTCTACATAACTTTACAAAATTCCTTCTTTAAAAATGAATAATCATTCACTTTTGAATAAAAAAAGATATTACTCACTTACGTACACATTTTATTGTTATACATCAATTATTAGTACACATACAGTTTTTTGGTTCTATTTCAAGGGAGTGTCAAAAAGTTTGTGTAAATGACGACGTTCCATCTGTATTAAGTTAGCTGCATTATTTATATGATCGACCTTTAGGTCGTAATGGTGGCTTCTTCTTCAGTTGCCAACCCAGCAGCTTGTT
>NZ_JBQQCO010000009.1:0-127660 GCF_052246295.1 Piscibacillus sp. B03 | reverse complement strand
GCAAATCATGAACAGCTTCGCATTTAATTTACATAATGGATATGTTGAAGGGATTAATAATCAAACCAAAGTGATTAAGCGTAATGCCTTTGGCTTTAAACGGTTTGATCGTTTTAGATTAAAGGTGGTTATTGCATCATCAATATAAGAATTTAAAGGTTCGTATCAATTAAATTAGGAGTGAGCGTACGCTCACCCCAACATTTGACTTAGAACCATTTTTTTTGAAACAAAAATAGTTGCTTATTCGTATACATGTTTAGGATAATAAAGAGGAGAGGGGGTATTAAATGAAAAAAAGGTTATATATGTTTGTCATAATTGCGTTATCATTTTTATGGATTAATCAAATGTCTATTGATGCAGACCAACATGGTGATTCAACTTCCATTCATATCGTACCAGTTGAAAATGATGTTGAACAAGGATTAGTTGCATTTTTACAAAGAAGTATTAATGAGGCTGAAGAAAGCTTTGCAGATTTAATTGTATTTGAAATTGACTCACCTGGTGGTAGAGTTGATTCAGCTAATGACATTGCTAACCTCTTAACGAGTACTGAAATTCCGACAGTAGCATATGTCATTAACCAAGCAGCTTCAGCTGGGTCATACATAGCGCTTAATGCAGATGAAATTTACTTTAAACCAAATGCTCGTATGGGAGCTGCAGGAGTTATTACTTCAGATGGTAATGCAGCTGACAAGAAAGCTCAGTCTGATTGGATCAAAGCTATGAGAGCTTCAGCAGAGGCTAATGATAGAGATCCATTATATGCTGAAGCAATGGCGAATGATAATATTGATTTACCAGAGTATGGTGCTCCTGAGGGAGAGTTCTTAACCTTAAGTGCTGAAGAAGCGGTTGAAGTGGGTTATGCAGAAGGAATCGCTGAAAATCGCCGTGCCCTATTTGAATTACTAGAGATCAACAACCCACAAGTAACGGAATCAGAACTCACTTTTTCGGAACAGATTGCTCGGTTTATAACGAATCCTGTTGTTATTCCAATTCTGTTATCGATCGCGAGTATTGGATTAATTGTAGAATTATACTCGCCAGGTTTTGGAATTCCTGGTATATTAGGAATAGTTTCATTAATATTATTTTTCTACGGACATTTAGTTGCAGGATTAGCAGGTTACGAGTCTGTCATTTTATTATTAGTCGGACTCATATGTATCATACTCGAGATATTTGTCCCAAGCGGCATATTAGGAATTATTGGTGGAGGTGCCATCTTAGGTGCACTGCTTGTCTCTGGTGCTGATATGGGACATATGGCGTTCAGTATTGGAATCGCTTTACTAGTATCGATTATTCTCGCAATTGTTTTGTTTAAAAAGCTGGATTTTAATAAAGGAATTTTCAGGCATATAGTATTATCTGACTCTACAAAGTCAGAATTAGGTTATGTGTCAAATGAAAACCGTATGGATTTAATAGGATTAAGAGGCCGTGCTCTAACATTCTTAAGACCATCAGGTACAGCAGTATTTGATGGAGAGCGGTTAGATGTTGTATCTGAAGGATCCTTTATATCAAGTGATGCAGAAGTAGAAATAGTTAAGGTTGAAGGTTCTCGGATAGTAGTTCGAGAAATTCAAGAATAAATATAATTATTAGGAGGAGTTTTTAAATGGGGACTGAACAGTTATTTCCGCTAATTGTCGTAGCTGTGCTTATTATAGCTATCGCAATTTTATTCACGTTTGTTCCAGTAATGCTATGGATTAGCGCATTAGCTGCTGGTGTACGTATTAGTATCTTTACGTTAGTTGGTATGAGGTTACGTCGAGTTGTGCCACGAATGGTTATTAATCCATTAATTAAAGCACATAAAGCAGGTTTAGACGTAAAAACAAATCAACTAGAGAGTCACTACTTAGCCGGTGGTAATGTGGATCGTGTGGTTAACGCACTTATTGCTGCTCACCGTGCTAATATTGAATTGAGCTTTGAACGTTGTGCTGCAATTGATTTAGCAGGTCGTGACGTATTAGAAGCCGTACAAATGAGTGTTAACCCTAAAGTTATCGAAACACCATTTATTGCGGGTGTTGCGATGGATGGTATTGAAGTAAAAGCGAAAGCTAGAATTACAGTACGTGCAAACATCGACCGTTTAGTTGGTGGTGCTGGTGAAGATACCGTTATTGCACGTGTAGGTGAAGGTGTTGTAAGTACAATTGGTTCATCTAAGAGCCATGGTGAGGTATTAGAAAACCCAGATAAGATCTCTCAAAACGTATTATCTAAAGGTCTTGATGCTGGTACGGCATTTGAAATCCTTTCAATTGATATCGCAGACGTTGATATCGGCAAAAACATTGGTGCCATGTTACAAATGGACCAAGCCGAAGCTGATAAGAACATCGCACAAGCAAAAGCCGAAGAACGTCGTGCAATGGCTGTAGCGCAAGAACAAGAAAATATCGCAAAAGTACAAGAAATGCAAGCTCGCGTGGTTGAAGCCGAAGCAGAAGTTCCATTGGCACTTGCTGAAGCGTTACGTAGTGGTAATATGGGTGTTATGGATTATGTAAATTACAAAAATGTCCTAGCTGACACTGATATGCGCGATATGATCAGTAAACTGAATAAAGAAGATGACGATTACACGGATGAACAGAAATAATCCCGATTGGTTAGGTGATTAACATGGATTTTATCTTAAATAACATTATTTTCCTGATCGCCATCATAGCGGGTTTAATGAGCTTATTTAAAAGATCCGATGGAGAAGATACTGGTCCTGTAAGAACTGAAAGACCTACTCCAACAACATATGAAAAGGCACCTAAGACGGAGGATAAACCTAGTTATGAAACTGTATCAAACGGTGACTTAGGCTCTGATACAGAAGAAGTTCAAATTGACCAAACTAATAAGTGGTATGAACAGCTACAGGAATCTAGAGAACGTCGAGAACAAAGTAAGACAGATAAAAATTTGGATAAAATTAAACAACATTCATTATCTAAAAAAGATCGACAGTCTGTTCAAACTGTGTCGATTAATAGAAACTTACGTAGTCGCAGATTAATCGAAAGCTTAATCATGAGCGAAGTGATTGGAAAGCCTAAAGCAAAACAAAATAGATAATGCCACTAGAACAGGGTTGCTATGAAGCATCCCTGTTTTTTTGGTTTTACTATTAAATTTTCAATTAATCTGACTCGATATAGTGATACAAACATGATTTCTTTCATAAATTGGTGTTGATAGGGGGATTTTGAATGAAGCCTGTGCGAAAACGAATTAATCAATGGTTAACAGGGCAATTACAACTACCTGCTGATATTGTATATGACTACCCACGAATTACATTGGTGGGCGACATTCATTTATACATAGAAAATCATGATGGACTGGTCACTTTTGAGTCTGATCTCATAGAGGTCAAGCAACAGAATGGACTCATTAGAGTACATGGGGAAAATTTAGTTATCAAAAATTTACTAAAAAAAGAACTTGTAATTGAAGGAAGAATTAGTAACGTTCAACATACAAAAAAATCTAAGTGATTGGAGGGAAGGGTCATTAGTAAATCATTTTTAAATGGCTATGTCGATGTAACCATTAGTGGAAGGTACCCAGATTTATTAATTAGACATTTACACAAACAAGGTGTTAGCTTTTATAACCTTGAAAAGTTAGATGCCAGTACAGTCACTGTTCGAATGAAATATTCGGATGCTTTTAAACTAAGAAGTATTAGGAAGGATTTCAGATGTAAGGTGAAGTTTCATAAGCGAGGAGGCGTACCGCACTACTATCAAAAAAGAAGTAAGTTCTTTCCAATCTTATTAAGTATTGTTTTAGTAATAGGATTTATTTTTGTGTTGTCAAATATGATTTGGAAAGTTGAAATTAATGGAGGTTCACCAGAAGTTAGATACGAGGTTGAAGAACTAATTGAAACATTAGGTATGAATAGAGGCTCATTTATTCAATCAATGGAATCGATTAGTTCCATCGAAAGAGAGATAATGAATAAAATCGAAGAGGTATCTTATGTAGGCATTAAACGGACAGGCACCTCATTTCACATAATGATTGAAGAAAATAATAATAATAACATTAAAGAACAAAATAAACCGAGCAATTTAGTTGCAACAAATTCTGGTACTATTCAAAAAATATACGTTTCTAATGGACGACCCTTAGTGAGAATTAATGATGTTGTCCAGAAAGGGGATGTGTTAGTTACTGGAAGGTTGGATGATGAAAATGAAGTATACACTTACTCTGAAGGAGAAGTCGTAGCAGAAGTTTGGTATAATATAACAGGAACCATTAATTTAGCAAATGAAAAGAAAGATTTGATTGATGACGTAAAAACAAATTATGGTTTAGGAGTAGGCAATCGTTCGTGGTTTATGAATAAATCTAATGAGCAACGGTTGTTGTTTGAAGAATCTAAGCCAATTTACTTCTTGGTTTGGAAAACACCACTTTCAATCGATAAGAAATATTATTATCCAGAAGATACTTCTGTAGAAACGTTTGAAGATGAACAAATAATAGATGAAGTGATTGAAGAACAGTTAAAACGTAAGTTAGGTCAGTCGGTTGAAGTACTTTATCAAAAAATTTTGCACCAGGAAAAAGACAGTGATAAAGTGAAATTAGAAATGTTTGTTAAAGTATTAGAAGATATCACCGAAGAACAAATTATTAATCAAGGAGACTGATGTATGACAGAGACGACAAAAACGATTGATTTACATTTAGAAGACCATTCAGATACATTAAACCTATTTGGAACTAATGATCGTAATATTAAACAAATAGAACATTTCATACCCGTTAAAATCATCACACGCGGTGGTCAAGTGAAGATTAACGGTGAAGAAAAAGATGTTGATATCGTTTTTTCTTTATTAGAATCTGTACTAAAAGTTATTAAAAAAGGCATAAATATCACTGAACGTGATGTCATATATGGATTAGAGCTAGCTAAGTCAGGCAAGATTGAACAATTTGAAACATTGTTTGAAGACGAAATTACTAAAAACCAGCAAGGAAAACCTATTCGTGTTAAAACTTTAGGTCAGCGAGATTATGTTACTTCAATTAAAAAGAAAGACCTTGTTTTTGGAATAGGGCCAGCTGGTACAGGTAAGACATACTTAGCTGTTGTGATGGCAGCTAAGGCATTAAGAAATGGTGAAGTGAAAAGGTTAATCTTAACTAGACCTGCTGTAGAAGCGGGAGAGAGCTTAGGTTTCTTACCTGGTGATCTTAAGGAAAAGGTAGATCCATACTTAAGACCTCTATATGATGCGTTACATGATGTCATAGGTGCTGAGCATACAGTGCGATTAATGGAACGCGGAACGATTGAGATTGCACCTTTAGCTTACATGAGAGGTCGTACTTTAGATGATGCTTTTGTTATTTTAGATGAAGCGCAAAATACAACACCAGAACAAATGAAGATGTTTATAACACGATTAGGTTTCGGGTCTAAAATGGTTATTACAGGCGATATTACTCAAATAGATTTACCCAAAGGTGTTACATCTGGTTTAAAAGTCGCAGAAGAACGTTTGAGTAATATAGGTGGCATCGCATTTAATTATCTAAAAGGTTCAGATGTTGTTAGACACCCACTCGTGCAGAAGGTGATCGAAGCTTACGAAAAATAATTGAAAACAAAGTTGGTGTAATCATGAAGGTAGCTAAACGTCAAAAATGGTTCATTCCTTTAAATGTGAAGAAAATAAATTTCAATAACGCTTTAGCAATTTTTAGTACACCAACTATATTTATGTGCTTAATGACCTTTCAATTTCTGCAACATTTAATTTCTCTGAATGAATTGCTAATGGGAATAAGTGTTGGTTTGTTGTTAGGTTTTTTATTAAGAATTGAAGTTAATAATCATTCGAAATGGTCAGGTCAAGATACGATTACCTTTACATTTTTAAGTTCAGGATTATTACTAACGATGTATGCGATTCAAGTCATTAGTTTAGATCTTCCAATTTTATTTTACATGACACCAATTGCTGCTTTTGCAATTTTAAATAAACACTTTATTACAGAGCGTTTTGCACTAATTTCATCAGTAATATCAGCTGCTTACGGTAGTTTCATCTTTATGACTACCGATTTTAGTATGTATCAGATATTTATTTATCTGTTACTCTCTCAATGGTTTGCTGTATTCATGTTTGAGTCAATAAAAGATCGAAAAACTTTATTTAAAACAGCAACATCTCTGTTATCCGTTCATTTAATTCTAATTGTTATCTTTGAATTAAGAACTTGGCATATATGGACAGTTATGACTCCTGAATTTATGTTATCTATCGTATTTTCAATGGTATCGGTGTTATTAGCTGTCATATTAACTTTAGGTATTTTACCTTTATTTGAAGCGGGCTTTAATATGTTAACAGAGAGCAAGCTTTTAACTTTATCAAATCCTAATCATCCTTTATTGAGGAAGGTGTTAGTTGAAGCTCCAGGTACTTATCACCATAGTGTGATGGTAGCTAACCTAAGTGAATCTGCTTGTGAGTCCATTGGAGCTAACGGATTGCTTGCAAGAGTTGCAGCCTATTATCATGATGTAGGGAAAGCTTTAAAACCACATATGTTTATAGAAAATCAAAACGGTAAAAATCCACATGATTCATTACCACCGGAAGATAGCGCGAGGATTATCTTACAGCACCCTAATGATGGTGCAAGCTTACTTAAAGAATATGGACTTCCACAAGAGATTATTGACATTGCACAACAGCACCATGGTACAACACTTTTAAAGTATTTTTATTATAAAGCAAAAGAGCGTAATTCGAATGTTAGTGAGTCTACATTTAGATATGATGGCCCAATTCCTCAATCTAAAGAGGCAGCTATTATTAATATTTGTGACTCTGTTGAAGCGGCTGTTAGATCCAAGAAACACCCAACCAATGAAGAAATTAATAAAATTGTAAGGTCTATTATTTATGACCGATTATTAGACGGACAATTTAATGATTGTCACTTAACCATTGATGAAATCCTGACAATTGAGAATAATATTTGTGACATGCTTAATGGAATTTTCCATCAACGAATAGAATACCCAAAAGAACAAGTCATGCAAACGACTTCAGGAGGTCACTAGAATGAATATTGATTTTATAGATGAAATGAACCAAGTTACCGATGAAGAACTTGAATGGTTAAAAAACTTAATTGAATATGCGGCTGAGATGGAAGAAGTCAATCAAGATGCTGAATTATCTATAACGTTTGTTAATAATTCTCAGATACAAGAGATAAATCGAGATTATAGGCAAAAAGATCAACCGACAGATGTTATTTCTTTTGCAATGCAAGAAACCGGTGAAGACGAAATTGAAATTGTAGGTGAAGAATTACCTGAGCATTTAGGTGATATTATTGTATCTATAGAAAAAGCGAGGGATCAAGCTCAAGAATATAATCATTCTTATAAACGTGAATTAGGGTTTCTAATTGTACATGGCTTTCTTCACTTATTAGGTTACGATCATCAAACAGTTGAAGAAGAGAAAGAAATGTTTGAACGACAAAAACACATTTTAGAAGAATTCGGATTGAAGCGTGATGGATAAAATAGGTTTTAAACATGCAATTCGTGGTATATATAAAGCAATAGAATTTGAATTAAACATGAAAATCCACGTCGTTTGCATGTTAATTGTTCTTTTTACAGGAATTTGGTTAAGTATCACGATAATTGAATGGTTATTTATTTTAATAGCAATTGCATTGGTCTTAGTAACAGAATTAATCAATACTTCAATAGAAAAATTAACTGATGTGTTATTTAAAGAACGTGATGAACAAGCCCGTAATATAAAGGATATAAGTGCTGGTGCAGTACTCGTAGCAGCCATATTTGCAGCTATAATTGGTATCATAATATTCCTACCTAAGATTATAAATATCTTTTAACTTTAGAGTATTCTTTAATTTTGAATACTCTTTTGTCTTTTATCGATATCTTTTGTCGAACAAATGAAATCTGAATTGCTTTATAGTAAAATAAAAAACAAACATAACTAGGAGAGAGACATTTAATGATGAATGACAACTTTAGATCAGGATTTATTGCGATTATTGGACGACCAAATGTAGGGAAATCAACTTTTTTAAATCATGTATTAGGACAAAAAATAGCTATTATGAGTGATAAACCCCAAACGACACGGAATAAAATTCAAGGTGTGTATACGACTGAACGGTCACAATTTGTTTTTATTGATACACCAGGTATTCATAAGCCGAAACATAAACTAGGAGACTTTATGGTTCAGTCTTCAATCAACACACTAAATGAAGTCGATATGATTATGTTTATGGTGAATGCCAAAGAAGGGTTTGGTAAAGGTGATCAATTTATAATAGATAAACTCCAGAATGTTGATCAACCAATTTTCTTAATCATTAATAAAATTGATGAAGTACACCCAGATGAATTACTACCGTTAATAAGTCTATATAAAGATAAATTAGAGTTCAGTGAGATTATACCGATCTCAGCATTAAACGGTAATAACGTCAATCATTTATTAGATGTCATGGAAGGGTATTTACCTGAGGGGCCACAATTTTATCCTGAAGACCAAATCACAGACCACCCTGAACGTTTTATAATTAGTGAATTAATAAGAGAAAAGGTTCTACATCATACAAGAGAGGAAATCCCGCATTCAATCGCAGTAGTTATTGAGGGGATTCAACCGGAAGAAGATAGTGATATGATCAATGTACAAGCTATGATTATCGTTGAACGCTCTTCTCAAAAAGGAATAATTATAGGAAAACAAGGTCAAATGTTGCGTCAAATTGGGACTGAGGCACGTAAAGATATTGAGAGCTTACTTGGATCAAAAGTATATTTAGAGCTTTGGGTAAAAGTACAAAAAGATTGGCGGAACCGCATGACTCACTTAAAAGATTTTGGCTATAACGAAGATGAGTACTAAAGTCAACTGGTAATTTTTTTAACTAATGAAGTTGCGATTATGAGAGAAAATACAAGTATATAAAAATGTTTTCATCCTGATTGAAAACACTGCTTAAACTCTTTGGCAAGTGTGTATCAAGCAGAGTGGACATTTGTTTGTGATCAATAAATCTGAAAGGTGGAGATTTTGATGATCGATTTACCTTGGAAAGTTTTTAGTAAAACTGGAAGTGTTGAAACGTATTTATTGATGAAACAAATGGAGGAAGCCTATAAAAGTACGTACCATAAGAATGACCTAAAGGAGTCAAGAACATCATTAGCAAACAATAACCAATAAAGGTATGGGAGACGGATGTTTGAAAAAGTTGAAGGAATTGTTTTAAGAACCACGGATTACGGTGAAACAAATAAAATTGTAAAGTTATATACAAAAGAATATGGATTAATTAGTGCAGTAGCGAGAGGCGCTAAAAAATCTAAAAGTCGAATGGCTGCTATTACGCAGCCATTTATATATGGTTCATTTTTAATACAATTAGGTAAAGGGTTAGGGACTATTCATCAGGGTGAAATACTACATAGTATGAGGAAAATTCGTGAAGATATTATGCTTACTGCCTATGTATCTTATATGTGTGAACTGCTTTCTAAAATTGTTAATGAAAAGGAACCTAGTACTGGGATTTTTGATGAGTTGTATGTGAGTTTAGAACGTATGACTGAGGGGGATCCTCCACTTGCTATTACAATGATGTTTGAACTCAAGATGTATTATGTTGGAGGGTTTTCACCTGTTTTAAATTATTGTGTGAACGGTCATACTGATCGACCTGTTGCTGCGTTTTCAGTAACTGAAGGTGGAGTTATTTGTGATCAATGTTTATATCGAGTGGAAGACCATTTTAAGTTAACCCCACAACTACATAATGTATTGAAAATAATGAGTCAGACAAGTATTAAAAGAATTAGAAATTTAAATATAAAAAAAGAGTCGTTAACAGTAATAAGAGAAATCTTAGATCAATATTATGAACGTTTTGGTGGAATGCCAATAAAATCAAAGAGGTTCTTAGATCAAATGCATTTATTAGAATAAAATAATGAATATGAAGGCATTTAGACTGCTTGACTGTAAATTTGTAGACGGTCAGTTTATAATGGTGGTCTGAGAAGTGCTTTCTTTTTTTGTTTTAATCATATTAATATCTGAGTTTTCTTTATTCAGCCATCGAAATAGTATATAATATTTAAATATAGTATGTCAGATTATGTAGAGGTGGTAAAGACTATGGAATTATCTCACCGACAAGAACAAATCATCGAAATCGTAAAAGAAAACGGACCAATTACTGGTGAAAATATTGCAGAACGTTTAAATTTGACACGTGCAACATTAAGACCGGATTTAGCTATATTAACGATGGCAGGATTTTTAGATGCTAGGCCACGAGTTGGGTATTTTTATACTGGTAAAACAGGTAGTGAGTTAATCTCAGAACAGTTGAAAAAGCTAAGGGTAAGAGATCAACATTCTGTTCCGGTAGTTGTCAATGACAAAGTGTCTGTGTATGATGCTATTACAACCATGTTTTTAGAAGATGTCGGAACATTATTTGTGGTTAATAAGCAGTCTATGTTAGTGGGGGTATTATCAAGGAAAGATCTATTGCGTGCGACAATGGGAAACCAAGAACTTTCAGAGGTTCCTGTAC
Source organism: Piscibacillus sp. B03 (assembly GCF_052246295.1). Lineage (NCBI taxonomy): Bacteria > Bacillati > Bacillota > Bacilli > Caryophanales > Bacillaceae > Piscibacillus > Piscibacillus sp. B03. The sequence goes on along the minus strand of NZ_JBQQCO010000009.1, from coordinate 116,986 downwards.
ATATTATTATGACACGCACTCCGAAAATAAAAATTTGTTATAAGGATGATTTGTTAGTTGATGCAGCAACGAAGCTAATAGAGAATCAAATTGATGCATTGCCAGTAGTCATTGACAGAGATGATGGACAAGAAGTTGTCGGTCGCCTGACGAAAACTAACATCACAAAAGCTTTTGTTGATTTAGTTAGAAAAGAATAGCAATTGAGGAGGGTATTATGATGGGTAAGGTATTTTATGTATTATCGGATTCTGTCGGAGAGACAGCAGAACTTCTAGCTAAAGCAGCTTTAAGTCAATTTTCCAGCCAAGATATGAAAATTCAACGTATTCCTTATGTTGATGATGAGGCAACTATGGTAGAAGCGTTTAACTTAGCGAAAGAGAATAATGGAATTATTGCTTATACACTGGTAAAGCCAGAATTTAGACATAAAATGAAAGATCTATCAGTTAAGTATAACATCACAGCGATTGATTTAATGGGGCCATTACTAGAGGAATTAGAAGGGCATCTTCAAGAAAAACCAACTCTACAACCTGGTTTAGTACATAAATTAGATGAAGATTATTATAAACGTGTAGAGGCAATTGAATTTGCTGTAAAGTATGATGATGGTAGAGATGCAAAAGGGATCTTGAAAGCAGATTTGGTATTAATAGGAGTATCAAGAACATCAAAGACTCCTTTATCTCAGTTCTTAGCTCATAAGCGCTTGAAAGTAGCAAATGTTCCAATTGTACCGGAAGTCGAACCGCCTGAAGAATTATACCAAGTGTCACCTGATAAATGTATTGGATTAGAAATCAGCCCTGAAAAACTGAATCATATACGTACAGAGCGACTTAAAGCTCTTGGGTTAAATGGATCGGCCAATTATGCAAGGAAAGAACGCATTCAAGAAGAGATTGATTACTTTAATAAAGTTGTTCAAAAAATTGGTTGTGACACTATTGAAGTTTCAAATAAGGCTGTAGAAGAAACCGCAAACGTTATTCTAAGGAAAATCAAAAAGTAAATATTCAGTTTACCAAAAATCAAAGGACTCGGATCATAGGCTAAAATAAATCTATCGTCCGGGTTCTTTGTATTTTACAGCTTTTGTACAACTTAATTATTTTAAATTTAAAAAATTAAAACATCAAACAAACTATTCGCATAATCGAGATGAATAAGTTATAATCGATATTTGTGGAAAGAAGTAGATTTATAGTTTCTATGTTACTAATACAACATAGTTTTTCCTAATCTTACACGGGTATACATAGAATACATAGGTAATATTAATGTGACAATAATTTAACGAAGTTAATTTTTTGTCGATATTTGAAGGTTTTTTGAAAAAGTTATCGAATTTAATCACATGGTGATGTAGATGGCGGATAGAATCCCACAGGAAACAATTGATCAAATAACAAAGAATAATAATATAGTCGATGTTATAAGTGATTATATTAAATTAACTAAAAAAGGGCGTAATTATTTTGGGTTATGTCCATTTCATGGAGAAGATACGCCATCCTTTTCGGTATCACCTGAGAAACAAATATATCATTGTTTCGGGTGTGGTAAAGGCGGCAATGTAACGTCTTTTATCATGGAAATTGAAAACTTGTCATTTATTGAAGCTCTTAAGCATCTGGCAAGTAAGAGTGGCGATTCATTACCTGAAGAATGGGTTAATCGTCAACAAACCTCTAATTATTCTAGTGAAGAGCAGAGTGTGTTAGATGCGTATGAATGGTCTAATAAATTGTTCCATCATGTACTGAAACATACAAAAGATGGCAAAGATGCTCTTAACTACGTAAAAAATAGAGGATTTTCAGATGCGGCTATAGAAGAGTTTCAAATAGGCTATTCACCTAATAAAAGCCAATTTTTAAGTGCCTTTCTAAAGGGGAAGGGGTTTACGCTTGAAAATTTGGCGCAATACGGTTTATTAAGCTCTCGAGATGGGAATAGTTTTTTTGACAGATTCCAAGGCAGGGTCATATTTCCTATTCATAACCATCAAGGTAAGATTGTTGGTTATGGTGGAAGGTCTATAGAGGATCATGTTGAGCCTAAGTATTTAAATAGTCCTGAATCAAAGTTATTTCAAAAAGGTAAGTTGCTTTATAACTTTCATAAGGCGAGAAGATATTTTCAGAAGTTAAATCAAGTCGTTTTATTCGAAGGTTATGCAGATGTTATAAAAGCTTATCAAGCCGGCGTTCATAATTCCGTAGCTACAATGGGGACAAGCTTATCTGAAACACACGCTAAAATATTAAGTCACTATGTCGATGAAGTCATAATCTGTTATGACGGAGATTCCCCAGGACGAGAAGCTAGTTATAAAACTGCAAAAATCATTAAAAAAGCAGGAATGAACGCGCGAGTGGCGAATGTACCTAATGAGATGGACCCAGATGATTATTTTGAACAATATGGGCCAGAGGCATTTCAAAACTTGATACAATCTGCTGAGAGTTATGTATCGTTTGCATTGCAATATATAAAAAAGAACTTCAATTTAAATACAGACCATGACAGAATTCAATATGTCGAAAAAGCTTTAGATATCATTGCGACAGTTGATCAAGCTGTTGAAAGGGATTTTTATTTAAATGATCTAGAAGAAACATTTAAGTTGGACCGTGCAACATTGCTTCAAGAAATCGACAATCGTAGAAGAATAATGCATCGTTCAAAAGAACATGATAATCATGTTAAGAATAAGAGCATTGAGCATAATAATTGGAACAAACCTCAAAAGTTGTATAGTGCTTATCAAAATGCTGAACGTCACTTAATTGCTCATATGTTACAAGATGCGTATGTGGCTGATCGAGTTCAGAATCGACTTGGTGCGTCATTTAATATTGAGGATCATCAAGTATTAGTCACTTATTTATACGCATATTATGAGGAAGGGAATGACCCGAACGTTAGTCGGTTTGTCGAGCGACTAAATGATGAATCCATTAAACATCTAGCTGCTGAGCTAGCTTTAATACCTATTAATGAGGAAATGAGTGATCAAGAACTAGATGATTATATTCGAGCTATTAAGCGAGAAGGAGAATCTAGTCATGAATTGCGAACATTAAAGCAAATGTTAAAGCAAGCAGAGAAAGAAAATGACCATCAATCTGCTGCAAAAATAGGTATGAAAATTATTGAATTAAAGAAGAGAAACATGACATGAATGAACAGCAACCAGTTTGGAAGGAGGGGTTAAAATGGCAAACAAGCCAGTAGATCCAAAAGAAGGTTTAGAAGAACAAGACCTAACGCTCGATCAATCTAAAGAACAGCTACTTGAGATTGGTAAAAAACGAGGTGTACTCGTTTATGAAGAAATAGCTGATAAATTAAGCCATTTTGAATTAGACTCTGAACAGATGGATGAGTTTTATGAAACCCTAGCAGAAGAGGGAATTGACATTATAGGTGAAAATGATGAAGACCCTAATATGCAAAAGATTGCAAAAGAAGAAGAGTTTGATTTAAATGACTTAAGCGTTCCTCCAGGAGTGAAAATAAACGACCCGGTTAGAATGTATTTGAAGGAAATAGGGCGTGTTGATTTACTTTCAGCTGAAGATGAGATTGATTTAGCACACCGTATTGAGCAAGGTGATGAAATTGCTAAACAGAAGTTAGCTGAAGCTAACTTACGTCTAGTAGTAAGTATTGCCAAGCGTTACGTCGGTAGAGGGATGCTATTTCTTGATTTAATTCAAGAAGGTAACATGGGTCTCATTAAAGCTGTTGAAAAATTTGATTACCGTAAAGGTTTTAAGTTTAGTACGTATGCAACTTGGTGGATTCGTCAGGCTATTACGCGTGCTATTGCCGACCAAGCCAGAACAATCCGTATTCCAGTTCATATGGTTGAAACGATTAACAAGTTAATCCGTGTACAACGTCAGCTTCTACAAGATTTTGGCCGTGAACCAACACCGGAAGAAATTGGTCAAGAAATGGAATTGTCACCTGAAAAAGTGCGCGAGATTTTAAAAATTGCACAAGAACCAGTTTCACTAGAAACACCAATTGGTGAAGAAGATGATTCACACCTAGGTGATTTCATCGAAGATCAAGAGGCTCAGTCACCATCTGATCATGCTGCTTATGAATTATTAAAAGAACAGCTTGAGGACGTCTTAGATACGCTAACTGATCGTGAAGAGAACGTGTTACGTTTACGTTTCGGACTTGATGATGGAAGAACGAGAACACTAGAAGAAGTCGGTAAAGTGTTCGGGGTCACCCGTGAACGTATCCGTCAGATCGAAGCAAAAGCGTTACGCAAGCTTAGACATCCAAGTCGAAGCAAACGATTAAAAGACTTTTTAGAGTAGTCCATTGTAGTTAATACGGGGGTAACATGGGCATTGAACGTAAAGAAATCATTATTAATGAAATAAAGCATTGGAAAGAAACAAAGCTTTTACCTGAGAGATATTGTGATTTTTTGTTAATGCTTTACACACAGGGAGAAGATCAGCAAGAAACAACCAACACAAGTAAACCGCTGGGAAGTATTTGGTTCGTGTTAGATTTATTCTTCCTTATGCTCTTACTCCCTGTTACTTCTTATTTTTTATTAATTGAAACAACAGATTTATGGCTCAAAATTACTTTGATTCTTATAACAATTATAATCGCTATAGTTCATATTTTGTATTTTTATAAAAATAAGTCTTTGGTAATTCACATACCTATAATTGTTTTATTTACGACTTTATTGACAGGATCGATTGCTTTTAATGCTTTTTTTGTGTTAAGTATGTATTGGGTCATTGCTTTTCATTGTTTTATGTGGATTATAGTAGGATACTGGAAAAAATTATATTATTTAATTATTTCTGGCGTATTAGGACTTATAATATTGCTAATTAATTATTTTGTTATATAAATATTCACAATTTCTCCCTTTTAGTTTATGTATTTTTCGAGTAAAATAAGTGTAGTTTGAAATTATAACCGTATACATATCGTGCAACGAAGGAGGACAAATAAGATGAAAAAGAACTTAATAATGCCATACGTACTTATTGCTACTCTTGGACTAGTTACTATGATTGTTATGGGTGGAGTAGGGTTAGCCCAAATGGACCAGGCTGAAGGTGAAGGCGGTAATGAGGGTACGTTAGATCCTGCAGAATTGGTTGAACAGAATAACTGTATATCTTGTCACGGTGCTGACTTAAGTGGTTCAGGTAATGCGCCAGGATTAAATGATGTTGGAGATCGTTTTGATAAAGAAGAGTTAGTTGACATCATTAACAACGGTGTAGAAGGTAGTAACTTAATGACTGGCGATTATGCGAATGCCGAAGAAGCAGAAGTAATTGCGGAATGGTTATTAAACGGTAAAGAGTAAATGACTTAAAAGTCCAGAACATATTTATGTTTCTGGGCTTTTTTAAACTTAAAACGAGGAAGTTGACTATGAGCAAAATAATGTTATCCAAGAGACTGGAGAAAGTAGCAAAATATATTCCAAGTACAACTGAAGTTTTAGCAGATATTGGTTCTGATCATGCATATTTACCTTGCTATGTCTGTTTACAGAACCCAGACATTAAAGCAATAGCTGGTGAAGTTAATGTTGGCCCTTCTGAATCAGCACAAGCTCAAGTCAATCAATTTGGCTTGACTAATCGTATTGACGTGCGATTAGGAGACGGGTTATCTGTTTTGGAGCCAGAGGAAGCTGATTGTATTGTTATTGCTGGCATGGGTGGATCATTAATTACTTCAATATTAGAGAATGGTAAAAGTAAATTATCAAATGTAAATCGTTTGATTTTACAACCTAATATAGACGCGCAGTCAATTAGAGAGTTTGCTGTAGATCATCAGTACCAAATAGTTGATGAACAGATTTTAGATGAAGATGGTTATATATATGAAATTGTAGTTTTAGAACCGAGTGAGGATCACGTTCAATATTCTGACAAAGAATTATTTTTAGGGCCCATTTTACTTAAAACAAAGGGTGAAGTTTTTTATCGTAAATGGCGTAATGTTCTTCAAAAGAAAGAAAAGATTATTGAGCAAATGAAGCGGTCATCAAACATAAGTGAACAAAAGCTAAATCTATTTACACAACAAACGCATTGGATAAAGGAGGAAATAGGAAGTGACAACAGTTAAGGATGTCGTGAAGTTGTTAGAAGACTTCGCCCCAAAGTCTTACTCTTTTGAAGGTGATAAAGTCGGGCTTCATGTTGGGAGTATGAATGCTAAGGTATCTAAAGTTATGATAGCTTTAGATGTTCTAGAAAACGTAGTGGATGAAGCAATAGAGAATAAAGTAGATTTAATTCTGGCGCATCACCCATTAATTTTTAAGCCGTTGAAGTCCATTGATCTTAACAGTGAAAAAGGTAGAATTATTCAAAAGCTAATTCAACACAATATTTCCGTATATGCTGCGCATACTAATTTAGATATTGCTGCAGGTGGCGTTAATGATATGCTAATGGAGCAGCTAGGGATTGATACGAGTGAAATTTTAGTAGAGACAGGTGAAGAATCACTATATAAACTGGTCATATTTGTGCCGGAAACTCATGAAGAGATATTACGTAATGCATTGTCTGAAGCGGGGGCCGGCCACATTGGTGATTACAGTCATTGCACGTTTAATACACCAGGAACAGGTACTTTTAAACCTTTAGATGGTACAAATCCTTATATTGGTTCACAAGGTGAGATTGAGAAGGTTAATGAAGTACGCATGGAAACAATTGTTCCAGAAACAATCTTAAATAAGGTTATTAAATCTGCAACATTAGCACATCCATATGAAGAGATGGCTTATGATGTCTACCCTGAAAAACTGCCAGGTATAAAACGTGGACTTGGTCGAATTGGAACATTAAAAGCTCCTGTTACATTAGAACAATTTGCTGAACATGTTAAAGAATCTTTTGATGTACCATTTGTAAGAGTGGTAGGAGATCAATCTAAGAAAATAAAACAAGTTGCTGTCATAGGTGGAGACGGTAATAAATATATTAATCAAGCAAAAATTAAGGGTGCAGATGTGTTAATTACTGGAGATATTTATTACCACACAGCACACGATGCTTTAGGAATTGGACTAAACATGATTGACCCAGGTCATCATATTGAGAAAATCATGAAAACTGAATTGGTAAAGGTTCTAAGAGAACGCAGTAAACATTTAGATGTGGAATATATGTCTTCAAATATTGTTACTGAGCCTTTTAAATTGTTATAAATATAGACTAAGGTTATGTTAATCATAGCCTTAGTCTATTTTCTGTCTATTTAGAATCTTGTAACTTATTCAATCAATGTTGACATTTAACTCATAACGTTGATAATCTTATTTAAAATGAAAAAAGGGGAGGAATTCGGTTAATGGTTTGGGAGCAAAAGTTTCAAAAAGAAGGGTTAACTTTTGATGATGTTTTATTACTACCAGCAAAGTCAGATGTATTACCTAGAGAAGTTAATGTGAAGGTTGAGTTAACAGAAACGTTAAAGTTAAACGCACCTATTATTAGTGCAGGAATGGATACTGTGACAGAAGCTGAAATGGCAATAGCTATGGCTAGAGAAGGTGGACTGGGTGTCATCCACAAAAACATGTCCATTGAAGAACAAGCTGATCAAGTAGATCAAGTTAAGCGCTCCATTCGTGGTGTCATTACTAATCCATTCTTTTTAACACCGGAACATCAAGTGTTTGATGCAGAACATTTAATGGGTAAATATCGCATTTCGGGGGTACCTATTGTAAACAACGAAGATCATCAAAAGTTAGTTGGAATTATAACTAACCGTGACTTGCGATTTATCCAGGATTATTCTTCAAAAATTGATGATGTTATGACAAAGAGTGACCTTGTTACAGCACCTGTTAATACTTCTTTAGAGGAAGCAGAAAAAATCTTACAAGAGCATAAGATTGAGAAACTTCCATTAGTAGATGATGAAGGCTTTTTAAAAGGTTTAATCACTATCAAAGACATTGAGAAGGTCATTGAATTTCCTCATTCTGCAGTAGATGCTCAAGGTCGATTAGTGGTTGCAGCTGCTGTTGGTGTTACAGGTGATGTTTTATTAAGAGCAGAAAAGCTAGTCGAAGCTGGTGTGGACGCTCTTGTGATTGATACTGCTCATGGACATTCTCAAGGTGTCATTGATACAGTTAAAAAACTTAGAAAGCAATTCCCTGAAACCAACTTAATTGCAGGTAATGTAGCAACTGCTGAAGCCACACGTGAGTTAATTAATGCAGGTACAGATGTAGTAAAGGTAGGTATTGGTCCTGGTTCTATTTGTACTACAAGAGTAGTCGCTGGTGTTGGTGTTCCTCAAATTTCTGCCATTTATGATTGTGCAACTGAAGCAAGAAAACATGGTGTACCAATTATTGCTGATGGTGGAATAAAATTCTCTGGTGACCTTGTTAAAGCAATTGCTGCTGGCGGCCATGTCGTCATGCTAGGAAGTATGTTAGCAGGCACAAGTGAGAGCCCTGGTCAAACTGAAATTTTCCAAGGTCGCCGTTATAAGGTTTATAGAGGAATGGGTTCTGTAGGCGCAATGGAAAAAGGTAGTAAAGATCGCTACTTTCAAGAAGAAAATAAAAAGTTCGTGCCAGAAGGGATTGAAGGTAGAGTACCATACAAAGGACCAGTCGCAGATACACTTTATCAATTAATTGGTGGTCTACGCTCAGGTATGGGTTATTGCGGATCTCAGAACCTAAAAGCGTTAAGAGAAGAGGCAAAGTTTGTTAAAATCACAAATGCAGGATTAAGAGAAAGTCATCCGCATGATGTACAGGTAACAAAAGAAGCTCCTAATTATTCATTTTAGAAATTTATTAACCGACCCCTTATAAGAAACGGAATCACTTCATATATACTTGCCAATATGGGGCAAGAGTCTCTACCGGGTTACCGTAAATAATCTGACTATGAAGGTATGAATTTATGAACTAAAATTCTGCCTTTATAGCTATAGAGGTGGAATTCTAGTTTTTTATGTGGGGCACAAAGAAAGGTGTGGAATAATTGGTTACAATCGATGAGAAGATTATTGTGTTAGATTATGGTAGCCAGTATAATCAATTAATTACAAGAAGAATTCGTGAACACGGAGTCTATAGTGAATTAAAACCAAATACATTAACAGCACAAGAAATAAAAGACCTTAATCCATCTGGAATTATTCTTTCTGGTGGTCCTAATAGTGTTTATGGTGAAAATGCTTTTAAAATTGATCCAGAAATTTTTAACCTTAATGTTCCGATACTTGGAATCTGTTATGGCATGCAACTTATGTCTTATCATTTTGGCGGTGAAGTAGAACGTGCCGGAAAGCGTGAGTATGGACGAGCGCAAATAAAGCGTCTGAATGATTCAGAATTATTCTCCGCTTTACCAGATGAACAGCAAGTTTGGATGAGTCACGGAGACCATGTAACAAAAGAGCCAAAGGGATTTGATGTTGATGCATCTAATGAATCTTGTCCAATTGCTGCCATAAGTCATAAAGAAAAACAGCTTTATGGGGTCCAATTTCACCCAGAAGTTAAGCACTCAGAATTTGGTAATGATTTATTAAAAAACTTTGTTATGAATATATGCCAATGTTCTGGTGAATGGACAATGGAGAATTTTATTGAACTAGAAGTTGAGAAAATCAGAAACCAAGTAAAAGATCGTAAAGTGCTCTGCGCCTTAAGTGGCGGTGTTGATTCTTCAGTCGTAGCGGTTTTATTACATCGTGCTATTGGTGATCAATTAACTTGTATTTTTGTTGATCATGGCTTGCTTAGAAAAAATGAAGCAGACGATGTAATGAAGATGTTTAAAGAAGGATTTAATATTAATGTTATTAAAGTAGATGCGCAAAGACGATTCTTAGATAAGTTAGAAGGTGTTCATGATCCTGAACAAAAACGAAAAATAATTGGAAATGAATTTATCTATGTATTTGAAGATGAATCGTCTAAATTAAAGGATATTGATTATTTAGCACAAGGGACGCTATACACTGATATTATCGAAAGTGGCACAGATACAGCACAAACGATTAAATCTCACCATAATGTTGGAGGATTGCCTGAACGTATGGAATTTGATTTAATTGAACCTCTCAACACACTCTTTAAAGACGAAGTTCGTGCTTTAGGTGAGGAGTTAGGTATTCCAGAACATATTGTTTGGCGTCAGCCATTTCCGGGACCTGGTCTAGCAATAAGAGTGTTAGGTGCAGTAACAGAAGACAAACTTGAAATCGTAAGAGAATCTGATGCCATTTTACGAGAAGAAATTAAACATGCTGGGTTAGATCGAGATGTTTGGCAATATTTCACCGTATTGCCTGGTATTCAGAGTGTAGGCGTTATGGGCGATGAACGTACGTATGATCATACCATTGCAATACGAGCTGTAACATCAGTCGATGGTATGACTTCTGACTGGGCACGTATTCCATTTGAAGTTCTTGAAAAGATTTCAACTAGAATTGTAAATGAAGTAAACAATGTGAACCGAGTTGTTTATGATATCACAAGTAAGCCACCTTCAACAATTGAGTGGGAGTAAAGGTGTTTTATACGAACATATAGCTTTAGAATTAAAAAAAGCCGTACTTTAGGTTTCTAAAGTACGGCTTCTACTACTTTTAAGCACGTTTTTTCTTGTTTGATTTAACTTTTGGTAGAATCTTGTTGTTTGTTACTAATGATTCTCGTTGCCATGTAGAATCATCATCTGGATTATAACTTTCAATAAAACGAATGACTTCTTTAGTAATAGGTGTTGGTGTTGAAGCACCTGCTGTTACAGCTACCTTTTCACAACCTTCAAGCCACTCTAATTTAATTTCTGAAACATCTGCAATTCGATAAGCTTCAGTTCCTGCAATTTGTTTAGAAACTTGGGCCAAACGGTTTGAGTTATTACTCATAGGGTCACCAACCACTAAAGTAAGGTCTGCTTCTTTTGCTTGTTCAGCAACAGCTTCCTGTCTAACTTGAGTTGCCATACAAATTTCTTGTACCATCTCTGTTTGTGGATAAATTTCCTTAACTTTTTGCATAACATCGTAAACATCCCACTGACTCATTGTTGTTTGGTTGGTTACAATGATTTTTGTATCATTATCAAAATTTAATTGTTTAGCATCTTCTTCAGTTGTGATTAAATGAACATGGCCAGGAGCAACACCTACAGCACCCTCTGGTTCTGGGTGACCTTTTTTACCGATGTATACAACTTCATAACCCTCAGCAACTTTTTCCCGAATTAAATCGTGTGTACGTGTAACGTCAGGGCAAGTAGCGTCAAGTACTGTCAACCCTTTATTCTCAGCAACTTCCTTAACCTCTGGTGACACTCCGTGTGCAGTGAATACAACAGTTCCTTCATTAATATCTTTTAAAAGCTCTAAACGGCTTTTTCCTTTTTGATCCAATGTGATGATTCCTTCGTCTTTGAAGGCTTTTGTAACATGACTATTATGAACGATCATTCCTAAGATATAGATCGGTCTTGGTAAGTTAGGGTCTTTGGCAGCATTGCTCGCAATCACCATTGCATCAACAACACCGTAACAATATCCCCTCGGTGCAATTTTAATAACTTCCATGAAAATGGCCTCCCCATTTTTATACTCACTATGCTTATTATAAAGCCTATAAGCTTAATTGACAAAATGTTTATTCCAGTAGCATTTAAAGTATGTCTCCTTTATAATGAGATATGTTAGGAATAAAGGAGAATGTTAAAATGAAACGTTATTTTCAATCATACCAATTAAGTTCAAACATGCTTTCGGTCATACAGGAACTTAAGTTCAAACAACCAACAGAAATACAACATCGCGTTATACCTTCTGTCTTAAGAAGAGAAAATGTGATTGGACAGTCACAGACTGGGACAGGGAAGACGCATGCGTATTTAATTCCGTTAATTGACCAACTTAAATTGGATGAACAATCTACACAAAAAATGATTATAGCTCCAACTCGTGAATTGGCAATGCAAATTTTTCATGAAGTAAAAAAAATGCAAGAGTACTCAAAGGAAGTATTCTCTGCTCGATTAGTTATTGGGGGCACTGATAAAGAACGTGAACTCCAAAAGATTCAAAAACAACCACATATAATCGTTGGAACCCCAGGAAGGATTCTTGATTTTATCGAAGAGAATGCCATTAATCCATCTACCGTAAGTAGTGTGGTTATTGATGAAGCAGACTTATTAATTGATTTAGGATTAATTGAAGAAGTAGATCAAACCTTAAGTCGTATGTATGTTGATGTACAAACTTTAGTATTTTCAGCTACTATCCCAAAGAAGCTACAACCATTTTTGAAGAAGTATTTAGTTAACCCTAATTACATTATGATCGAAGATTCCATAAATCCATCCAAACTAGAACATCGATTAGTACCAAGAAGACATCGTAATGCAGCCGAATTAATCGTTGAAACTTCGAAATTAATTCATCCATATATTGCTTTAATCTTTGTAAATAAGAAAGAGCATGCCGATGAGTTAAGAGAAGCTTTACTTGAGAAAGGTTTAGAAGCAGGTGTCATTCATGGTGGGTTAAAACCTAGAGAACGTAAACGTATGTTGAACGATTTACGATCACTGAAATATCAATATATCGTTGCAACTGATTTAGCAGCTCGAGGTATAGACATTCCGGGTGTTAGTCATGTCTTTAATGCTGAGTTTCCTCAAGACGTTGAAACATATACACACCGTGTGGGCAGAACAGCTAGAGCAGGTAATGAAGGTACGGCTGTGACATTTTACGATGATAAAGATATGCCGATTATTGAGAAACTAGAGCAAACTGGAATTGAATTTCACAATTATGATATTAAAAATGGCGAATGGGCACCCGTTAAAGAATGGAATGTCCGTCAAAAAAGACAAAAGCAAGAAAATGAGCTAGAAAAAGAAGCTTGGAAAAAAGTAAGAAAACCGAAAAAAGTAAAGCCAGGCTATAAGAAGAAGATGAAGAAAGAAAAAGAACAGATTAAAAAACAATTGAAGAAAGAACAATTTAGAAAAATGAATAAGGGGAGGAGAAAATAATGACATTAAAATTAGGTTCACATGTGTCGATGAGCGGTAAAAAAATGCTTTTAGCTTCTAGTGAGGAAGCAGTATCTTATGATGCGAATACTTTTATGATTTATACAGGAGCACCACAAAATACAAGAAGAAAAGATATCGAAGAATTAAACATTGAAGCAGGACTTGAACATATGAAGGAACATGGTATTAATGAATTTATTGTACATGCTCCATATATTATTAACATTGGTAACACTACAAAGCCTGCAACCTTCAAGTTAGGAGTCGATTTCCTACAATCTGATATTGATCGTACAGAAGCTTTAGGAGCAAAACAAATCGTCTTGCACCCAGGTGCCCATGTTGGAGCTGGAGCAGAAGCTGGTATTGAAAAAATCATTGAGGGATTAAATGAAATTCTTCATAAAGAGCAAAAAGTTCAAATTGCTCTAGAAACAATGGCAGGTAAAGGTTCAGAATGTGGACGTTCTTTTGATGAAATAGCTAAAATTATTGATGGTGTAAATTACAATGAACATTTATCAGTTTGTTTTGATACTTGTCACGTTCACGATGCAGGATATGACATTGTAAATGACTTAGATGGTGTATTAAAAGAATTTGATGACATTATTGGTTTAGATCGAATGAAAGTCATTCATATAAACGACAGCAAAAATGAAAAGGGCGCTCGAAAAGACCGCCACGAGAACATTGGGTTTGGACACATTGGTTTTGATGCAATTTACAATGTCGTCCATCATCCTGATTTAATGCATTTACCTAAAATCTTAGAAACACCTTATGTTGGCGAGGATAAGAAGAACAAAAAACCTCCATATAAATTCGAAATTGACATGCTAAAAAATGGAGAGTTTGATCCTGATCTAAAAGAGAAAATTAAAAGCCAATAATTTATAATAAATGATCTAAATTATATTGTTTAGCTAGTTGATTTAGTAATGTTTGTGCCTGGCGAGCTTCTTGATGGCCAATGTTACGTTCAACATAGCGATACGTTCTCGATCGGTCCTTTTCTGAAAAAGGGTCGATCGATTCTTTTTTTATGAATGTTAATAACTGATTTGCTTGGCTTCGAGAAATCTGAATTCCATATTGACGACCATACTTGACTAACTCATCAGGTGTTGATGCATATAATTTCGTTCTAATTAAATGTTTAAACATTATAAACTTCCTTTCAAATTGAAAAAGTCATCACTATATATATGCATAAAGTTGTAAATGTTGAAGATTGCCATAAATTACTTATGTAAAAACATTAAATCCTCACACACTATAAATACCACGTAGAAAGTGAGGTAAGATAAATTATGGCTGATGACCAGTACCCGACGAGTTATAATGATGATCAAGATTACTTCCCTAATAAAGGAGAAGAACAAAAAAAGGTCTATAAAGACTTTAATGAATATGATGCAAGAGATCAAGGGTATGACACAGAGTTTGCAAGTGAAGCGGCAACCTTTAACCCAAGTGAGTTAGACGAAGATAAAATTAGAAAAGAAGAGAAGGAAACTCGCTTTGAAGAGCATGTAGATGCAGGGTGGGGTTGGATTGCTTTAGTTGTTTCACTTTTATCGTTTTTTGTCTGGACATTACTGTTTGCAGTAGTTGGTGCAGTGATGGGGATTTATGCTAAAAGACGTGGTGCAGATACACTTGGTAATATCGCGATAGGTATCGCAATTTTAGCAGTCGCCCTTAGATTGTTTGTCTTTCCAATTATGTAGCAAAAAATTATCCCCTAAGAAATTAATCTTAGGGGATATTTTCATTTAAGCATTTTGTTTTTCTTCTTCTTGCTTTTTATAATGTTCTTCAGCAAGTTTGTCGACTTCTTTCTTCAGTTCTTCAACCATTGTTTCTTCGGGTACTTTACGGATAATTTCACCATGTCTAAAGAGTAACCCTTCACCACGGGCACCTGCGATTCCAATATCCGCTTCACGGGCCTCACCAGGACCGTTTACAGCACAGCCTAAAACAGCAACTTTAATTGGTGCTTTAATGGTTTGAATATACTCTTCAACTTCATTTGCGATACTAATTAAGTCAATTTCAATACGTCCACAAGTAGGGCAAGAAATTAAGGTTGCAGCGTTGGAAGCGAGTCCAAATGATTTTAATAGTTCTCTTGCTACTTTAACTTCCTCTACCGGATCAGCGCTTAACGAAATACGTAGAGTACTTCCAATTCCTTTACTTAGAATCGCACCTAAACCAGCAGCACTTTTAACTGTACCAGCAAAAAGTGTACCTGACTCGGTAATCCCTAAGTGTAGTGGATAAGGAATTACTTTAGCGGCTTTTTCATAAGCTTCAATAGCTAGGTTGACATCTGATGCTTTTAGTGAAACCACTATATCATGGAAATCTAAGTCCTCTAAAATTTTAATGTGTCCTAATGCACTTTCAACCATGGCATCCGCTGTAGGGTAACCATATTTCTCTAATAAATGGCGTTCTAATGAACCAGCATTTACACCGATACGAATTGGGATCCCTTTACCTTTAGCAGCGTTCACAACTTCTTCTACGCGTTCACGTTTACCAATATTACCAGGATTAATACGAATCTTATCTGCGCCACCTTCAATGGCCTTTAATGCATATCTATAGTTGAAGTGTATATCAACAACTAATGGAATGTTAATTCGCTTTTTAATTTCTGGAATGGCATCAGCTGCTCGATCATCCGGACAAGCGACACGTACAACTTGACATCCAGCTTCTTCTAAGCGATGTATTTCATTAACTGTTGCTTCAACATCATGTGTTTTCGTTGTGGTCATTGATTGAATAACAACTTCGTCTTTTCCACCAATAATTAAATTCCCGACTTTAACGGGTCTTGTATCTTTACGGTGAATAATCGTAGACATTGCTACAACTCCCCTTTTTTCATAAGAAAATACTTAAGATAATTCACTAATATAGATAATAACATAAAAATAAGGCATTATGCTATTAGTCCTAACTGTTATAATAATAAATATGTCATTAATTTTCTAATAAGAAGTTTTACAGTTATAAAAGTGGAGGGGTCATGAATGATTTTAGACAGTTACTTAGGAATATTAATTGTCACATTTTTAGCGATGTTTTTTATGTTAGGAGAGTTATTAGTTAAGTTAAAAGGTTTAGGAATGATACTAGGTGCTGGTTTTATTACATTTTACTTTATGAGTCAATCACCTACATATAATGTTTGGATTATGGCCTTTGTGTTCATCATTGGCTTAATGTTAGTTGTTATAGATGGTAAGTGGCTAAATGACGGAACATTTGGTGTCGTAGGATTAGTACTTGTCCTACTTTCTGTTGCCTTTGCAGCGACAAGCTTCACACATGCGCTGTATAGTGTAGCAGGTGTATTACTAGGTAGTTTTTCAAGCTTGTTTTTAATGAAAGTTCTACCTAGACGAGATATGTGGTCTAAAGTAACTTTACTTGATCAACTTACAAGTGAAGAAGGATATAATTCTTTAAATGAAACATATAAAGACCTTTTACATAAAGAAGCTATTACTGTTACCGTTCTTAGGCCGTCTGGAACAATTAAATTGAAAGACAAAGAGTATAGTGCTGTTTCAAATTCAAAGTGGATTGAACAAGGCAAGAAAGTCAAGGTTGTCACGGTTGATGGTACAAAAATAGAGGTTGAGGAAATCGAATAATTGGTTCGTTTAATCTAATACTAATGAGAGGTAATTAATTTTTTGAAGTGTTTAACCCAATTTATTATGATATCCACTTTTTGTTAAGTTAATGTAAAGTTTATGTAAATTTTAACTTAACATTATTTACATTATGGATAGACGGGAATAGAATAGAACTCGGTTTTAAAAGTATTAGATCTAACGAGGTGACGAAATGAACTTACAAGAAATGATTTTCTTATTTATCGGTGGTTTAGGTATTTTCTTATTTGGTATTAAATATTTAGGAGACGGACTACAAAAAACTGCCGGAGATAAACTTCGCGATATCCTAGATCGATTCACTACGAATCCATTTATGGGTGTTCTATCAGGTATTGTTGTTACAATTCTTCTACAAACGAGTACAGGTACAACTGTACTGACAATAGGTCTTGTAAATGCCGGTTTTATGACATTAAGACAAGCTATTGGAGTAATCATGGGTGCTAATATCGGTACGACCGTTACTGCATTTATTATTGGTATAGATATTTCCGCATACGCATTACCTATAATTGCGTTAGGAACACTGTTAATCTTTTTCTTTAAAAATAAACGTATTAACTATATTGGACAATCAGTGTTTGGCTTTGGTGCACTTTTCTATGGTCTAGAGCTTATGGGAGATGGTATGAGACCATTACGTTCATCTGAAATGTTCCAGGAGTTAACAGTTAGTATGAGTGACATTCCTTTATTAGGAGTTGCTATTGGTACAATCTTCACTGTAATTGTTCAAAGTTCATCCGCAACAATTGGGGTTTTGCAACAGTTATATGCGGAAGGTGCAATTGAATCATTAGATGCAGTTCTTCCAGTATTATTTGGTGATAATATTGGAACAACTATTACAGCAGTAATTGCAGCTATTGGAGCTAGTGTTGCTGCTAAACGTGCCGCAGCAACACACGTTATTTTCAACTTATTAGGTGCTACCATATTCTTAATATTATTGATTCCGTTCACTCATTTGGTCGAGTGGATTAGGGATACATTAATGCTTGAACCTAAAATGACCATTGCATTTGCACACGGATTATTTAATGTAACTAACGTTATAATTCAGTTCCCATTCATTGCATTACTAGCAGTTATTGTAACGAAAATCATTCCAGGTAAAGACAGTGTTATTGACTATAAACCAAAACACTTAGATCCAATATTCATTCAACAATCACCTTCAGTTGCCGTTGCACAGGCAAAAGAAGAAACGATTCATATGGGACAAATCGCGGTACATGGTTTAGAAGAAACAAGACAATTTTTAAATAATAATCAAAGTAAACACTCAGAGGTTGCTTATCAGTTAGAAGATGCGATTAATAACTTAGATAAGAAAATTACAAATTATCTTGTACAAGCTTCAAGTTCAATTTCTGAAGCAGATAGTGCAGCACACTCATCTGTTGTTGATATCGTTAGGGACATTGAACGTATTGGAGACCATTTTGAGAACATTGTGGAATTAATTGAATACAGAATTGCAAATAAAGTTAATATGACTGATCAAGCTTACGAAGATATGAACGTCATGTTTGATTTAACAATCGACACGGTGTCTCAAGCAATAGAGGCTTTTGAAAACATGGATGAAGAGAAGGCGAAAGCCGTTATGAAGAAAGAAGACGAAATTGATTCAATGGAACGTAAATTCCGTAAGAAGCACATTTTACGTCTAAATGAAGGGCTATGCTCTGGTTCTGCTGGTATTGTTTTTGTAGACATTATTAGTAACTTAGAACGTATCGGAGACCATGCACTAAATATTGCCCAAGAAGTAGTTGGAAAGAAAGAAGAATAATTACTAACCCGTACCATTAACTGGTGCGGGTTTAAAATAATTTTTTCTTGAAAACTTGTATTAAATGTTGTTGACAATATGGCATTATCATGATAAATTATATCTCGTCGTCATCATTTGAAGAGGACAACATTTAAACATTCCAGCGTAGCTCAGTGGTAGAGCAATCGGCTGTTAACCGATCGGTCGCAGGTTCGAATCCTGCCGCTGGAGCCATGGCGGTGTAGCTCAGCTGGCGAGAGCGTACGGTTCATACCCGTGAGGTCGGGGGTTCGATCCCCTCCGCCGCCACCATACATAAATTGACCGGAGCAAACTATATTGACCGTTTGTCAAATACATATTTCATAGCATCATGGCGGTCGTGGCGAAGTGGTTAACGCACCGGATTGTGGCTCCGGCATTCGTGGGTTCGATTCCCACCGATCGCCCCATACAACTTTATATCACGGACCCTTAGCTCAGCTGGTTAGAGCTATCGGCTCATAACCGATCGGTCGCAGGTTCGAGTCCTGCAGGGTCCACCATTTCTTTTACGGAGGAGTACCCAAGTCCGGCTGAAGGGAGCGGTCTTGAAAACCGCCAGGGGCTTCACGGCCCGCGGGGGTTCGAATCCCTCCTCCTCCGCCATATATAACAAGCTTAAGGCTTGTTTTTTTTATGTTTAAAATAGTACTATAAAGGCAATTGTTATTATGTAATAAACCTTTTCATGCAAAAATCTTGCATGGAATGGCTAGCATTGGTAATCTTTAATTAGTGGGGTTATTTCCCCATATAAAGTTAAAGGAGGAATCTCATTATGGCTAAATTTGAACTACCAGAATTACCATACGCTTATGATGCATTAGAACCACACATCGACAAAGAAACGATGAATATTCACCACACGAAGCACCACAACACTTATGTTACAAAATTAAACGCAGCACTAGAAGGCCATGCAGATCTTCAAGATAAGTCTCTAGAAGAATTATTAGGTAACTTAGATTCACTTCCTAGCGATATTCAAACAGCTGTACGTAATAACGGTGGTGGCCATGCTAACCACAGTTTATTCTGGACGGTACTTTCACCAAATGGTGGAGGCGCACCAACTGGAGAATTAGCGGACAAAATTAATCAAGCTTTCGGTAGCTTTGAAGATTTTAAAGAAAAATTCGGAGCTGCAGCAACAGGACGTTTCGGTTCTGGTTGGGCATGGTTAGTAGTTAAAAATGGCGAGTTAGAAATTACATCTACTCCTAACCAAGACACTCCAATAATGGAAGGTGTAACTCCAATCCTAGGCCTAGACGTTTGGGAGCATGCATACTACTTAAAATATCAAAACAAACGCCCTGATTATGTAGCTGCATTCTGGAACGTTGTTAACTGGGATGAAGTTGCTAAGCGTTATGAAGAAGCTAAGTAATTAATGAAATATTAACTGGATCTGTTAATTATGTGAATGGAAACACCAAATGTGATTATTAATCACATTTGGTGTTTTTTGTGTGTTCGAAATTATATGACTTACCCAAGACGATTTAATTTCATAATTGGTTTCAATTTGATTAGCGTATAGACTCATTTCTTTTGTTAAAAATATAGGTTAGGAAATGAGGGATTTTATGTTTTCTAAAAGGTTATCTGATGTCAGCGATCATGAAAAGAAAAACCTCAAGTTATTATTAGTCATTGGTTTGTTATATACACTTGGGATTTACTTATCAAATATATTTGTAAATATATTTCTATGGAAACAAACAGAAGACTTATTGATATTAGCTTTATACAACTTGTGCATATACGTTGCTCAAACATTAATATTTGTTTTATTGGGCAAATGGGTTAAACGAATAGATCGTGTGATTATTCTCAGGACTGGTATCTTTGTTATTTCAGTCTTTTTTATTTCTGTCTTATTATTAAGCACAAAAGCATCTGACCTATTTTACGTATTAGGAATTTTAATAGGTACTGGTTATGGGTTATTTTGGTTAGCCTATAATATTTTAATTTTTGAAGTAACTGAACCATACACTAGGGATTTCTTCAATGGTATGTTTGGAGCTTTGCAATCACTGAGTGGAATTGTAGGACCAGTGTCAGCAGGTTGGATTATTACCGCTTTAACAGGATATAAAGGGTACTTAACCATATTCTTTATTTCATTTGTTTTATTTATAATGGCGATTATTTTCAGTATTTTTCTTGAACGAAGGAAAACAGACGGGGAGTACAACATACGAGAAGTTATAAAGGAAAGTAAGGAAAATCGTCAGTGGTTTTGGATGTTAACAGCGCATTTGTTTCAGGGAATGCGAGAGGGCATATTCTTATTTTTAATCGGTTTATGGGTGTATTTAGGAACGCAAAGCGAATTAATTGTGGGGATTTATAACATGATTTATGCGATTGCTTCTTTCGTGATGTATCAAATCGTAGCGAGAATCGTTAAACCTGACAACCGAAAAATACTCATTTTTATTGGGAGTATCTTTTTATTTATATCAGTATTCTGGCTATTGATTTCAGATGAGCCAGTGGACTTTTATATTTATGCGGGAATCTTAGGTGTGTTTTTACCGTTATTCTTTGCTCCATACACATCTGTCTCTTATGATATTATTGGACAAGCAAAAAATGCCAAGGATAATCGTGTAGAGTATATTATTTTTAGAGACATAATATTAAATAGTGGACGTACGATCTCGTTGATTTTGTTCGTTATAGGATTATTGGTTATTTCTGCAGACGTTTGGATGAAGTATTCAGTTGTTATTTTCGGAATTGGCTATTTTGTTTCGGGAATTATTGTTTTTAGAATTCACAAGCTAAAACATCATACTTAATGAACAATTGATGAAATATCTTTTTGTCAAATAGAAAGGGTGTTATAATATAGAGTAGATTTAAAGGGGGAGGAGAAAGCATTGACAGAAAAGAAAAAGAATAAATCACATTTGCCCCTTCGTTTAAATGTGCTTTTTTTTGTGATATTTATTTTATTTTCGCTGCTAATATTACAATTGGGTGTTGTACAAATTTTACACGGTGAAGATGCTCAAGCTGAAATAGACCGAACAGAAGATGTAACCTCTAGGACACCTGTACCTAGAGCGAAAATGTATGATCGCAATGGCGAGATTGTGGTAGATAATGATTTGAAATACGCCATTACGTATACACCTAAACGTAATGTGCAACCAGAAGATAATTTAGAAATTGCAGAAAACCTTGTTCACTACATGACAATGGAAGATACAGATTCTGTAACTGAACGTGACATTAAAGATTATTGGATCTTGAAAAATAAAGAAGAAGCTTATTCTAGGCTAACAAATAGTGAAATGACCTTAAGTGACAGTGAACAATATCAACTCGTATTAGATAAAATTACTGAAGAAGACCTTAATTCTATTACCGATCAAGAGATGGAAGTTATTGCAATTAAACGCGAGTTAGATCAAGCTACTCAGCTAACACCTCATGTTATTAAAAATGAGGGAATTACAAAAGAAGAGTACGCTGTAATTGCAGAGAACGCACATAATTTACCTGGTATCAGTGTTTCTACTGATTGGGACCGAGTCAAAGTGCATCATCCAACTTTATCTAATCTTATTGGTAATATAACTAGCCGTAATAAAGGATTGCCAAGAGATGAAATGAATAATTATTTGGCACGTAACTATAGCTTGAATGACCGAGTAGGGGAAAGTGGACTTGAGGAACATTACGAGTCATATTTACAAGGACAAAAAGAAATTCGCAAACACGTGACGAACTCAAGCGGAGAAGTCATTAAAAGCGAATTAGTACGTGAAGGTAATCGTGGTAAAGACTTAATGTTATCTATTGATATGGAATTACAAAAAAGGTTAGATTCAATAGTTCAAGAAGAGCTTAAAGAAACGATTACAAACCAGCCTTACGTAAATAGATATGTGGACAGTGCTATGGCTGTTATGATGGATCCAAAAACGGGTGAAGTTTTAGCAGTATCAGGCCAATATTATGATCGGGAAAGTGGAGAATTCAGTCATGAACCTTATCGTGTTTTTCACAATCAGCACCCACCTGGATCGACGATTAAAGGAGCAACAGTACTGGCAGGCTTAGATTCGGGAGTCATTAAACCGGGTACTAGATTCCGAGATCAAAGACTACAATTCATAGGAACACCTGATAAAGGTTCTTGGACATCTACTTTAGGTTCCCCAGATGATATAACGGCTTTAAAGCGATCTTCAAACGTTTATATGTTCCGAACTGCTATGCGATTAGGCGGGCACTGGGATTATATTCCAAAACAGAGATTGTCATATAACGGTGAAGGATACCAACTCTTATCAAATTATTTTAAGCAGTTTGGTTTAGGTACTAAAACAGGTGTCGATTACCCTTATGAAGCAATTGGGGTTAGAGGTAGTGATAAATCTAGATCGGTTGATCCTGGTGAGGTGCTAGATATGGCTATTGGTCAGTTTGAAGCTTACACCACAATTCAACTAGCTCAATATGTCTCAACAATTGCAAATGGTGGTTACCGAATGGCACCACGATTAGTTAAACAACTTCATAATCCATCTGATACAGAAGGATTAGGTACTGTTTATGAGTCTAATAAACCTAAAGTATTAAACAAAATAGAAATGGATGAGCGATATTTGGACAGAGTGCTGGAAGGTTTCCGCCAAGTTTTTCAAGAACCTGGGGGTACTGCTTATTCTGCATTTAGCGATAATCCTTCATACAACCCAGCAGGAAAAACAGGTACAGCTGAAGTAACTGTATATGAAGAAGGTAAAGGTACAGAGACCAACAATCTATCACTAGTTGGATTTGCACCATATGAGGATCCAGAAGTGGCATTTGCTATTATGGTGCCACATACAGGTAAAGATAATAATAATAAAATCAATTTAAATATTGGAAGAAAAGCACTAGACGCCTATTTCGAATTAAAAGAAGAGCGTGAATCTGGAAACACAGATTCGGATGACGAAGAAGAGGAAACAGATTCTGAAGAATAATAATAATAATTATTTAAAGGGCTATTCCTGATGTAAAAGGAGTAGCCCTTAGTATATCAAGCATATATATTCTTTTCACTTATGACAGCATCTATAGGTATATCATAATCATCGTGTGGAACGTGTTTGACTATCTGCTGCTCCATCGCTAAGGATATTTTAGTACCTTTGTAGTTTGCTAAGTACCTGTCATAATAACCTCCGCCATAACCAATTCGATAGCCATGTTGGTCATATAGCAACCCTGGTACAATTATTAAATCAATATCGGAAGGCTTTACAAATTTTGTTGGATCTTCTTTTGGTTCGTATAAATCAAGGTACACATTTTCTAATTCATATTGGTTAGTGAATGTGTAAAAATCCATCTCATGAGTATCTGGGTAGCATTTTGGAATAACCATTTGTTTCCCTTGTTTCCAGCCATATTCAATAATAGGCAATGTGTCTAACTCAATTTCTCTAGCAATGGTGATGGCGATTGTATTTGCATCCTGCCACCACTGTGTTTCATAAAGTCTTGTGGTGATGTCTATTAGATATTGCTTTTTTTGTTCTTTTTGAATCTGCCTTAATAATCGTTTGCTTAGAACACGAAAGGTCTCTTTATACATGAAGAATCCCTACTTTTATGTTTAATAGTATAAAAAAACAGCAGGAATAATCCCTACTGTTTATTTCGTTTCACGGTGTAGCGTATGTTGTTTTTCTCTTGGGCAATACTTTTTCATTTCGATACGTTCAGTGTTTGTACGTTTATTTTTAGTAGTGTAATAATTACGATCACCACATTCTGTACATGCTAAAGTTACTTGTACACGCATGTGAATTCCCTCCATTTCTGCAATTACAATCATTTTTGACTACATCATCATACCAAATCACGACAAATTATTCAAGAAAGAATTGTAAATGAACCTTTATGGATATTATTCTATTATAAAATAAGAAGTGTTAAACTAATAATAGATATAGAAAAAGAGGTGAAACAATTGATCGTAGCAATTATAACTATAATAGCTATCAGTGTTGTGCTATTAATATTATCTTTCTTTACGAATAACAGGTTTGATGAATTAGATCAACAAATTGAAGATTTATCTATTTCATCAATGCAGGAAGGGTATATCTTAAAAAATAAAATTAAAGTGTTAGAAGAAGAGTTATTAGTGGATCCTTATAAATCTTACAATCCAAAGAGCTCTGTTAAAAAAACGACACGACCAGACCAAGAGCCTACCATTGTTTTACATATTGGACAATTATATGAACAAGGGTACACATTAAATGAAATCTGTAGTAAGACAGGATTAAAAGAAGAAGATATTAGAGTGATTATTAATCAACTCCAAAAAAATGAGTCTTTTAAATAAGGAGCTATCAACATGAGACCCATAATACAAGCATTTTCAATTGGCCTATTAACAGCAAGTGTTCTTTTGGGATTTATCTATATACAAACTGAAAAACCTAACAATGAGTCATCTGAAACAGAGGTTTCCTTAACAGATGAAGATGCCAAAGATTATTTAGAAAACAGAGGTTTTGCTGTAGTGAATGGTCAAGAATACGAAGATTTAGTGAGGCAAAAACAACAATTAGAATCTGAAATAGATGAAATTAACGAAAGTGAAACTGATTCTGAACAAGAATCAACAGAGAAATTTATATTTGAAGTGGAAAGTGGAATGACATTAAATGATATAGCATCAGAATTAGAGCAATTGAATATAATTGATGATGCGCAGTCATTTAGTCAATTCATGGAAGAAGAGGGTTATAGTCGAGGGGTTCAATTAGGTGAGTTTGAGTTACACAATCGTTTAACATATGAACAAATTGCAGAAATTTTAACAAGGTAAATTGAAATACATATAGATGAAGGTGAATGGTTAGAGGAGTTGTTATTTTGTTTGTTACAGAGCGGTTTACTTTAATGAAGATATTAAGTCATTTATTAGACAATCAGTACAATTTGGTTTATAAATCAGAAGAACGTGATGAATATATATTGCAACGCATAGATCGAAAAGAAAATCATATTGTAAGGTTACTGCATCGGACTTATGATTGGTCTAATCAACTAAAAAGAGATTTAGAACAGAGAATGTCATCTATACTAAAACAAAAACAGTTATTCAAAGGGAAAAACATTCATCTTCACTTTATTTATATTGCTGATCTAGTCCCCGTTGATAATTGGGAGAACCTTAAACGGACGATGCCAATCCGTCATCACAAATCGACAGATGTAACGATGTATTATTTAAATCAGCAAGATCGAGAAGAAGAATGGTATCGAGTGACAGAGCAACTACCTGGTTTAAATCAAAATTTATTGGCAAATTACCCTGGAGTTGAAGAGCAGGAAAGGCAATCTATTTATTTAGAACAAAAAATCCATGCAGATTTATATAAAAAGCAAAAAGAATTAAAAGAAACGTTTTCGTTTGGTAAAACTCGGTTGACATTATTTTTATTAGCGATTAATGTTTTTATATTTATGTTAGTTGAAAATAGTGGCGGTAGTACTAATGTAGAGAATTTGGTTAAATGGGGCGCTAAGTATAACCCATATATTGCAGATGGGGAGTATTGGAGAATTATTACTTCAATGTTCCTACATATAGGTGTGATCCATTTAATTATGAATATGATTGCCCTATATTATTTAGGGGAGTTAACAGAGAAAATTTATGGTACAAAGCGCTTTTTCTTTATATATTTCGTTGCAGGAGTCTTTGGAAGTGTTGCAAGCTTTGCTACAAATGATTCTGTTTCTGCAGGAGCTTCTGGTGCTATATTTGGCCTTTTTGGTGCATTATTGTTTTTTGGTTTACACAATAGAGAAATTTTCTTCAAGACAATGGGCATGAATTTAATGATTGTAATAGGAATTAATATCGTATTCGGTTTATCAGTACCTCAAATTGATAATGGGGCACATATTGGCGGTTTGATTGGTGGCTTTTTAGCATCCCAAATCGTTCATTTACCAAAAAAGAAATCTTTTACATTTCAAATTAGTACAGGAATTTTAACTTTGGTTGCTATTACAATTATGTTTAAATTAGGATTAATGCGACTATAGAACTATTAAAGGAAGAAATTTATGAATAATATAATAGACGTAAGGAAATTATTAAAACAATTCGGTATATTTGTTTATATTGGAGATCGATTAGCTGACTTAAATTTAATGGAAGATGAAATTAAAAGTTTGTTTGAAAATCGAATGATCAGTACTAAGAAATATATGGACGCACTCGCTATTATTAAAAATGAGAAAAAAGGACTAGAATAAAATGTGGGAGTTTGCGTTATAATACTTGAATTTAAGGATATATCTGTTAATAATATATTTTGTGAAACTTTTCTTTCTTTCACTCGTCTAATGTTAAGGAGAGAAAGAAACTGGAGGTTCATCTTATGGAACGTATTAAAAAAATACCACTATTTATAATAGCTGCAGTGTTAATTGGTTTAAAAACCTATATTGTTTATCGTTTTTATTTTAATTTATCAATTGAATCAGCTTTTCAGGAAATCATCTTATTTATAAACGCATTTGCTTTTAGCTTCTTTGTCTTTGCGATTGGAGTTTGGTTTAAAGAAAGACGACAGAAGAAGTTTATTTATATTACCACTATTGTGATGACATTTATTTTAATTGCAAACTTGATGTACTATCGCAATTTTACTGACTTCATCACACTTCCAACATTAATGCAAGTTAATAATGTGGGTGATTTAGGTGGAAGTATGATTTCCTTAATTCACATCGAAGATTTATTTTTGATATTAGATGTGGCTCTTATATTTTATTTAGCAAGAAAAGAAGCATTCCCTGTGAAAACTTTTTCTAAACTGTTTAAACGACGTATTGTGACGGTTAGTCTTTCTGTTGTAATTCTAAATTTAGTTTTAGCAGAGATTGAACGTCCAATGTTATTTAAGCGTGGTTTTGACCGTGAATATTTAGTTAAAAACGTAGGTATCTTTACATTTCATGGGTATGATGCATTTATTACTGCTTCGATGCAGTCTAAACGCCTGTTTGCAGATGGATCAGAATTCAATGAAATTGAAGAGTATGTAAAAGAAACAGTGGAAGACTCTAAGGATGCAAATCAAAAAATTGATATTGAAAATGTTGCTGAAGGAAAAAACATTGTATACATTGCTGCAGAATCTGTTCAACAGTTTGTCATTAACCGAGAAGTATATGGTGAAGAGATTACACCATTCTTAAACGATTTAATTGAGGACAGTTACTATTTCGATAATTTCTATCATCAAACAGCGTTAGGTAAAACGTCGGATCATGAATTTCTATTAGACAATAGTCTTTATCCATTACCCAATAGTGCTGCGTTCTTTACACACGCTCAAAATGAATATTATGGACTTCCAGAAATTATAAATAATAAAAGAGATTATAAATCTTATGTGTTTCATGCAAATAATGCAAGTTTCTGGAATCGCAATGTTATGTACGAGACTTTGGGCTATGAAGAATATTTTGATATAGAAAGCTATGAATTTACAAAAGAAGATGAGATTGGTTGGGGGTTAAATGACAAAATATTCTTTGATCAATCGGTAGATATACTAAAAGAATTAGACGACCCTTACTATGCCAAGTTTATTACGTTAACAAACCATTTTCCATTTGATATTCCTGAATCTGAAGCAAATTTACCACTATATGAATCTGATTCAGTAACATTAAATCAATATTTTCAAACCGTTCGTTATACTGACGAGGCTTTAGAGGAATTCTTTGCAACGATGAAGGAAGAAGGGTTGTATGAAGATACCATCTTCATTATTGGTGGAGATCACTATGGAGTTCCCTCATATCATAATGAGGAGTTAGGCGAATATTTAGGTGAAGAGATTACGCCTTATGAGGACGCAAAACTCCAACGAGTTCCGTTTATCATTCACATTCCTGGACATGATGATTCAAGGACTATCTCAACTTTAACTGGTCAAATTGACTATAAACCAACAATATTAAAAATGCTTGGAATCGAATTAGATGAAGACATTCGTTTTGGTAGCAATTTATTTGATCAGCCCGAAGATCGAAAAGACTTTATTGCCTTTAGGGATGGGCGAGTGATTGGTAACGATTATGTCTATGCAGCAGGCATGTGCTATGACAATGAGTCAGGTGAAGCAGTAGAAGAGGTCAATTGTGACCCAATTCGAGAAGCTGCAACTAAAGAATTAAATTATTCAGATGAAATGATTTATGGTGACCTACTTCGTTTCTATGATTTTGATCGTGGTGAAGTTATAGAATCTGCAGAAGGTGAATAAGCAATGAGGCTGTTACTTGAGCAGCCTCATTTTTTTTAGTATCTTTATATCTGAGTGGGTATATTCTGGAAAATGGAGAGAACATATAATATGAGCCAAATTACGTTTAAAATGTCTAATGTAAATAGACGAATATTAAATAATGTAAATTTGACGATTGAAAAAGGTGAACGAGTGATGTTATTTGGACCATCAGGTTCCGGGAAATCGACATTACTTCATTTATTTAATCGTTTAGATGACCCCGAACAGGGAGAGATACAATATAATGGACAGAATATAGGTGAACATGACATCACGAAACTAAGAAAGAATGTTGGATTAGTATTACAACAGCCTTATTTGTTTCCTGAAACAGTAGAAGATAATTTAGGGTATGGTCCTAAATTGTTTAATGAATGGAAGCCAGATAACGTTAAGAAGCTATTAGATTATGTAAACTTACCTGCATCTTATTTGGATAAGCCTATAGACGAACTGTCAGGTGGGGAAAAACAACGTGTGTCTTTAGCTAGAACATTAGCTAACAAGCCTGAGGTATTATTACTAGATGAACCGACCAGTGCACTTGATGATCAAAACATAGAACGAATTGAAGAAGATCTTATTAATTTAATCAATCGTAATGATTTAACCGTCATCATGGTTACGCATAATTTGGAGCAAGCTAAACGATTAGGTACTAGGGGAATATATTTAGAGAATGGACAAATTATTGAAGATGGACCATTACCTGAAATGTTAGAGAATCCTAAAACAAATGAACTTAAAAGTTTTACAACGAACCAATAGGAGGCAGCTATGGATAGAGATGTTTCAAATTTTTCTTTATTAGTCTTAATCGTCTTTGTGATGATCCCTTTTACCATTTCATATTTTTATCAACTTGGCCTTAAAAAAGATATAGTTTGGTCTTCAGTTAGAGGGGCTTTGCAATTATTTTTAATTGGTATAATTTTAACTTATTTATTTAACTTGGAACCTATAATAGGGATTCCTATTATGTTGAGTGTTATGATTACAATCGCTACTTTTCATGCTAGAAAGAAAGGGAAAGAACTACCCAATGTATTTATCACCATACTTGGTGGTCTTATTGTAATAGAAGTCTTTGTATTAGCGTTATGGCTAGGTTTCGATATGGTGTCATTCACACCCGAAGAGGTAATCCCGATGAGTGGTATGGTAATAGGGAATAGTATGGTTGCCATGGGATTATCGCTGGAGAGAATGAAAGCTGAATTCAGCACAAATAGAGGAAAGTTACTAGCTGCTTTATCTTTAGGCGCTACTCCTAAACAAGCATCTCATCTTTCTGTTAGACGGACATTAAATGCTGCATTAATACCTAATATTGACCAACTAAAAACGATTGGACTTGTGCAACTACCTGGGATGATGACCGGTTTAATCTTAGGCGGAGTTGAGCCGATTGTTGCGATTAAATATCAGTTAGTCATTTCAATCAGCATATTTTCGTCTGTTTCAGTCAGTGCCATTATAGTATCGTTAATTATGTATCGTTTCTTCTACAATGAACATATGCAATTACTTGATCTTGAAGAAATTCAAAAGAAAAACGGCTAACAAGTTAATGTTAGCCGTTAAACGTGTTTGTAGTTAAGATTTACAGCATATTCATTAGTTCAGAATAAATGGTCATCACTGAGAACCAACCGAATACAGCAGCAGAAGCTCCTGCGAATAAAATAGCCAATACATTACGACGTTTCAGTTCTCTAAAAACGGCAATAAAGCTTAAGATAGCGACAAATAAGAAAATAATTCCTAATACCATTTAGTTGTTGCCTCCTTGATCAAACTTGTTGTTCATTAATTTAATATCTTGATTTATAACGTATCATACTCTAGTATATTTTATACAAAAATTATCATACTGTCGAGTGATAAAGTAAAATTAGCCTATTAAAAGGGGGACAAAATTGTGAACATTAAACATTTTGAATTAGGACTTCTAGGAACAAACTGCTATATAATAGAGAGCGATAAGAAAGCCCTTGTGATCGATCCAGGAGGAGATTATAACATATTAGATCAGCACTTTATAGAACAAGATATTAAACCTATTGCTATCTTATTAACGCATGCTCATTTTGACCATATTGGAGCTGTTGACCCTTTAAGGAAAAACTATGATATACCAGTATATATGCATTCAGAAGAGAAAGAGTGGTTAACAAATCCTAGCTTTAATGGTTCTAAATTATTTGGTGTGGGTGAAATCTATAGTACTGAACCTGCAGAATTTTATCTTGAGGAAGGTTTTTTTGAAATTGACTCTTTCTCATTTGACGTGTTTCATACACCTGGACATTCACCTGGAAGTATTTCATTTTGGTTTAAAGAAGACTCAACTCTTGTCGCAGGTGACACGCTTTTTAACGGCAGTATAGGCAGAACGGATTTACCTTTTGGTCAACATGATCAATTGATTAAAAACATTAAAAACAAAATTCTTACATTACCTGCAAATTCAGTCGTTTATCCTGGACACGGTCCAAGCACGACAATTGAGAAGGAAAAGAATCATAATCCGTTTCTCCAATAATTTGGTTATGACGATCATTAAAGAATATAAAAAAGGATGGCTGTTGTTAGCCATCCTTTAATTAGTGCGCAAATCCAGGTTCTAAAAGGAATGTTACATAGTAAGTGAAGCCCACCATGAAAACAGTTAAGTACGCGCCAAAAATATACATATAAAGACGTTCAGAAAGGTTTAAGTATCCAATTCCTAAAAAGAAAACAGTTTGCGCTAAGAATAACAGTGATAACTGAATCATACCACCAGCGTAGAACATCGCCGTAAAGATTCCTGTCCAAAACGCGATTACTCGAAACATTCGTGGCATATTTTTTTCCTCCTTTTACAGGAATGTTGTCAAAAACATTATATATGAATCCAAATTAAATGTAAATGAACATTTTATGTACATTAACAAGTATTTCCTAAATAAAATATAAGCTGGGCCACCAGGATTCGAACCTGGGCATCACGAGACCAAAACCCGTTGCCTTACCGCTTGGCTATGGCCCAATTTACAATTATTATTATAACATCTATATAAGTTTTTATACATTCCAATGTGTTACGTGAGTATATGAAGGCTCTTCATGATCTGCTAATTTGACAATTAACTCTAATCTTAATTTACTTTGAGATGAAAGGTTATAGTTAATAACCACTGAACCGGTCATATAATCAAATTTTAATGACTGTTTAACATCACTTGGCTCTAATGTGTCGAGTGTATATGAAAATTCATGTAAAGCAATTTGGATAAGGTTTTGAATAGTTTCTTGATCGTTTAATAATTGTATATGCTTTAATTGATCTTTTTCATTTTGCCAAGATAATAGTATAAATGATGATACGACTAACATAATGGTAAGTGCGTAAGGAAAGAGAATACCTGATTCTTCTTTTGATTTTGTGATTATCTTAGTAAAAGACTTGTTTAAAATATATCTTTTCAAATGTTTGCCTTTCTCCTTTCGAAATGGTTATTATAAATGCTTCTTCTGTTAAAGGAGTCATTTTAAATTCTTTCACATCTCTTATTATAATCTCATGACCAGTATCATTTACTCTTCTCCTAACAAGGTTATGATAAAGCTCATATTTAACAGTTGAACCGTCATGGTTAATAAAAGTTATTGAATTTGTTTCAAGTTGTTGGTCAATGGACTTATTCAGTTCACTTTGAATATGAAAATGCACATGCCTTAACTCTGAGTCGGTAGAAACATACAACGGCTCGATTGATAATACAAACTTCAACATTTGAACTAGAAAAGGTGTAATAACAGTTAAAAAAGAAATTGAAATGAGAAGAGGAAGCAAGGTAATTCCTTTATTATTAAGTAGGTACATAACGGCATATACTCTCTTTTAATTTTTTATGATTTTCCCAGTTTATACAAATTAGTAAAACGTGTTCATTATAATGTGTAAGATCGATTTTGAAATTTTTATCTTTGTAAAATATAGAGTTATCAACGCTATCAAAATCTTTTGTTATAATATTTTCTTTTAAAATTTTATTGTACATTTCATCTGCTAAAAAATATTGATTATGATCATGCTGTAATTTAAGTAAACTATTTATTGAGGGGAAGAGGAACGAAGTAAATAAGATAATACAAGACAATGTAAGTAGTAAATCAAATAAAATATATCCTCTATGACACCTTAGTAACATAAAATCTTCCTTTTCCAAACGGAAACGTAATATTGTATTGTTCATCTTTATAATAAAGCACCATCTTGCCTGGATTAATTATAGTACCGTCAGTGTTAAATCTTATAGGGTTTTTCAATGTTGATAAGTAAATTCTAATATCTGGATGATAAGATTGTGTCATGACACTTGGCTGTTGGGTAGAGTCGTGTATCAGATATTGACGGTCAGATGAATTTATCGTAATAGAAATGGGTATTTGATATGTTGCAGCTTTCTGTTGAGAATAGAAAACATCTTTTTCAAATTGTTGAAAGAATTCTTTTGGTGGATCTTCATGGTCCTCGAAATAATATCGACTCATTGATATAGTAATTAAAACTGAGATGACAAAAAGGACAATTAGGGTCTCAATTAGTGTATAACCTCGCACTCTATTCATTGTTAAAAATAACTTCACCATTAACAATTGATGCGCCTTCTAAGCATACATTATCACTTGTAGAGTCGATAGAAGAAAGGTTAGTTAAATCACTAGGGTATTGATCCTCCTTAATTTTGAACAATTGCACTTCACTGCGTACTAAATCTTCATAAGCTTCACAACCTTTATCTTCCACAGTATTGTTGTAATCTGTAATATTTGGAACAGCTAAAATTAATAAAAACGAAATAATCATTAACACAATCAACATTTCAATCAAAGTAAAACCTTTCTCGGATTTGAACATCTCAATTTTCCTCCTTATATTTGTTGAATCAATTTATAAATAGGGAATATGGTTAGTGCATAGATAGTAATCACCAAAATACCTACAATAATATAAAGAATAGGTTGGATTAACATGATTAATTGTTTAATACGTTCTTCGAAAGTTTCGAGTAATATAGTAGAATATTGTTTCAAATCGTAGCTTAATGTCCCCTGTTCATCACTTCTGCTAATAAGCCATTTCATTTCTTCTTGTATTAAAGGAAGGTCCTTAATAGAGTCATAAAAACTATTTCCCTTTGATAATTGTTCAAGTGTTACTGATGCATAGTATTTTACAGTATCAATTTCATTTTGAGTTTTTAGTAAGATTAAAGCTTCTTTTATATTTTTCCCACTATGAAGGAGCGCATAGAGTTGATAAGAGAGTTGTAGGCTAATAAACGAGCTATAGATGTAACGATAAATGGGTAGTTTCATAATAAGAGTTAATCGTCTTTCGACATATAAGCGCTTAATATAAAAGATAAATACTATAACAGATAAGATTAATATCAAAATAAGTATCAGAGTTAAATTAAAAATAGATATTAAAGCATTAATAAAAATTATAGATTGATTTTGTCCAAAATTAGCAAATGTTTTGGTAAGGGAGGGAAACAAATAATAACTCATGCCTAAAAATAAAACGATACTTATTACAAGTAGCAATAATGGGTATCTTAAAGATTTCTTTAATCTCGTCTGTAGATCATACCTTAATTTCATTAGCTGAGTGCAGTGGTTAATATGTTCATGGAAGTGACTAGACTCTAATGAAAATTTAATATATGAGATAACTAAAGGGTTAAAGCGTAGAAATTTAAAACATTGATCAATCGGATGTCCTCTAAGTAATAAAATTGAGAACTTTTTAGATAGTTCATTAAGATGCGGATCGAAATGCATGAATTCTAATGCTTGTTTTAATGGATAATGTTTATTTAATAATTTTGATAATCGGTCGAGAAATTGTATTTGCTTAGTTAGATTAATGCTACTTTCATGACGTCTGTTTAATAAATCCCAATGCATAAGCTTTCCTCCTTAAAGATTGAAACGATTGGTAACCTTCTTGATGGGACGGAGGAACACCTTCGATGGCTTTTGATAAGGCTTTTCCTGATAATATCTCCGCAATAGCAGCTCTCCTTATAGACGGTCGCTTAAATGGCTGAGATATTGTCAATAATTGCTGCGAAGCTATACCTATAATCGTTTCCTGAAGATCGATATCTGATAGGCCCATAGCCTTAAGGCGAGAAATGGTTCCGAATGCATCTTTTGCATGAATCGTACTCAATACTAAGTGCCCTGTTAATGCAGCTTTAAAAGCAAATTTTGCAGTATTTTCATCTCGAATTTCACCTACTAAGATAATGTCAGGGTCGTGTCTTAAGGCTGCTTTTAATCCGACATCATAACTGAATCCGGAATTTTCATTGACTTGTACTTGAAGCAAATTATCTACTTGTTGTTCAACTGGATCCTCTAGTGTGATTGCTTGGTAGCCATATAACTCTATAGATTTTCGAATTAGAGAATACATTGTGGTTGTTTTCCCAGACCCGGTCGCGCCAGTAAACAGAAGCATTCCGGCTCGGTGATTAATCCAGTTTAAAAGGTGTTTCGCTTGATTAGGAAATAGAAATAAGCTTTCAATATTAGGGAAAACATCTTTTGGAATTATACGGATAGCCAAGCTTTCCGTCACTTTTGTAGGTAGTGTTGATAACCTAAGATCATAACTGTGCCATTTTGTTTGATGTAAAATAGTTCCGTTTTGTGGTAACCGTTTTTCTGCAATGTCCATACCAGAATTGAACTTAAAAAACCTTAGCAAATTATGATAAGATTTCATAGAGAGTGATTCATAAAACCATCGATAACCATTTACACGAAAGTAGACCTCAATGTGATGATCTTTAGGAGTAAAATGAATATCTGATGCTGACTTATCGATCGCTTTACTTAGCATTTTGTATGAATATTTGTCTGGAGAAAACATTAGGCAATCCCCCTTAATTACAAAAGTAGGTGTATAAAATGAATTCAATAGTTTTAATAGGTTTCATGGGAGTAGGAAAATCTACAATTGGTAAAGAGTTATCTTATAGGTTAAACCTGCCTTTTGTTGATACAGATCAGCTGATTGAAGAAGAAACAAGTTTAACCATTCCTAAAATATTTGAATTGTATGGGGAAGGTCATTTTAGAAAATTAGAATCTGAAATCTTAAATAAAGTAATACAACATAATCAAGTAATTAGTACTGGCGGGGGAATTGTAGAGTTAAAACAAAATAGGGATTTCTTGAAAAAACAAGATTATACAACGTTTCTAAAAGCAAGCTTAAATACTATTTATCAGAGACTTGAAGGAGATCAATCTCGTCCGTTATGGAATCAACCATACGTTAAACGTCTAGAGCTGTTCAATCGTAGACAGGCCTTTTACGAAGAAGTGTCTAATTTAACCATTGAAACTGACGAATTATCAGTTAGTGAGTCTGTTAATCTAATCATTTCACAGTTAAAGTTATAATATAGTTAAATTGTTACGTCAAAACCTATAAAAATTTATTTTTCTCTAATAAAAAATTAAGTTTTCTCACCGTTTTCATAATAAAAAGTTGAAAAATCGGTGAGAAAACTTAAAAATGCAATTTTTAATGAACAGACATCATTTTTTTAGAACGAGCTTCTGTTATATAGAACAGCCCACAATTTATTAGCTTTAAATGCACTTTTGGGTATAAACGATCATAAATTTGTTTCTCTATATTTTCTTTTAATAACTCACCATCTTCCTCTTCACGTTCTTGGAAAAGTTGGTTGGTCATATCCATTTCTTTCTGATATATTTCCTCTGATTGCTTGGCAAAAGATAATGATTTTTCCTTGATTCTATGTTTGATTTCTTCATTAATCATCATTACAGCTCTTTTACTTGAGATAATGGGGGGGATTTTATAACTTAAGTCTGGAATTATTTTTGAAAATGCCTCGTCCAGTAATTCATCCATCATTTTAAAACGCATTGTCCCATTGATTAAATAGACACCAACACTGACCATTTCATCATGTGTATAAGCTCCTTGATATCGTACCATTAAGTTACATACAAACCAGGGATGGAGTGGTTGGCGTTCTTCAGTGGGTGTTTGTTCAAACAGTTCAGTATATTTTCCCTCTTCTAGGATCACTTGAAAGAGCTGCTCTAGTCTTGGTGATCCGTAGTGAATCCACTCACCTTTTTCTGCCTTTTTATTCTCATCAGATATAAATGTAACAGACATGGGGTCACCTTTATAGCCGAGTTTCTTAACGTATTGCCAGTAAAAAGGGCGATTCATTAATCGTTGATCTAACTCTTCTGTTAATTTCACCTTAAGGATACCAGTGTCATTATATTCAATTGTGGCATTTCGTTTGTAAAAGAATTGCACTAGGAAATCATGAATTTCAGCTTGATTCATTAGCTATATTCCTTTCTACCTGACTGTCACTAATAACGGAGAATAAGTGGTCAACTTTAATAGAAGCTTCTTTTTCAGAACGTGAATCTTTTACAATATCTACAATCTCCTCCTCAAGACTATTTATACCTAATTGACTAAGGATTTGATCAAGTTCTCCAATGACATCTTTAAATAAATCAAGTTTATCGTAAAGTAAGTTTAATACACGTTCATCAATCGTATTATTAAGCACCATATAATAAATATTGACATCTTTTGTTTGACCAAATCGGTGAATGCGACCAATTCTTTGTTCAAGCTTCATTGGATTCCAAGGTAGATCGTAATGAATCATATGGTTACAGAATTGTAAGTTTAACCCTTCTCCACCAGCATCAGTTGCTATTAACACTTGTGCTTTATTTTTAAATAGTTGAACCATCCAGTCTTTTTTACTTTTACGGAATTTGCCGTTAAATGTAACTGAAAAGATCCCATTTTGTTGTAATAACCACTGTAAATAAATTTGTGTAGACTTATACTCTGTAAAAATAATACACTTATCATTTATAGATTTTACAAATTCAACTGTTTTTAAAGCTTTAGAATGATGTGGTAATTGTTCAATTTGAGACATTAATTCCTTTTTAAAATCATTACTCCAGTCAGAGTGTCTAATGGTTTCATAACAAGCTTCACGACTCGAACAAATCTCACGCTGTAACGTTAGAGCTGTAAAAGAGTGATTCACATTTAACGATTCTAATGTGTTATAGAACTCCATTTCTTCGTCTGTAAAGTCCACGCGTATCGTATTAATATCTCTTTTTGTCCATTCATTAGCTGTTTCTGCTCGTCTGTTTCGAATCATAGATTGTTTGACAAGCGTTTGTATGGCTTGACTGTCTTCTTTTCTTTCATTACGAACAGTTTGTTTAAATGATTGTTTATCACCAAGTAATCCCGGTCTTACGATTGACATAAGGTAGTAAATCTCATCAATCTTATTTTGGATGGGAGTAGCAGTTAATAACAAACAATAAGTAGACTTTATTTGTTTAACAAATTGATAGTTACGAGTTTTAGGATTTTTAAGACGATGTGCTTCATCTATGATTATCATATCGTATTCTTGTGATAATATTTCACTAGCATGTGGTTCTTTTTTAGCTAAATCAATTGACGAAACGACAACATCGTATGCATACCATGGATAAGAACGGTGTTTAGCCCTTGCTGGTATATAAAATCGTTGTTGCAATTCGATTTCCCACTGCCTGATTAGAGAAGAGGGGACCAAGATTAATACTTTTTTTACTAGGTTCTTAACCATTAATTCCTTAAGAATAACTCCAGCTTCGATTGTTTTACCAAGTCCAACTTCATCAGCTAGAATGGCACGTCCATGCATTTGGTGGAGTACTTTATGAACAGCGTCTAATTGGTGTGGCATTAACTCTAAACCAGGTAAATGTTGCATACAAGTTAATGTGTCTTTAGAATTCATCTTCATCTGACTTACTTTATACGCTTGTTTAAACGTATCCCAATCACTTATTTCAAATTGATTTAGATCTTCGTCAAGAGATTGTAAGTCATCATCATGAATGATTATACTCATAGTCTAAACTCCTCTCTATGAGAACTTAGTGTATTATTTTATTTGTTAATAAATTTCTTAAAGTTGTGACTTAAATTATATGATGTCGCTTACACTACTAGCAGACATATGCTATAATGTGACACAAGTATAGTATTATTATGTACAAAAAATAGAATATCATCAGGCGAATGATGACAAGGGGAGAGACCACAATTGTGGCGCCGACGGAGCAAGTACGAAAAGCGTATGAATCTCTCAGGCAAAAAGACTCTTGTCGGACGCTACTCTGGAGAGTGCTCGAGTTAGAGCCACCAAAGATGCAAGTAATACTCTATGTATTATGAAACTTTCAGGTGACAGGACAGAGAATTCCGAATGCTTTAATTTGGTATTCTCTTTTTTAATGCTTAAAAACGGAGGGATGAGCAATGGGAGAGTTAAAACGTACACCTATTTATCCAGCTTATAACACTAAAACAGTTGATTTTGGTGGTTGGGAAATGCCAGTTCAATTTACTGGAATTAAAGATGAACACCATGCAACTCGGGAGAAAGCTGGTCTATTTGATGTATCACACATGGGGGAAATTTTAGTTGAAGGATCTGATAGCGAGAATTTCCTACAAAAATTATTAACAAATGATGTATCAAAATTATCGATTAATCAAGCACAGTACACGATGATGTGTTATGAACACGGTGGTACAGTAGATGATTTAATTGTCTATAAACTAGATGAACAGAAGTATTTATTAGTTGTAAATGCTGCAAATACAGAAAAAGATTTCGAATGGGTTCAAAAACATGTAGAAGGTTCAGTTGAAGTAAGTAACGTTTCAAATCAATTTGTTCAGTTAGCTCTTCAAGGGCCAAAGGCAGAGACGATTCTTCAAAAGCTAACAGATGAGGATCTTAGTGACATTAAATTTTTCCGTTTTAAACAGGACGTAGCATTTAAAGGCGTAAACCATACAGCAATTGTTTCTCGTACGGGGTATACTGGCGAAGATGGATTTGAAATTTACATAGATCAAGAAAGAAGTGGTATTGAGTTGTGGAATGCCATTCTTGAAGCGGGTGAAGAATTTGGTGTGACACCTGTAGGTTTAGGGGCTCGTGATACACTTCGTTTTGAAGCAAATCTAGCTTTATATGGCCAAGAGCTTTCAAAGGATATTTCTCCAATAGAAGCCGGCTTAAATTTTGCCGTTAAGGTGAAAAAGGATGCAGACTTCATTGGTAAGGAAGTTTTGGCAGAACAGAAAGAAAATGGTCCAAAACGAAAATTAGTTGGTATTGAGATGATTGATAAAGGAATTCCTCGTCATGGTTATGAAGTATTAAAAGGCGGTGAACCTGTTGGATTTGTTACTTCAGGAACACAATCACCGACTTTAGGTAAAAATGTTGGCTTGGCACTTGTCAAGACCGAATTAGCTAATGAAGGTGAGTTACTTGAAATAAAAGTCAGAAAGAGAACGCTACAAGCAAAAGTAGTTCCAACGCCATTTTATAAAAGAAAATAAGAGAGGTGACCGTTCGTGCAACATCGTTATATTCCTATGACAGAAGAAGATAAAAAAGCGATGCTTGAGACAATTGGAGTTGAATCAACTGAAGACTTATTTGCTGATATTCCAAAAGAGGTGCGCTTTAACGGCGAGCTCAAAATAAAGCCTGCTAAAAATGAACATGAATTAAAGAAAGAGCTAATGGAATTGGCAGATCAAAATGTTAATTTACAAAGCCATACATCTTTTTTAGGTGCGGGTGTTTATCAACACTATATCCCATCAATTGTTGATCATGTGATCTCTAGGTCAGAATTCTATACAGCTTATACGCCTTATCAACCAGAAATTTCTCAAGGTGAGCTCCAAGCGATTTTTGAATTCCAAACAATGATTAGTGAACTAACAGGTATGGAAGTTTCTAACTCATCTATGTATGATGGAGGGACTGCTCTAGCAGAAGCTGTTAATTTATCTGCAGGTCAAACTAGAAAGAAGAAAGTTCTAGTATCAAAAGCAATCCATCCTGAGTCGTTAGAAGTAATACATACTTATGTAAAAGGACCGGGTCTTGAGATTGTTGAGATTGATGTAAAAGATGGTTTAACGGATTTAGAACAATTGGAACAAGAATTAGATGAAGATACAGCTAGTGTTGTACTTCAATACCCTAACTTCTTAGGGCAAGTTGAACCTCTAAAAGAAGTAAATGAATTAATTTCTAAACAGAAAAAGACGATGATGTTAGTATCTAGTAACCCACTTGCTTTAGGTTATTTAACACCACCGGGCGAATTTGGTGCAGATATTGTTGTCGGGGATGCTCAGGTCTTTGGTATTCCAGCACAATTTGGGGGGCCTCATTGTGGTTACTTTGCAACGACTAAGAAATTAATGAGAAAAGTTCCAGGACGTTTAGTAGGTGAAACAGTAGATGAAGAGGGCCAACGTGGTTTTGTATTAACATTACAAGCACGTGAACAACATATCCGTCGTGATAAAGCTACATCAAATATTTGCTCTAACCAAGCTTTAAATGCTTTAGCATCTTCTGTTGCCATGACTGCATTAGGTAAACAAGGTGTTAAAGAGATGGCTGTTCTAAATATGAAGAAAGCACGTTATGCTAAAAAGCAATTTGAAGAAGCTGGTTTTGAAGTTGTTTACACTGGACCATTCTTTAACGAGTTTGTTGTAAAAGTTAACAAAGATATTAAAGAAATTAATCAAAAATTAGTTGATAAAGGGTATATCGGTGGTTTTGATCTAGGAAGAGTAAG
Organism: Piscibacillus sp. B03; assembly: GCF_052246295.1. Taxonomy (NCBI): domain Bacteria; kingdom Bacillati; phylum Bacillota; class Bacilli; order Caryophanales; family Bacillaceae; genus Piscibacillus; species Piscibacillus sp. B03. Next base: position 75,222 of record NZ_JBQQCO010000009.1, on the reverse strand, counting down.
AGACGGTTGGAAACAGCATTTACTTGTTGCGGTAACTGAAATCCGTACTAAAGAAGAGATTGATCAATTTGTAAAAGAATTGGGTGATATCAATGGCTAATAAAAAAGACTTCCCAGTAATTTTTGAACTCAGTCAAGAAGGAAGAGTTGGATATAGCTTACCTGAAAATGATGTACCAGATGTAGACATCGATCAAGAATTTGGACCTGACTATATTCGTTCTGAAGCACCAGAATTACCAGAAGTAAGTGAACTTCAAATTATGCGTCATTATACCGCACTATCTAAACGTAATCATGGTGTAGATTCAGGCTTCTATCCATTAGGTTCTTGTACAATGAAGTATAATCCTAAAATTAATGAAGATGTTGCTCGTATTCCAGGACTAAGTCAAATTCACCCATATCAAGATGAAGATACTGTTCAAGGTGCACTTGGTTTAATGTACGATTTACAAACAACATTAGCTGAAATAACAGGAATGCACGAAGTGACACTACAACCAGCAGCTGGTGCACATGGTGAGTGGACTGGACTTATGATGATTCGTGCTTTCCATGAAGCGAATGGTGACTATAATCGTACGAAAGTCATCGTTCCTGATTCAGCGCACGGTACGAACCCAGCTTCAGCAACCGTTGCAGGATTTGACGCAGTTACAGTTAAATCAGATGAACGTGGCTTAGTGGATCTAGAAGACCTAAAACGTGTTGTGGGTGATGACACGGCAGCTCTTATGCTGACAAATCCAAATACGTTAGGTCTTTTTGAAGAACATATTGTTGAGATGGCTAACATCATTCATGAAGCCGGAGGACGTTTATACTATGATGGAGCTAACTTAAATGCAATTATGGGTTATGCGCGTCCTGGCGATATGGGATTTGATGTTGTTCACTTGAATCTTCATAAAACATTCACAGGCCCTCACGGTGGTGGTGGACCTGGTTCAGGACCAGTTGGTGTATCAGAGGAGTTAGCTAAATATCTCCCTAAGCCAGTATTAACAAGTAATGGTGAGAAGTATTTCTTTGATAACGACCGTCCAGATTCAATTGGTCGTGTAAAACCATACTATGGCAACTTCGGAATTAATGTAAGAGCATATACTTATATTCGTTCTATGGGTCCAGATGGCTTAAAACAAGTTAGTGAGAATGCTGTATTAAATGCGAACTACATGATGCGTCGTTTACAAGATGAGTATGAGTTACCATTTAAACAACATTGTAAACACGAATTTGTGCTATCAGGTAAGAATCAGAAGAAATTAGGAGTTCGTACATTAGACATTGCAAAACGCTTATTAGACTTTGGTTATCATCCACCGACAATATACTTCCCGTTAAATGTGGAAGAAGCCTTAATGGTTGAACCAACAGAAACAGAGTCTAAAGAAACTCTAGATGAATTCGTTGATGCAATGATTCAAATTTCTAATGAGGCTAAAGAAGACCCAGAAGTAGTTCAAGAAGCACCACATACGACTGTTATAAGTCGACTAGATGAAACACAAGCAGCTAGAAAACCAGTTTTACGTTATTATAAAGACTAATTTCAAAACACCTCTATAGTGGAAAATATCCATATATAGAGGTGTTTTAAATTTGGGATATAAAAAGATTCCAGATGAGCTCTGGAATCTTAATATGCTTTCTTCTTCACTTTTACCTTACCTGTCCACTTACGAAAGCCACCTTTAAGATGGTTTAGATCCTGATAACCTTGCTTCTTTAGTATTGTTGCAGCTCTTAAAGAACGCTGTCCGCTTTGACAATATAAATAAACCGGCTTGTCAGGACGAATTTCTTGTAAACGTTGTTTTAATTGTGACATTGGAATGTTACGCGCACCTAGTATATGTCCTCTTTCAAATTCGTTAGGTTCACGAACATCAATTAATTGAGCTTTACGATAGCCTTCAATAAATTGTGATTCAGTTAAAGTGTTTAAAAATTTATTGGTTCTAATATATCGAAAGACACCAATTAGAATAAAAGCAGCAATAACAATTAAGATAGATAAGATGATCTCCATTATGATCCCCTCTCTCTGTTCTCTGTCTATATTATATTATATAAGGCATGGCTTTAATATTCAAAGAGAAAATATGTTAAGTAGTAAACTTCTATTGATTTTTAATTTAAATTCGACAATTTTTTCGGTTGACTTTAATTGATGGTTATGCTTTACGACACAATATATAGTGATAATATTAAAAAGTTCACACTATATATTGAAAATAAATTTTGGTTCTGTTACATTTAACTCATCAAGAAAATTTGACCAATAAATAATTTGTCGAATGAGGAGGGGCAACATGCAAGGTGTGAAAACTAGGGATTTTCAAATTGATGTGGACCGTTTGAATGATGATATCAAACAGTTTCCACAAGTACATCCCATCACCAAAGATATGCATACAACGCATAAAGGTGTGTCAAGGTTGGTTATGTTAGACCGATATGCCTTTAAAGACACAGAAAAGAAAACATTAAAAGAAGGAGATTTTGTTGTCTTAACAGTTAAAGACGACCCAAAATTTCCAGCTAGAGGTACAGGATATATTGTATCAATTAATCAAGAAACTAAAAAGGCTAAAATTAAAGTAGAAGAAGACTTTATACATGTATTAGAGAAAGAGTCGGAGCAGGAGACGGGTATTGTAGAACGATCGATCAGTGCAATTGATAAACCGTTAGAAATCTACTATGAACAGATTGCTCGACGTAATGCGACTGGACTAGCTGAAGTTGAGCGCACATCAGAAAAAAGGCAGGAATGGTTTGAGAAATTCAATGAAGAACTATCTAATTTAAACTTCATTCCAGCAGGTAGAGTTCTTTATGGTGCAGGGTCGAACACAGACGTGACGTATTTTAACTGTTATGTGATGCCGTTTGTGAAAGATTCAAGAGAAGGGATTAGTGATCACCGCAAACAAGTAATGGAGATTATGTCACGTGGTGGCGGCGTTGGAACGAATGGTTCGACACTTAGACCTCGAAATGCTTTAGCTAGAGGTGTAAATGGTAAGTCATCTGGTTCCGTATCTTGGCTAGATGATATAGCGAAACTAACGCATTTAGTAGAACAGGGCGGATCAAGGCGCGGTGCTCAAATGATTATGCTTAATGATTGGCATCCAGATGTTATAGAATTCATTATTTCTAAAATGCAAAACCCTAGGATTCTTAGATATTTAATAGAAAACATAGAGGATGAAACTATTCAGCAGTTAGCTAAAGATAAATTAAAGTTCACCCCATTAACCACAGCTGAAGAGCAGATGTACCAGGGGATTGTTAACTACAAACATATTCCTGGACAAGGTGGTTTTTCTGATGAAAATATTAGAGAAGCAGAATCTAAACTTAGAGATGGTGGAACATATAGTGTTCATAACCCGGATTTTCTAACGGGGGCTAACATTTCTGTATGTATCACAGATGAATTTATGGAAGCGGTAGAGAATGATCTTGAGTATGATTTACGCTTTCCAGATGTAGAAAACTATTCAGAACAAGAGATGGAATTTTACAACGAGCACTGGCATGAATATGGAGACGTAAGAGATTGGGAAAACTTAGGTTACGGTATTAGAGTTTATAAACGCATTAAAGCGAAAGAACTTTGGGATCTTATTAACATCTGTGCGACTTACTCTGCCGAACCTGGTATTTTCTTTATAGATAATGCGAATAAAGAAACCAATGCTAAGGCTTATGGTCAAAAAGTGGTTGCAACAAATCCATGTGGAGAACAACCCCTCGCACCATATTCTGTCTGTAACTTAGCTGCCGTTAACTTAGCTAATATAGCAGATAAAGAATCAAAGAAACCTGACTTAGAACAATTAAAACAGACGGTCGAAGTTGGAGTTAGAATGCAAGATAACGTCATTGATGCGACACCTTATTTCTTAGACGAAAATAGAGTGCAAGCTCTTGGTGAGCGCCGTGTCGGTTTAGGAGTAATGGGTTTACATGATCTTCTAATCTATTGTGAGACAGAGTACGGTTCAGATGAAGGAAATAAAATGGTAGATCAAATCTTTGAAACCATTGCGACGACAGCTTATAGAACTTCTATTGAGTTAGCAAAAGAAAAAGGTAGTTTCCCATTTTTAATTGGTGAAACTGATCATGAAACAAAAGTGTTAAGAGAGAAATTTGTTAGTACAGGCTACATGCAAAAAATGCCTGAAGATATTAAAGAAGGTATCTTGCAGTATGGTATTCGTAATTCTCATTTACTAACAGTAGCCCCAACTGGTTCAACTGGTACAATGGTTGGTGTTTCAACTGGTTTAGAGCCTTACTTCTCATTTACTTATTACCGAAGCGGTCGATTAGGTAAATTTATTGAAGTAAAAGCAGATATCGCTGAAGAGTATTACAAGCAACACCCTGAAGCGTCACAAGATGAGCTTCCTAAATGGTTTATTACAGCAATGGATTTATCACCAGAGGCACATGCTGATACACAATGTGTTATTCAACGTTGGGTTGATAGTTCAATTTCTAAAACCGTTAATGCTCCAAAAGGTTACCGTGTAGATCAAGTTGAGAAGGTTTATCGCCGTCTATACAGAGGTGGAGCAAAAGGTGGTACCGTCTATGTTGACGGTAGCCGTGACACTCAAGTATTAACTCTGAAAGCAGAAGAAAATGATATCTCAGAACAACAGGAGCTATTTGAAGAAGAAGAGAAAAAAGTAGTGTTAATGGAAACGGTCCAAGAATTAGATAAAACAAACGTCAATATTGGGTCAGAAATTGGTGATACTTGTCCTGTATGTCGTAAGGGTAATATAGAAGATGTCGGTGGATGTAACACTTGTACAAACTGTGGTGCCCAATTAAAATGTGGCTTATAGAATTAAAGCGTCTGGTGCTACCAGGCGCTTTTCTTATATGTTCTATTTACTATCCTCCAAACATAAAATGATATGTGCATCAATGGATGGAGGGGTCACATGAAAGTTGATGGCGTCTTTTCAGGTGGAGGTATAAAAGCATTTGCATTTTTGGGTGCGTTAGACGAGTGCGACCGTCGAGGTATCGAATTCTGTCGGTTAGCTGGTGCATCTGCAGGTGCATTAATTGCAGCACTTATAGCAGCAGGTTATAAGCCCAGTGATATTAAAAGAATTATTAATGATCTTGATACAGAAAAATTTTTAGATCCTCACCCACTTGCAAAACGAATTCCTTTTATAAAATGGTTGTGGATGTACTATAGTTTAGGGTTGTATCAAGGTAAATATATTGAGAAATGGATTGACGATTTATTATTAGCAAAAGGTGTTCGTACGTTTGAAGATTTAAAAGAAAAGTTATTTATTATAGGTGCAGATATTACAAATGGTCGAATAGCTGTATTTCCTAATGATTTAGAACACATTTATGGAATAAAGCCCGATACTTTTAGAGTTTCTAAAGCCGTAAGAATTAGCATTAGCATTCCTTATTTCTTTCAACCCATTAAATTAACGACTCAAAGTCGAAATCAATATGTTTTTATTGACGGGGGAACATTAAGTAACTTTCCTTATTGGTTATTTCAACAAGAATCTCTTAAGGAAAATAGGCCAACATTAGGAATTAAATTAAGCTCTTATGATTCTGTGGTACCTGGACAACATATCAAAACCGCATTTGATATGCTACCAGCGATTATATCTACGATGATTCATGCTCATGATACTAAATACATATCTTCAAATGAAGCGGAAAACATAATGTTTATACCCATTAAAGAGAACATAAAGGCAACAGATTTTGATTTGAGTATTGAGCAAAAAGAGTATTTATATAATTTAGGAAAAAACAGCGCTCAAAGTTATTTTGAAAGGTCAAATAATTAAATAAAAAATAGCTGAACGATTTATATGTTCAGCTATTTTTTATTGCCTTTTATAACAGTCAAATGAGAAGACTTTTTTGTAGTGCGTTGTATCTTACTTGGGCCATTTTGTTTTGTGAAAGGTACTGTATTTTTGCCGTACTTTTTGCGTGATTGTTTTAAAGCTTTTCGATAATTAGAGTCCTGGCCGCCCTTATGTCTACCAACAAATAGATAATATATGACAACCCCGATCACAACAGCAAACCCTAGCATCATAAGAATACTTTTAAAGAAGTTAACAGGATTTACAAATAAATTGTAAATGAGTCCGAATATAGCTAAACCAATGATTCCATAAACGAAATACTTTGCTTTTTGACCCATGACAGACTCCTTTCACTGTATCAATTAATATATTAATATCTTACCATGTGTAACAACTAATATACGGTATTCTATGTATATTTTACTAAAAATCACCACAAACGTATATACCAACATTTCAAGGTATGATTCATTAAGTAACGTACAAACTATTTTCATGGAGGGATGTACGATGTCAAGAAAGCACAACAAAGAAGAAAGTAAACGATCAGTTTTTCTAAAAAGTTTGTTTTGTGGTGTTGTCGGAGCGTTTATTTGGGGAATAGTTAGTTCAATTGCTTACTTCTTCAAATTTTCTGAGGTGTCGCATGCTACATTTATTCTTAGGTCATTCTTTTCAGGTGGATGGACGGAAGGTCTAACTGGAGAATTAATTAGTTTAGCGATATTAACTGTTTTAGGCATTATACCAGCATTAGCGTATTATTTGCTTATGAAGAAATTACACGGTATGATGCCAGGCATTATGTTTGGTATGGGTTTGTGGGTTCTTGTGTTTATTATTATGAATCCACTATTCTACTATGTACCATCATTCTATGATCTTTCAAGCGACACAATTGTGACGACAATTTGTCAGTTTGTATTATATGGCGTATTTGTAGGGTATACAATTTCATATGAATATCATGACCGTCGAATTGAAGCGAATCATGTCCAAAAAGAAGTCTAGTTATGATAAACTAATGAATAGACAGAATATTAAGGGGAATTGTCATGAAACCAGTATTACTGTTAAATGGTCCAAACTTGAATTTATTGGGGCAGAGAGACCAGTCAACTTATGGGAACAAAACGCTTCATGATGTTGAAAAAGATGTCATAGACTTTTTAAAAAATCAAGGAATAAAAGTCGATGTATTTCAGTCTAATCATGAGGGGGAGTTAATTGACCAATTGCACAAAGCCCATCAGGAATACTCAGGAGTGATTTTCAATCCTGGAGGATATACTCACACAAGCATTGCACTTCGTGACGCAATAGAGGCGATTATTCCTCCGGTTGTTGAAGTGCATATCTCAAATATACATAATCGTGAGGAGTTCCGCCAAACATCACTTATTTCACCTGTTTCAGCTGGGCAAGTTATGGGTTTTGGGGTTGACGGTTACTTAATCGCAGCTTATGCATTGGTGAAACTATTAGATCATAGAAAGGGAGAGGATTAATAATGAACAAATTAAGTAATTTGAGAGAGAAACTGAATGAGAAAAAACTAGATGGTATTTTGATTACGAATGGTAAGAATAGACGCTATTTAACTGGATTTACTGGTACTGCTGGGGTTGTACTTGTTACCTTGGATCAAGCTCTGTTTATTACAGATTTTCGTTATACGGTGCAAGCTAATGATGAAGTCAAAGGTTTTGAAATTATAGAACACAAAGGTCCCATTCATGAAGAAGTAGCTAAACAGGTAAAAGAATTAAACCTTAATAAGCTAGGTTTTGAAAAAGATACTATGACGTACTCAACTTATGAAAATTACCATAATGAATTAAGTGCAGAATTTGTGCCAGTTTCAGGTGTCGTTGAAGAGTTACGTCTAATAAAGACAGATGAGGAATTAAGCATTTTAAAAGAAGCTGCAAAAATAGCTGATGATGCATTTGAGCATATTCAATCTTACATAAAACCTGGTGTTAAAGAAATTGATGTTTCAAATGAGCTAGAGTTCTTTATGCGTCGTCATGGAGCTACATCATCTTCATTTGATATTATTGTCGCATCAGGGTATCGATCTGCACTGCCACATGGAGTTGCATCAGAGAAGGAAATTCAATCTGGTGAATTAGTCACTTTAGATTTTGGTGCATTATATAAAGGGTATTGTTCTGATATTACTCGTACGGTAGCTGTTGGAGAAATTGACGACAAGCTCAAAGAGATATATGATGTAGTATTGGAAGCACAAAAACGCGGCATGGAGTACACAAAAGCAGGCATGACTGGAATTGAAGCAGATGCTCTGACGCGTGATTACATTAAAGAGAAGGGTTATGGTGAATACTTTGGTCACTCGACTGGTCATGGTCTAGGAATGGATGTGCATGAAGGTCCTGGTTTATCTTTCCGTTCAAACACTGTACTAAAGCCTGGAATGGTTGTTACAATTGAGCCGGGCATATATGTACCAGATGTTGGTGGTTGCCGAATTGAGGATGATACAGTCATCACTGAAAACGGAAATGAATCTTTGACATTCGCACCTAAAGAACTCATAACTCTATAAGTATTGAGGAGGAAAATTATAATGATTTCTGTAAACGATTTTAAGACTGGATTAACAATTGAACTAGATAACTCAATCTGGCAAGTAATTGAGTTTCAGCATGTTAAGCCAGGTAAAGGGGCGGCATTCGTTCGTTCAAAATTAAGAAATTTAGAGAATGGTAATATACAAGAGAAAACGTTTAGAGCTGGTGAAAAGGTTAACAAAGCTCATTTAGAACGTCGTAAAATGCAATACCTTTATGCAGATGGTAATAACCATGCGTTTATGGATACTGAATCTTTCGAACAAATTGAAATACCTTCAAAGACGATTGAAAGTGAACTTAACTTCATGAAAGAAAACATGGAAGTTACTGTTTTAATGTATGAAGGTGATACTCTAGGGATCGAGCTACCAAATAACGTTGAGTTAGAAGTGATTGACACAGAACCTGGAGTAAAAGGTGACACAGCTAGTGGTGGGACAAAACCAGCTACATTAGAGACTGGCCATATAGTTCAAGTACCTTTCTTTGTTAATAAAGGTGACATGTTAGTTGTAAGTACAACGGATGGTAAATACGTATCACGAGCTTAATTTTTTTACTAAACCAAGTAACTCGAACGATGACTATTATTCCAAGTCATTGTTCGGGTTATTTTTATTTTAGCTTCATTTCCTTATGTACCCCCTTCATGTTTTCAAAATTCTTTTAAAAACTCTTCATATTTCCTAACTCAAAATTAATAGATTAACTATACTCTTTTTTCATATTCAAGAAATAGCATTCATAGAATAGTGATATCTAAGTAGGAGGATGTCACATGAAAGAGATCTTAGAAATGTTGCCAGCGGATATTCAGTTTATGATTTTAGAACTAAATCCTCAACAACAAGATCAACTTGAAGAGGTCCGATTAAGGATGAATAAACCAATAGAGCTTGTTTTTCACGACCATACAGAGTTTAGCCAACAGTATGTTTTTAATGAAAAAGATGCAAAAGAATTTTTAGGGAAAATAAGCCAGCACTCTGTATATCGTATGGAGGAAGAATTGCGCAATGGCTATATTACCATCCGTGGAGGTCACCGTGTCGGAATTGCTGGTAAAGTAACTTTATCTCAAGGAAAGGTCAAGGCAATTACACATATTTCATCATTTAATATTCGTGTGGCGAAAGAGCATAAAGGTACAGCTAATAATGTTATGCCATTCATTTATGATCGAGCAGCTAATAAAGTTCTGAACACCATGATTATTGGTGCGCCAAAGACTGGTAAGACAACCTTATTAAGAGATGTCGTTCGTTTAGTGAGTGACGGTTTTGATGGGCGAAAAGGTATGAGAGTGTCTTTGATAGATGAACGATCAGAAATTGCAGCTCCATACGAGGGAGTTCCTCAGCATGATGTTGGAGCACGTACAGATGTTATGGCTGACTGCCCAAAAGCAGAAGGTATGATGATGATGATTCGGTCCATGTCTCCAGAAGTGTTAGTTGTTGATGAGATCGGTGATGAATTAGATGTGAGAAGTATAAAGGAGGCCGTTTTAGCAGGTGTACAAGTTATTTGTAGTATTCACGGATACACCTTAAATGAAATTAGGAAACGTCCTTCGATTCAACCGTTGTTTCAAGACCAAGTTTTTGACCGTTTTGTATTGCTAGATTATAAAAGAGAGCCTGGTAAAGTGAAACAAGTTTATGATCAAGAATTCAAAATGATTAAGAATCACATAAGGAGAAATCAAAATGAAGTGGATCGGAGCTATTCTGATACTGTTCACGTGCACGTGGGTCGGAATCGATATCGCTAGAAATTATGCGAAACGCCCTAAGCAAATACGTGAGTTATTACATGCGCTTCAAATTATGGAAGCAGAAATGGTATACGGACAAGAGCCTATTCATCAAGTATTAAATAAAATATCCAAACAGCTAACCCCACCATTAGGCTATATATTTTACGATATTTCAGAACAACTTATAAAGTCTTCTGAATCATTAAACGATGTTTGGGAACAAATTTTCATACAAAAATGGCATCACACAGCTATGAAAGAAAGGGAGAAAGAAATTATAACGCAGTTTGGGCAAACACTAGGTATTCATAATTTGGAACAACAACAAAAGCAAATACAGTTAGCAAAAGTACACCTTCAGAGGGAATTATCAGATGCCTCAGAAGAGGAAAAGCGTTTCTCTAATATGTTTCGTGCACTGGGAGTATTATTCGGTTTATTATTAACGCTTATATTCATTTGAACTAGGAGGTAAAGGTAGATGGCCGATGTATATTTGTTATTTCAAGTAGCGGGAATTGGAATTGTCGTCGCTATGATCCATACAATCTTAAAACAGATGGGAAAAGAAGATATTGCTCACTGGGCAACTTTAATTGGGTTTGTCATAGTGCTAGTCATTGTAGTCGATCATCTATCTAGACTGTTCCAACAAATTAAATCTGTATTTTTATTACAAATCATTAGAGGTTTATTTATGTAATGCAAATACTCCAGTTGCTTACTGTCGTGATTGTAGCGGCGATGTTAATCATTCTAGTGCGCGAGAAGCATGAAACAATTGGTTTTTTGTTAATCGTTATTACAGGTGTAATTGTTTTTATATTTGTGTTGGACAAGGTTTCCCAACTGTTTGATGTAATCCAACAAATCGTATCACGGTTTAATGTTTCATTACTCCATCTAGATACTATTTTTAAAGTGATTGGGATTGCCTACATAACTGAATTTACAGCACAACTGTTAAAGGATGCAGACTTAGAAGCAATAGCCATAAAAGTTGAATTAGTAGGTAAAATTTTTATCCTGCTTTTCGCTTTACCAATATTCATTGCAGTATTAGAGACTTTAATGAGTTTTATACCTGGTTAATGAAGAAGGGATCGTTTTATGAAAAAGTTGGGATACGTTACCATATGTGCTATTTTCATAGTTCTATTCTCAGAATCTAGTGTGCTTGCCAATGATGAACGACTATTTGAGATGCCTAAAGAATGGACAGAGAGTGAGGAAATGCAGGCACAATGGCAGCAAGTTTTAGCCAACTATAGAGAATATTTGCCCTTTTCAAGCCAGGACCATTGGTTAGATTCTGTACAAGATGGTTCTGTATTTACTTTTAAATACTGGTTTTCAGGTATTCTTAAATTTTTTATAGATGAGTGGATTGTAAATGGCAAACTCCTAGGAATGTTAATATTCCTAACGCTTTTAAGTGTATTTCTTAAGTTACTGATTGGATCCTTTGAAAACAAGACAGTTTCAAATGTTAGTTATCTGGTTATCTTTGGGGTTTTATTAACTATTGCGATAACAAGTTTTTATAATGCTGTTCAATACACAACGAATGCCATCGATGGAATGGGCAATTTTATGATTGCATTATTACCACTTATGCTAAGCCTTATGGCGGCTTTTGGAAATATCGCGTCAGTTGCATTCTTTTCTCCTATTATTCTAGTTTTCATTCAAGTGAGTGGGATTTTAATAAGTAAGGTTGTTTTACCATTGTTCTTTCTATCAGCGATTTTGAATATCGCTAGTACGATTAACAACGAGTATAATGTCACAAAACTTGCTGACCTCATAAAACAAGTAGCTTTTGTTATTTTAGGTGTATTTCTAACATTATTTGTTTCTATCATGTCTTTACAAGGTGTCAATGCAGCAGTTGCAGATGGAGTGGCCATAAGGGCTGCAAAGTTTGTTACTAGCAATTTTATACCAGTCATCGGAAGGATGTTTACGGATGCGACTGACACAGTGCTGTCAGCATCCGTATTATTGAAGAATTCAATCGGGATCGCTGGAGTCGTTCTTCTATTAATTATCTCACTGTTTCCTGTACTAAAAGTCCTTGTTTTAGGATTAATTTTTAGATTGTCAGCAGCTCTTTTACAACCGGTGGCAGATGGACCAATTACAGATGCAATAGAAACTATGGGAAAACACATATTTTATATATTAGCTGCTTTGCTAGCTGTATCAATAATGTTCTTCTTCGCTGTTGTTATGTTAATTATCGTTGGGAACTTAACCTTAATGGTCCGATAAGAGGTGATCTTATTTGTCGTTTATTACAGACTGGATTTCGCAAATTGTATTTTTCATTTTCTTAGCAACAATTATTTCATTATTAATACCTTCAACGAAACATGACAAGGTTATTAAATTAGTGTTTGGGTTAGTCATTTTCTTATTATTTCTTCACCCTTTAACGGAATTATTTAATATAAATCCTAACCAATTTGTTAAAGAGTGGGAGCTGAAGATGGAAGAGGTATTGGGAGATGACATAGAAGATGAAATAAATTCTAAAAAAATAGAAATACAAGCTTCACAACATGCATATATATTAGAACAGTTACAGATAGAAATACGTGAGTTAGTAGAAAAAGAGTTAGAAGAACAGCATAATCTCAAGTTGAATTCTATTGAAATCACTATGGAAGAAGCTGAGGGACAGGAGAATTACAGTGCAGAAGATATTCAGACCGTAACATTTTATTTAGAAGAAAAAATGGACAACCAAGTGCAGAATGTAGAAATAATAAGCATTCCATCTAGAAGAGATGAAACTGAACATACAGCAAAACAAACACGAATTAAAGATATGTTAGCAAGTAAATTAAATATAACACAAAACCAAATTCAACTTATTTGGGAAGGGGATTAAGGATGTTTCAGAGCCTAAAGAAGATTTTCAAAATGAAAGATGAAAGCAATCAACCGACAAAACGGTCTTATGTCATTCTGATTGGTTTAATAGGTTTGCTGTTTTTGATCGTGTCAAATATCTTCTCAAGTAATAATTCAGAACCACAAGAACCAGCCCCAATCAGTAATGAGGAGGAAGTATTTCTAGATAAGAGTGAAGAGAGGCCGAGTAGTTCTTCTGATGATGTTGCAAGCGAGTTAAGAAATCAGATGCAAGATGAGTTAGCAACAGCCTTGAATTCCATACAAGGCGTTTCAAATGTACAAGTTATGCTCCAATTGGAAGCATCATCTCTTAAAGTTTATGAGAAAAACACAATAACAGGTCGCCAACGGACAAGCGAAACAGATCAGAATGGTGGAACTCGAGAGGTTGAGGATGAAACCGTCGAAAACCAAACAGTCATCTTAAGAAAGAACAATTCTGAAGAACCATTACTTATTCAGCAAAAATATCCGTCCGTTCGAGGTGTCCTAATCATTGCGGAGGGGGTTGATAATTTACAACGGAAACAAAGCGTCGTTGAAGCAGTCTCTAGATTATTAGATGTTTCAACACACAGAATTTCAGTATTGCCAAAAGATAGGGAGGAATAATTTATGGTATTGAAAAAACAAACTGTATGGTTAATTACAATGTTAAGTTTACTAATTGTATTAAGCGTGTTTTATATGACATCTCCAAATGATGTAGAAGTTGTGGGTAATGATGATGAAAATACGGAAGAGAACCAAAATGGTGAAGAAACAAATGATGGTGAAGATAACAATGAAGAAGGAGAAGGTTCTGAATCAGGAGAAAGTAATATCGATGTATCTGGTATGAGTGTTGATGATCTGTTTGCTACGACTCGTCTAGAAAAGCAAGATACTAGAGAACAATTAATTGAACAATGGGAAGCGGTTTTAGCTTCATCCAATTCTTCAGCAGATGAAGTAAATGAAGCAATGGAGCAAATTCAGGATATTCGTACAATTTCTCAGAAAGAATCTTACTTAGAAAACACAATTCGTTATGAGAAAGACTACCGTGATGTATTAGTTCAAAAAGATGAAGAAACTGTTTCAATTACAGTTATAGCTGAAGAGTTATCTAAAACTGAAGCGAACCAATTAATGCAAATGGCTAGAGATGAATTTGGTATTATGGATGTTAGAGTAAGTTTACAAGAAGATGACATCTAAACACTAATACTATTTTTGAAGTCCCATATCTAAGAGGTATGGGATTTATTGTTTTATAAATGTTGAACAAAAAAACTTAAAGATAAGTTGAAGTTAATAAGTTACTTGTCGTACAATGTTAGTAGGAATTATTAGTACCTGTTATTAAAAAGTAAAAGGAGTGCCAATAATATGTTAAAAGTACAAGAGGTTCGAGAACTAATAAAACTTATCGATGAATCTTCAATATCAGATTTTACTTATGAATCAAATGGTACCAAAGTAACTTTAAAAAAGAATGACGGAGAAGTTGTAACTGTAAGTAAAGCTGTAACTGAACAACCAGTTGTAGAACAGCCTAAGCCAGCAAATCCAGCTTCACAAGCTGAGGTGAAAACTGAACCAAAGACAGAAGAAAAAGTTGAAGAAACAACAGAAGCATCAACTGATTACGATCATGAAATCGTTTCGCCAATGGTTGGAACATTCTACGAGTCTCCTTCGCCGGATGATGATCCTTATGTTAAAGCTGGATCGACAGTAGAGGCGAATTCAGTTGTATGTATTGTAGAAGCGATGAAGCTATTTAACGAAATTGAAGCAGAAGTTAAAGGTGAAATCGTAGAAGTACTTGTTGAGAACGGTGAATTAGTCGAGTACGGACAACCATTATTCAGAGTGAAAAAGAAATAAAGGAGGGATTGTCCGTGATCCAAAAAGTACTTATTGCAAATAGAGGAGAAATTGCAGTACGAATTATTAGAGCTTGTAAAGAGTTAGGAATTGAAACAGTAGCTATTTATTCTGAAGCTGATAAAGATTCTTTACATGTACAATTAGCGGATGAAGCATATTGCGTTGGTCCGACTGCTAGTAAAGATAGTTATTTAAATAAAACAAACATCATGAGCCTTGCAAAATTAACAGATTCAGACGCAATACACCCAGGTTATGGCTTCTTGTCAGAGAATGCTGATTTTGCTGAAATGTGTGAAGCATGTAACGTAACATTTATTGGCCCTAGTGCTGATGCTATCTCACGTATGGGTACCAAAGATGTAGCTCGCGAAACTATGCGTCAAGCTAATGTACCGATTGTACCTGGTTCTGAAGGGATTATTAAAGATGCTGAGGATGGCAAGAAAATTGCTAAAGAAATCGGGTACCCCGTTATTATTAAAGCAACTGCCGGCGGTGGTGGTAAGGGGATACGAGTGGCAAGAGATGAAGAAGAGCTTGTCAAAGGAATTCGTTTAACACAAAATGAAGCCGAAACAGCATTTGGTAACCCAGGTGTTTACTTAGAGAAATTTATAGAGGACTTCCGACATGTTGAGATACAAGTCTTAGCAGATAAACATGGAAACACAGTTCATTTAGGTGAACGTGATTGTACGATTCAACGTCGTCTACAAAAATTAATAGAAGAAACACCTTCTCCAGCCATAGATGAAAAGACACGTGAAGAGATGGGTAATGCTGCTGTAAAGGCTGCTCAGGCTGTTGATTATGTAGGTGCGGGTACAATTGAATTCATTTATGATCGTAAACAAGGAAACTTCTATTTCATGGAAATGAATACAAGAATTCAGGTTGAACACCCGGTAACAGAAATGGTAACTGGAATAGACTTAATTAAAGAACAAATTAAAGTAGCGAATGGCGAAAAACTTTCATTTAAACAAGAAGATATTAAATTCGAAGGATGGGCTATTGAATGTAGAATTAACGCTGAAGATCCATTTAAAAACTTTATGCCATCAGCAGGTAAAGTAGCTATGTATCTTCCACCAGGCGGTTTAGGTGTAAGAGTTGATTCTGCGGCTTATACTGGATGGAATATTCCACCTTTTTACGATTCAATGATTGCAAAATTAATTACTTATGGTAATACTAGAGAAGAGGCAGTTAAAAGAATGAATCGTGCTCTTGATGAGTTTATTATTGAAGGAATTCATTCTACGATTCCATTCCACAAACGCATGATGAATCATCCTGTTTTTGTTGGAGGAGAATTTAACACTAAATTCTTAGAAGAGTATGATGTATTAACTGAAGAATCGGCTGAAGAGGTGAACTAAATGGAAGATAAGCAACTATTAAACGTTAGTGACGATCAAACGTTAGGAAAAGTAGAAATTGCACCTGAAGTAATTGAAGTCATTGCAGGTATTGCAGCAAATGAAGTTTCAGGCGTTGCGAATATGCGTGGTAATTTAGCTTCAAACGTCACTGAACGCTTTGGTAAGAAGAAGCACGGAAAAGGTGTTCGCGTTGACTTAACTGATCAAGGGATTGTTGTTGATGTGTTCACTGTATTAGATTATGGTGTATCCATTCCAACTGTAGCTCAAAAAATTCAAGACAGTATTCGATCTACATTGAAAAATATGACTGCATTAGAAATTTTAGAAATTAATGTCCATGTAGTAGGAGTCCAGATTGAAGATAAACAAGAGGATTTAGATAAGGAAACGAAATCTTAATCATGATGAAAAATTGACTTGCTAGGGGATTGTTTAGCCCCTAGCAAGTCTTCTTTTTTCTAAGATATAAAAAACGTGGTAAACTAATGGTGGACGTGGTAGGATATAAAAGGATATTTGAATGACAAAGGAGAAGTAACATGGAAGAACGAAGATTTGCCAGAGAAAAGGCTGTTCAGGCCTTATATCAAATAGATATTAATAAAGACACGACTTATCAAAATTTAATCGAGTCTTTAGAAGATTTAAATGACTATGGTAAAAAGCTAATCAAAGGCGTGTTAGAACATCAAAGTGAAATTGATCAAGCGATTTCTGCCAAGCTTGAGAAATGGTCCTTTAATCGAATTGCAACGGTAGAAAAAACAGTTTTACGAATTGCTGTTTTTGAAATGATGTATGATGAAAGTGTTCCTAAAGAGGTCTCTATTAATGAAGCAGTTGAATTAGCAAAACGATTTAATGAAGATAAATCAGGCAAATTCATTAATGGAGTATTGTCAAAATTCATATAAAGAAAGTGGGTGATTATGATGTCGGCAGAAATAATGTATGGTGATGTATTAGCAAATAAGTTAAGAGACGAATTAAAGATTGAAGTTCAACAATTGAAGCGACAGAATATTGTACCCAAATTAACAGTATTAATTATTGGAAACAACCCGGCATCAAAGACCTACGTTAGAATGAAACAAAAGGCTTGTGAAAAGGTCGGAATCTCATCTCAGGTCATCGAATTAGACCAGGAAATTTCAGAAGAAGAATTACTTCTGCATATTAATGAGTTAAATAATGATTCTAGTGTACATGGTATTTTAGTTCAATTACCTCTGCCAGACCACATTAACGAAAAACGCATATTGGAATATATAGAACCAACTAAAGATGTCGATGGGTTTCATCCAATTAATATCGGTCGAATGCAAATCGGTCAAGATGCTCTTGTCCCATGCACACCTTTAGGGATTATGAAATTATTGGAGTATTATGGTATTAATCCAACTGGCAAACATGCGGTTGTGGTAGGTAGGAGCAATATAGTTGGTAAACCTGTAGGACAACTATTATTAAATGGAAATGCTACAGTTACCTATTGTCATTCTAAAACTTCAAACTTATCAGAAATTACCAACAAAGCAGATATTTTGATTGTTGCGACAGGCAAAGCAAATACCATTGGTGAGTCGGATCTAAAAGAAGGAGCTATCGTTGTTGATGTTGGTAACACTTTCTTAGATGATGGGCGTGTCGTGGGTGATGTTGATTTTGAAAGCGTGAAAAATAAAGTCAGCAAAATCACACCAGTGCCAAAAGGTGTGGGACCCATGACAATCACAATGTTATTACATAATACAGTTAAAGTGGCAAAAACCTTTAAATATTAAGGGGAGTTTTTACTTGTGGAGAAACGATATTTAACGGTCACGGCATTAACGAAATATATTAAGCGTAAATTTGAAACGGATTCTCATTTAAAAAATGTTTGGTTGCAAGCAGAAATCTCTAATTTTAATCACCATTCCAGGGGACATATGTATTTTACATTAAAAGATCAAAATGCTAGGATTTCCGCGGTAATGTTTGCTTCACAAAATCGTATGCTTAAATTTAAGCCCGAAAATGGAATGAAAGTATTAGTGCGAGGGGATCTATCCGTCTACGAACCACAAGGTCAATATCAGATTTATGTTCAAAGCATGCAACCAGATGGAGTAGGGGCGTTATACCTAGCTTATGAAGAACTTAAGAAAAAGTTAGAGTATGAAGGTTTATTTGACCGAGGACGAAAGCAACCTATTCCAAAGTTCCCTGATCGAATAGCAATCATAACTTCACCAACTGGTGCAGCTGTAAGAGATATAATTACAACTTTAAAAAGACGTTATCCCAATGTAAGACGAACAATTTTACCAGTATCTGTCCAAGGGGAGCAAGCAGCACCATCAATTGTACGTGCTATTGAACATGCAAACTATATTGGAGAATTTGATACCATTATCGTTGGCCGTGGCGGAGGTTCTATTGAAGAATTATGGGCTTTTAATGAAGAAAGCGTAGCAAGAGCAATTACAGCATCAAGAGTCCCAGTTATCTCAGCTGTAGGTCATGAAACAGATTTTACTATTAGTGATTTTGTAGCTGACCTAAGAGCACCTACCCCAACTGCTGCAGCTGAATTAGCTGTTCCATCTATATTAGAGCTTAAAAAGCAATTATTAACGGATAGCCAACGTCTACAACAATCATTGCAACATCAAATTAATACTTATAAAGATCGATTAAGAGGTATTAATCAAGCTTATGCTTTTAAGTATCCAATCCATCTAACTAGACAAAAAGAGCAAGATTTAGATCGAGCTGTACATAACTTAAATAAAAACGTAATACGTTACTTTGAACAAAAACGAGTTGAAGTGAATCACTCACGTAAACAGTTATATACGTATAACCCTAAAACAATCATTCAACAACATCATCAAGAACTAATTTATAAAAAGTCTCGAATAAATCAGGCACTTAAACAGCAGGTGTCTTTGCATCAAAATAACTTTCAAAATCAACTAAACAAACTTTCTATCCTAAATCCGTTAGAAACAATGAAAAGAGGGTACTCGATTTCTTATAAAGGAAAAGAAATCATAAAATCAACAAAACAAGTTGAGCCGGGTGATGCTATAAAGATTTCGTTACAGGATGGTTTAATTGATTGTCAGGTATGGGGTACTGAAGGTAAGGAGGAGGATTTAAATGACTGATACAAACAAAGACCACGAGTTAACATTTGAACAAGCTATGCAGAAACTTGAGGCAATTGTTGAGAAGCTGGAGGAAGGTGATGTGCCACTAGAACAAGCGATTGAGTATTATAAGGAAGGTATGAAGTTGTCTAACTTTTGTAACAAAAAACTTCAATCTGTTGAAGAGGAAATAACTGAAATTATGAAAGAATCAGGTGAAACTGAACCTTATAAAGTGGAGGAAGAGTCGAATCGTGATTGAACAATATATTGAAAATAAACAGATGTATATTAACAACTTGTTAATGGAGAGGTTAAACCAACTCAATTTACCTCAAGGTTTTAAAGAGGCTGTCTTATACTCAATTGAAGCTGGAGGGAAAAGATTAAGGCCAGTTTTAATGTTAGCTACATATGAAGCATTTCAAGAAAAAAATGATAAAGTTATTGAACCCGCTTTAGCATTGGAGATGATTCATACATATTCGTTGATTCATGACGATCTGCCTGCAATGGATGATGATGATTTTAGAAGAGGTAAAGAAACCTTACACCGAAAATTTGACGAGGCGACCGCAATTCTAGTTGGAGATGGGTTATTAACTCAAGCATTCCACGTCGTATCAACTTCTTCAATGCTAGAAGCGGAGGAGAAAATTTATATTATTCAGCAATTAAGTCAATCGGCAGGTTTGGAAGGCATGATTACAGGTCAGCACCTTGATTTAAAAGCGGAAGATCTCCAATTAACTGAACGTGAATTAAATGATATACATCAACTTAAAACTGGTGCCATAATAAGATCAGCACTAAAAATAGGAGCTTATTTAGGTGGAGCCAATCCACCCCAAATAGAATCTCTTGATGAATTTGGGCAATATTTAGGGCTTGTCTTTCAAATTCAAGACGATATATTAGATGTTGAAGGAGACATGGCAGTCATTGGTAAACCAGTTGGAAGTGATGAAGAAAGAAACAAAAGCACCTACCCTCAAATACTTGGTTTAGAAGAAGCGGTCAAAATAAAAGAACGCTACATGGATGCTGCTAAAACAAAGTACAAAGAGTCAGGTATAGAACAACCTATTTTATTAGACTTATTAGACATTTTCGGCAACAGGCAATCTTGAACACTAATGATTGTTTGCACCTCTCGGATGTGATAAAATAGGGATTGCAATAGGGGTGGTGCAGTATTCTAGTCGGTCCTCCACTTCTGAAGGCGGGCCTAAAAATCCGCCAAAGGGCACATCGATGAAGTTCCTGGTGTTGGCTTGAGGCGCCCAGCCTTGGGTCAATGCTGGGAGTTAAGGTTGTAGGGCGATCCACAATGGCATGTGGGCGTTGACCCTGCTTCCGCGGAGGCCCATTCTTGTGCCCCATTAATCGCGCTTAATGGGGTACGAAATGGGGTATGAACCTGCACTATAAGGTTAGTAGCCTTATTTGCAGCGTAGCCTGCCTTGAGTGGTGTTTAGGGGATTACAATTAAAAGCATTAATTCGGATGGCCACCGATGACGTGCTGTTGACATTGTATGAAATAAACACTGCAAAAGAGGCTAGGAAGTGGTCAAAGACTGTCGAGGAAAACTCCTAGACTGTTCTTGAGACACTTAAAAGGGATTGTAGTACGGACTAAGTGGTAGTCCAGTCTAGCTGTGGTGACGCAGCTAAGGTCAGTTTAAAGGGGAACCGCCGATGTGGCAACACACGGTACTGACTTGGGAAAACCTACTGGACCTAAGCCGTAATATTTACCTTTTAAGTGACCATCCCTACCTACATATAATTAGTGTTTACTACACATATTTTTCACAAATAAGAGGGAAATTATGAACAAAAATACGATAAAGAGTTCATTGCGTTTTAGTATAAGTATCGCCGTTATCACATTCGTGTTAGCGGCCATTTTTTCAATTGCTTCCAATAATGCCCTCAACGGAACAACATGGTCTATTGGATTGATTATAGTACTTATCATTGTGTTTATTGGGGTTTTCTTTGATATGATGGGCATAGCAGCTGCAGCTGCAGCTGAAACACCATTTCATGCAATGGCTGCAGAGAGAGTACCTGGGGCAAAACATGCTATTGTGATTGTCAGGAATGCAGATCGCTTTGCATCATTTTGTAATGACGTGATTGGTGATATCGCAGGTGTTGTAAGTGGTGTTGCTGCAATGATCGTCGTCATTGAACTAATGAATGTCATTCAATTAGGACAACCTGTATTAAACACAATTCTTACAAGTATTGTGGCTGCATTAACTGTTGGTGGTAAAGCAGTAGGAAAGACATTGGCTATGTCAAAATCAACTCAAATTATACTTATGGCAGGTAAAATTTTGTATTTTATAGAAACAAAGTTACATATCAAAATTTTGCCGAATTTGAAAAAGAAAAAAAAGAAGCAAGAAATATAGGATAAAGGTGAGTGGTCCACTGTGGATCTTAAAGACATTAAACATCCTTCAGATATTAAACAATTATCAATTGAAGATTTAAAAAAATTAAGTGAACAAATCCGTCAGTTTCTTATTAATGAATTATCTGTCACTGGTGGACATTTAGGCCCAAATTTAGGTGTTGTTGAATTAACATTAGCATTACATCATGCTTTTGATAGTCCTAAAGATAAATTTATTTGGGATGTCGGACATCAATCTTACGTTCATAAGATGCTAACAGGTAGAACTGATCAGTTTTC
Organism: Piscibacillus sp. B03; assembly: GCF_052246295.1. Taxonomy (NCBI): domain Bacteria; kingdom Bacillati; phylum Bacillota; class Bacilli; order Caryophanales; family Bacillaceae; genus Piscibacillus; species Piscibacillus sp. B03. Next base: position 52,932 of record NZ_JBQQCO010000009.1, on the reverse strand, counting down.
TACCTTAAGACAATATAAAGGACTTTGTGGGTTCCCTAAGATGAACGAGAGCGAGCACGATATATGGGAGACTGGTCACAGCTCAACGTCATTGTCAGCTGCAATGGGGATGGCCATTGCTCGAGACTTAAAAGGGGAAGAGCATTCGGTTATACCAATTATAGGTGATGGTGCTTTAACTGGTGGAATGGCTTTAGAAGCTTTAAACCATATTGGAAGTGAAAAGAAAAATGTAATTGTTATTTTAAATGATAATGAAATGTCAATTGCGCCAAATGTCGGTGCTCTGCATAATATTTTAGGTCGCTTAAGAAGCGGTCAACGCTATAATTGGGTAAAAGATGAACTTGAATGGTTGATGAAAAAAGTCCCTGCAGTTGGTGGACGTTTGGCAACAGTAGCTGAACGTGTAAAAGATAGCATGAAGTATCTTGTTGTCCCGGGGATGTTTTTTGAAGAGATGGGTTTTACTTACTATGGACCTGTTGATGGACATGATTATGAAGATTTATTTAATTCCATTCAATATGCAAAGAAAACAGAAGGACCTATTCTTATTCATGTATTAACTAAGAAGGGTAAAGGGTATAAACCTGCTGAATCAGATAAGGTCGGAACATGGCATGGTGTTGGACCATATAAAATTGAATCTGGAGAAAGCTTGAAGAAAGCTTCTAATGGACCTGGTTGGAGTAAAGTTGTTAGCGACACCTTGATGGAAGTTGCTGAAAAAGATGAAAGCGTTGTAGCTATTACACCTGCTATGACTGTTGGTTCTAAACTGGAAGATTTTAAAAAGAAATTTCCTGAACGTTTATTTGATGTAGGGATTGCTGAACAACACGCAACCACTTTAGCTGGGGGCGTAGCAACTCAAGGCTTGAAACCGTTCTTATCTATTTATTCAACATTTTTACAAAGAGGATTTGACCAAGTGGTACATGACATTTGTCGTCAAAACCTAAATGTTGCTTTTGGTATTGATCGAGCTGGATTAGTTGGCGCAGATGGTGAAACACATCAAGGTGTGTTTGATATTTCATTCTTACGTGATTTACCAAACATGACGATTATGATGCCAAAAGATGCGAACGAGTGCCAGGACATGGTTTACACTGCATTAGAACATCAAAATGGTCCAATTGCTGTTCGGTATCCACGTGGAAATGCAAAAGATCAGCCTGAAAAACGTCCATTCAAGAAATTACCAATAGGTAAATGGGATGTGCTTAAAGAAGGAAATGATGCGGTGATTTTAACATTTGGAACGATGATTGACCTAGCATTAGAGGCTGTTAAAGAGATGGAACGCGACGATTATTCAATACGAGTAGTTAATGCAAAATTCATTAAACCTCTTGATGAAGAAATGTTAAAGAATTTAAATAACATTCCGATCTTAACTATAGAAGAACATGCCCTACAAGGCGGATTCGGAAGTGCAGTATTAGAATTTTATGAGCAGGAAAACTTGCCAATGCCTTATATTCAAAGAATGGGAATTCCAGATCGATTTATTGAGCATGGCAGTGTAAATGAACTTCTAGAAGAGATTGGACTTACAAAAGATGGAGTCGTGACAAAGTTAAAAGATATGGTACCAACAAAAGAGAAAAGAGCTTAGATATGGGTAAGAAAGTACGTTTAGACACGTTATTAGTTGAACAAGGTTTTTTTGATTCAAGAGAAAAGGCTAAAAGGTCTATTATGGCTGGTTTGGTTTTTCATAAACATGAACGATTAGACAAACCTGGTTTAAAAATTGACTCAGACATAGAGCTTACCGTTAAAGGAAAAGCAATACCTTATGTTAGTCGTGGTGGTTTAAAGCTTGAAAAAGCATTAAAAGTGTTTGAGATTGATGTGACAGGTCGTTTAGTGATGGATATCGGTTCATCGACAGGTGGCTTTACGGATTGTTCATTACAAAATGGGGCAAAAGAAATATACGCAATTGATGTAGGATATAATCAATTAGATTGGAAATTGCGTAATGATCCTAGAGTTCATGTAATGGAAAGAACGAACTTCAGATATGTTACAAAAGCTGACTTAGATTATGGTTTGCCAAGTATGGCAGTTACAGATGTATCATTTATTTCATTAAAATTAATATTCCCAGTTCTTAAAAAACTGTTATTAACAAATTCTGACATAGTTACGTTAATTAAACCACAATTTGAAACAGGTAGAGAACAAGTAGGTAAAAAGGGAATAATTAGAGACGCAAAAGTTCACGAAGAAGTTGTTAAAAACATTATTAACTTTGTTTATGAAGAAGGATTTGATGTGGTTGGCTTAGATTATTCACCAATCACAGGTGGTGATGGCAACATTGAATTTCTTCTTCATACTAAATGGCTGAATGAGTTACCAACTAATCATATAACCGACCAAGACATACATTCAGTTATTCAAACTGCTCATGAAGAGTTTAAACAGAAGAAAAAATCAAACGATTAATTAAGTTGGTGATTTTTAAGTGAAAAAAGCTCAGAGATTAATGAAAATACGTGAACTAATTTCAAAAGAAACCATTGAAACGCAAGATGAGATGGTTCGACGCTTTCATGAGTTAGGGTTCCCGGTAACACAAGCAACAATTTCTAGAGACATAAAAGAATTACAGCTTGTAAAAGTAACTACACATGATGGTTCGTATAAATACAGTCTTCCTCAAGATCAAAAATATGATCCGGTTCAAAAACTTAGAAGAATGTTGACAGACAGTTTTGTCTCAATAGATCGAGCTGATCATTTTATCGTACTTAAAACAATTCCTGGTAATGCTCAAGCTGTTGGAGCTCTTCTAGATAAATTAGAATGGAATGGCATTATGGGGACATTATGTGGTGACGATACTTGTATGATTATTTGTCGATCACCTGAACAATGCGTTGAGGTGTATAACAGCTTTAATGACATGTTGAATTAAATTGAGGTGGCTAACGTGTTAGCGGAAATTAATATTAAAAATTTTGCAATTATAGATGAAATATCGTTAAGCTTTAATGATGGATTAACTGTATTAACTGGGGAAACTGGTGCTGGTAAATCCATCATCATAGACGCCATCCAGCTGTTGGCAGGAGCTAGAGCTTCGGTTGAATTTGTAAGGCATGAAGCTGATAAGGCTAATTTGGAAGGCATTTTCTTTATTGATGATCAAAGTCATCAAGTTTATGATGTATTAGAGCAATTTGATATCCCTTTAGATGAAGAGGGAAGCATTATTTTACAACGTCAAATTACTTCAAAAGGAAAAAGTATTTGCAGAGTAAATGGAAAGCTAATCACGTTAGGTATATTAAAGGAAATAGGGCAAACGCTAATTGACATACATAGTCAACATGAAACACAGTCATTAATGCAAGCAGAACAACACATAAAGTTGCTCGATCAATATCAATTTGAACAAATTTCAAAAGTTAAAGAATCTTATTTAAACCTGTTTGATAATTATGAACGTTTATTAAAACGTTATAAAGAATTGTCAGAAAATGAACAAGAAATTGCCCAACGTATTGATTTGTTGAAATTTCAATACAATGAATTGCAAGAAGCAGATTTACAACTTGATGAAGATGCTCAATTGGAAGAAGAACGGCATCAATTAGCGAATTTTGAGCGATTATTCGAAAGTCTTCAAACAACCTATTATGCTCTTTATGGTGAAAGTAAAGGATTAGACTTTTTAAGTCATGCTATGACATCTTTAGAGCAAATTGAAGATGTTAATGATACTTTTAAAGATCTTTCTGAGCAACTGAAGTCTAATTACTATGCAATCGAGGAATTATCATTTGAATTAAGAAATCAACTTGATGGGTTAGAATTTCAACCTGAGCGTTTAAATGATATTGAAAATAGGTTGCATGAAATTAACCGTTTAAAGAGAAAATATGGTAAAGACGTTAATGAAATATTAGAACTCATGTCTGAAATGGAAGAAGAACTCGAACAATTAGAAAATAAAGACACTCATATACAAGCACTTGAAAACCAGATTAGCGATATTGAAAAAGATACATTAGTTGAAGCTGAACAATTACATGAAGTTCGGAAACTTGTTAGCCAAGAATTAATTAAATCCATACACAAAGAATTAAAGGATTTATATCTTGATAAATCAAAGTTCGATGTCCAATTTGATACGCAAAAAGGCCATATAAACTGGAAAGGCCAAACCGTTAAGTTAACTAGGAATGGATTAGATCATGTTCAGTTTATGATAAGTACTAATCCTGGAGAACCCTTGAAGCCATTGCAGAAAGTTGCTTCTGGTGGAGAGATATCAAGAATTATGTTAGCTCTTAAAAGCATTTTTGCAGAGCATCAGAATATGACAAGTGTTATTTTTGATGAAGTGGACACAGGTGTAAGCGGCAGAGTAGCTCAATCCATTGCTAAGAAAATTCATCAAATCTCAAACAACTCTCAAGTTTTATGTATTACGCATTTACCACAAGTTGCAGCAATGGCTGATCAACACTTATTAATTGAAAAAGACCAAAGTGATAATCACACAACAACAAGAGTAAAAAAACTGAATCAAAACGAGTCAATTGTTGAGATTAGCCGAATGATGTCTGGAACAGAAATTACAGAAACGACTTTACAACATGCTGAAGAGCTTATAAAACAAGCTAAAGAAACTGTATGATTTGAGTGAATCGCCTTTGGTTATTACTTAAGGCGATTTTTTGTAAATGTATTTTATAATTAGTTTTTAATTAAATATGATCTTAATCACCAATTTTTAAATAGTATAAAATGCTTCGTTTGATTGCTCCAGCCTTATCTTTTTCGAGGGTTAACTATTCAAATCAATAATACACAGAGAAGGAAAAGATAAACTGTATTGCATGTGTTTTAATCGTTTAAAAAGCATGCGAAATGCTCAAATTAAGCTTACAGCTTAATCAAGAAATGAGGAGTGTGAATATGAAAAGTTCTCGCCATATCATACATTTAATTCTCCTTGTTTCGTTTTTAATTCCATTCTCGCATGTAGGTCCACTTTCCGCCGAAACAGTAAGTGAAGTCATCCCAGGTGGTCAATCCGTTGGGGTAAAATTACACACAACTGGTGTAATTGTCGTAGGGTTTAGTCCAGTACAAACCAATGATGGTAAGGTGTCGTCAGCTGAACAGGCAGGTGTTAAAACTGGAGATATAATTTTACAATTAAATGGAAGTAAAATAGATAATATGAACAGTTTCGTTCAAGAAATGAAGAAGTTAGAAGGTAGTAAGGAACCTGTTGAACTGCTTTTAAAACGAGAAGAGCACATATTTCCTTTAACCATTAATCCCGCATTTGATGAAAAGGATGAGGCTTATCGTTTGGGGCTGTTCATCCGAGATGCTACGGCTGGTATTGGAACATTAACGTTTTACGATCCCGATTCTAAGAAGTATGGAGCTTTAGGCCATATTATTATGGATCATCAAACTAAAAAGCCGATTGATATTTATAATGGTAAAATCGTACCTTCAGATATAACTTCAATTAATAAAGGTAAAAATGGGACTCCTGGTGAAAAAAAGGCACGCTTCTCCATGGATGAAGAAAGTTTAGGTACGATTCAGATAAACAGTGATTATGGCATTTTTGGAAAATTAAATAATGCATCGATTTTAAAAGGTCATCAAGATCCTATTCCTGTTGCTAAATCTAATGAGGTTAAAGAAGGTAAAGCTAAAATTTTAACCGTTGTTGAAGATGATGAAGTAAAATCTTTTGATATTGAGATCATAAGCAGTGTTCCTAGTAAGAACCCAGAGACAAAAGGTATGGTAATAAAAATCACTGATCCAGATTTGCTGAACAAAACAGGTGGAATTGTTCAAGGTATGAGTGGAAGCCCGATTATACAAGATGGGAAATTAGTGGGGGCTGTTACTCACGTTTTCTTAAATGACCCTACAAGTGGCTACGGAGTTCATGTGGAATGGATGCTAAATGAAGCAGGATTACAAATAGAGTCAGAAAAGACATTAAAAGACGCCAGCTAATTAATAAAACACCAATCAATTTTGATTGGTGTTTTATTTTTGTAAGAAAGAATGGTTAAGTGGCGCTCGTGGCTCTAATGTAATCGACAAATTTCAATAAAAAGGCGAAAAATATGTCGTAAATTGAAGAAACCAAAAGAAAATAAATAAAAATATAAATAATTTAAATTTTTTTCAGATAAAAGAAGGATTTATAACGATTTTATGGAATAAGATTAGTGAAGATACAAGAAAATCTTGGGAGGTTAACAGTAATGGAAAAAGTACGTTTAGGAATTGCAGACGACAACAGAGAATTAGTCACCATGTTAGAAAATTATTTTGGTGAGGAGGAAATGGTTGAAGTTGTGGGAACGGCATATAATGGTAGAGAATGCTTAACAATGATCGAAGACACCAATCCAGACGTACTCATCTTAGATATTATTATGCCACATGTAGACGGATTAGCCGTATTAGAAAAGATGCGTGAGTTAAATCTAGATGAACTTCCTAATGTCATTATGTTAACAGCGTTCGGCCATGAATCTGTCACGAAAAAGGCAGTGGAATTAGGTGCTACATACTACATGCTGAAACCATTTGATCTTGACCTGTTAAAGGAACAAGTATTACAAGCAGCTGGTGCTATTCAACAGAAACCAATGCATTTTGATCAACCAGGTCAATCAGCAGTAAAGCCAACTAAGAAGATTGATTTAGATGCTAATATCACATCAATCATTCATGAAGTCGGAGTACCTGCACATATTAAAGGATATCTATATTTAAGAGAAGCTATTTCAATGGTTTATCATGATATAGAATTATTAGGCTCCATAACGAAAGTGTTGTATCCAGATATCGCTAAGAAATATAATACAACTGCTTCAAGAGTAGAGCGTGCTATTCGACATGCGATCGAGGTAGCTTGGAATCGCGGGAATATTGATTCGTTATCATCTATTTTCGGTTATACGGTAAGCGTTTCTAAAGCTAAACCAACAAACTCTGAATTCATCGCCATGATCGCTGATAAGTTACGATTAGAACATAAAGTTAGTTAATATATCAAAACCTCCTTTCTTCCGAAAGGAGGTTAATTTTAGTGTTGGAGGAAGTTATGACAAAGCAAAAATATGAAACAGATACTACTAATATTATTGCTAAACTCCTATTTGTGGTGGGAAGCTTAATGATCATTGCTTCGTTGCTTTTCGCTTTCGTTCAAGCTAGTCAGATAGGACTGAACCATAACTTCTCTTTTAACGTGTTCTTATTTTACTTGTCGGTTGGTCTGGTTATATCTCTAATATTCTTTGCAATAGGAGAAATCATAAAGAAGTTAGATCATATAGATAAACGATTGTATAATAAAGGATGGTATATAGATTCAGAAGTAGATCATGATGAAAAACAAATTCTTTGATTAAATAGCACCTCAAAGCCTGAGGTGCTATTTTTATTCTTTAAGGTTTCCATAAACTGCATATACTCAAAAATAAGTCGACATCCTTTAGTGTACTCACTATCTTAAGATTTCAATAATTAGAAGCATAATGATAAAATGTTTAAATGTATTACATATTTGGAAGGGGATTTCGAAATGAAAGTCGCAAAATTTGGTGGTAGTTCTGTAGCAAGTGCTGAAATGTTACAAAAAGTTGCAAACATAATTAAAGAAGATAAAGAACGAAAATTTATCGTAGTATCAGCCCCTGGTAAACGCTTTGATGATGATATTAAAGTTACTGATTTATTTATAAAGCTTGGAGAACAACATATCAGTGGACAAGATACCACTGAAACTTTAGAGCAAGTAGTCAATCGCTTCTTATCGATAACAAAAGAATTAGGTTTATCTGATGAAGTGGTTGAGCGAATAAAAAAAGAAACAACTTATATTCTTAATGAAACTAATAATACTGCACACCTTAAAGACGCTCTAAAAGCGATGGGAGAGGATTCGCTCGCAAGGGTTTTAAGTGCATATTTAAATAAGATTGGTCTAAATGCGAACTATGTTAATCCTAAAGATGCAGGAATTATTGTAAGTGACCAACCAGGTGATGCCCAAGTATTGGAATCGAGCAATGATAAAATTCATCAATTAAGAAATAAAAACGGCATCATGGTTATACCTGGATTTTTTGGATATACAGAAAAAGGTGTATTAACAACTTTTCCTAGAGGTGGTTCTGATATTACAGGATCGATTATTGCTGCAGGTGTGGAAGCCGATCTCTATGAAAATTTCACTGATGTAAGTTCTGTTTATTGTGTGAACCCAAATATCGTTGATCATCCGAAAGAAATTAAAGCATTAACATATAAAGAAATGCGTGAATTGTCTTATTCAGGGTTTTCAGTATTCCATGATGAGGCCTTGATTCCAGCGTTTAACAAAAACATTCCTGTTTGCATTAAGAACACTAACGAACCACAAGCTCCAGGAACAATGATTGTTTCAGAGAAAAAAGAACATAATGGGCCTGTTGTTGGAATAGCGAGTGATAAAGGGTTCTCTAGTATTTATGTTGGTAAATATTTAATGAACCGTGAGCTAGGATTTGGTCGCAACCTTCTCAACATATTAGTTGAAGAAGATGTTTCATTTGAACATGCTCCATCAGGAATCGATAGTATGTCTGTTATCGTAAGATCAGATCAACTGACAGCAAAGAAAGAAGAGCGTTTATTACGTAGAATTAAGCAAGAACTAGATGTGGATGCTATTAAAATAAGTCATAATCTTGGAATGGTTGTCATTGTAGGTGAAGGAATGAGCCAAAGAGTGAATGTGGCGGCTATAGCTACGACTGCAATTGCTAAAGCAGGAGTTAATATTAAAATGATTAACCAAGGGTCATCAGATGTATCTATGATGTTTGGAATTAGTGAAGAAGATATTGATGATACTGTAAGATCTCTTTATCAAGACTTTTTTGAGTCATCCATGCCAGTAAGATAAAATATATTTTCTTTAAAATAAGAAACCGGAACTTTAAACATTAAAGTTCCGGTTATTTTTTTGATTAATTTATTTAGTTTTTTGCTTACGTCTGTCACGGTGTAAAAGGAAACCGCCAATAAAGCCAATTCCAATTATGACAAATAAAACGCCTGCAAATAATTGCACGAAAACATTTAAAAATACGGATTCAACTATTCCAAAGAAGGAGTCTCTTATTAATTTAATTCCATATACGCCTAATATTCCAGGTAATAGTAACATTAAAAATGCAACAATTCTCATAATCAAAACCTCTTTTCTTTATCCCTAAGTAGTATATCATGAAAAATATTATAAAAACACGAAAATATCTTGCATTCTTAAAGCGCTTACATTATGATTGAAGTGTGCAAATTTTTGCAAGGTGTAGGTGGGCGAAATGCAAAATGTTGTAATTGTAGGCGCAGGTAAAGGTGGCACAGCGATTTTAAGGTTATTTCAACAAGTAGAGATGTTGAATATCAAAGCAATCGCTGATATTGATTCACACGCACCTGGACTCGAAATTGCTAAAAAGTTAAACATTAATACATATAACGATTATGAAAACGCAATATCTGAATCAGTTGATATCATTGTTGAAGCAACTGGAAATCAGCAAGTATTCAATCACTTATTGAGTGCAAAGCCAGATCATTGTGTTCTAATTCCAGGAACAATTGCTCATGTCATTTATCAACTATTAGATGAAAAGGAATCTCTCGTTGATCAAATCAAGAAAGATACATCCAAGCGTGAATTAATTTTAAATTCAATTCATGATGGAATGATCGTAATTAATAACGATGAAATGATTACTTTTGTAAATAAGGCAGCTAGTGAGATATTAGATATTCAACAAAATAATATGTTAAATCAGCGAATTTCAAATGTAATACCTGATTCAAGATTACCAGAAATTTTAGAAACAAAAAATCGCGAAATTAATCAACATCTTACATTAAATAACGGGAAAAAAGTCATCACAACACGAATTCCTCTAATTAGTGAAAATAACGAATTGTTGGGCGCTTATGCTGTATTTAAAGATATTACTGAAGTCGTAAGTCTCGCTGAAGAAATTACGAATTTAAAAGATATCCAAGTAATGTTGGAGGCGATCATTCATTCAAGTGAGGAAGCTATATCGGTTGTAGATGAAACAGGACATGGGTTAATGATTAACCCAGCCTATACAAAAATTACCGGATTAACCGAAAAAGAAGTCATTGGAAAACCAGCTACAGCTGACATTTCAGAAGGCGAAAGCATGCACTTAAAAGTATTAAAAACCAGGCGCCCTGTTCGTGGTGCTCGAATGAAGGTTGGACCTAACAAACGAGATGTACTTGTAAATGTAGCACCAATTATTGTAGATGGTAAGTTAAAAGGTAGTGTAGGAGTTATTCATGACCTTTCTGAAATAGAAGCTTTAACAACTGAATTAAAACGAGCAAGACAAATTATTAGAAACCTTGAAGCAAAATATACCTTTAATGATATAATTGCTGAATCATCTGATATGTCTTTGGCTTTAGAACAAGCTAAAGTTGGTGCAAAATCTCCAACCAGTGTTTTGTTAAGAGGCGAGCCTGGAACTGGTAAAGAATTAATAGCTCATGCCATTCATAACGAAAGTGATCGCAAGCACATGAAGTTTATAAGAGTAAATTGTGCATCATATGACGATGAAGTTCTTGATCGGTTGTTATTTGGTGATGAGCAAGGTTCAACTGAACAGAGGATAGGGTATTTTGAAGAAGCTAATCGAGGAAGTATTTTTTTAGATGAAATAGGTGATTTGTCACCGATTCTTCAATCTAAAATATTACGTGTTCTTGAAGAAAAAAGTATCGTCAGAGTTAATGGACAAGAGCCAGTATTTGTTGATGTAAGATTAATTGCCTCGACAAATGTAAACCTCGAAAAAGCGATTATGACAAATGAATTTAACGAAAAACTTTACTATAGGTTAAATAAGTTTCCTATTAATATTCCTCCACTTAGAGAGAGGATCGAAAGCGATTTGAAGCCGTTAATACACCATTTGCTTAGCCATTTAAATGAAAATTATGGTAGAAATGTAAATGGTATTTCTAATGATGCTTTAGATAAATTGAAAAAATATGATTATCCTGGTAACGTTCGCGAACTCGAAAATATAATCGGCCGAGCTATTATTAACATGGATATTGGAGATAATGTGATTCATGAATATCATTTACCTCCTTTAAGGAAAACGTCTTTTGATGATCTAGACATCATGTATGAGACCACAGATGAACAAGTTATTCCATTACAAGAAGCGTTAGATGAATTTGAAAAACAATTGATCTTAGAAACGCTTGAAAAAAATAACTTTATCAAAGCCAAAACGGCTAAACAATTAAATATTTCTATTAGAAATTTGTATTATAAGATGAAAAAATACAACATTGGAAAGGATACTTAAGGTACATCATGAATACTCAAGAAATGACGCTAGATGGCTTAGTAGAACAACTTTGTAATATGAGAGAAAAAAAGGTTGTAGCAGTCGCTGAAGCAACAAATGTAGAGACTTTAAAGGCTGTAAAAGACGGTATAGACCGTGATTTAGCAAGCTTTAAGTTGTTTGGAAATATAGAAGACATTACAAATGCAGCTGATGCGATTGAATTAAATTTAAACAATGACAAGATTACACTGCACCATGCGACTTCGGTGGAAAATGCCGTAGATAAAGCTGTTCAATCAGTATCCGAAGAACGGTCAGATGTTCTAATGAAAGGGAATGTGGCTACAAAAATAGTTCTAAAAGCCGTCTTGAAAAAAGGGTCAGGCCTGAGGAACGGTCGAATACTATCGCACGTAGCCATGTTTGAAATGAAAGGCCGTAATCGCTTCTTATTTCTAACTGATGCTGGAATGAATATTGCACCAGACTTAGAAGAAAAGGTGCAAATCATTCAAAATTCAGTTGATGTAGTCAATAAATTAGGAATAGTAAAACCAAAAGTTGCACCGTTAGCTGCCGTTGAAATAGTTAACCCAGCAATGCAAGCTTCAGTTGATGCAGCTGTTCTTTCTCAAATGCAAAAAAGAGGTCAAATTACGAACTGCATTGTAGATGGACCGTTAGCTTTCGATAACGCTATATCTATGGATTCAAAAGAACAAAAGGGTATTCAGTCTGAGGTTGCAGGCGATGCTGACATATTAGTTTGTCCATTTATTGAAGTAGGAAATACTTTATACAAGTCTTTTACTTATTTTGCTGACGCAAAAGTTGCGGGTATTATAAGTGGGGCTAAAGCACCTATTGTTTTAACCTCTCGTGCCGATTCGGCTGAGAGTAAAATATATTCATTAGCTTTTGCATTATTATCATCATAAAAAACTAGGGAGGAATACAGACATGGATATTTTTAAATACTTAGAAGAAAGTGATTACGAACAGGTTGTATTTTGTCAGGACAAGAACTCGGGCTTAAAAGCAATCATTGCTATTCATGACACAACACTAGGTCCAGCATTAGGTGGAACTCGTATGTGGACATATGATTCTGAAGAGGATGCAATTATTGATGCTTTACGTCTATCCAAAGGTATGACATATAAAAATGCAGCTGCAGGTTTAAATCTTGGCGGAGGAAAAACGGTTATCATTGGGGATCCGAAAAAAGATAAGAACCCTGAAATGTTTAGAGCCTTTGGTCGTTACATTCAAGGATTAAATGGTCGTTATATAACAGCTGAAGACGTTGGTACAACAGTTCATGACATGGATACAATTTATATGGAAACTGATTACGTAACAGGAATTTCACCTGAATTTGGCTCTTCAGGTAATCCATCACCAGCAACAGCATATGGAGTTTATCTTGGAATGAAAGCCACTGCTAAAGAAGCATTTGGAAGTGACTCACTAGAAGGTAGAGTTGTAGCTGTTCAAGGTGTAGGTAACGTTGCTTATCATATGTGTAAACATTTACACGAAGAAGGCGCAAAATTAATCGTTACAGATATCAATAAAGAATCTGTAAAACGAGCAATGGAAGATTTCGGTGCTCATGCAGTTGACCCTGATGATATTTACGGAGTTGATTGTGATATTTATGCTCCATGTGCGTTGGGTGCGACAATTAATGATGAAACGATTCCACAACTTAAAGCTAAAGCTATTGCTGGATCAGCAAACAATCAGTTAGCAGAAGATCGTCATGGAGAGAAGCTACATGAATTAGGTATTGCATATGCTCCTGATTATGTCATTAATTCTGGTGGAGTTATTAACGTTGCTGACGAATTAAATGGTTACAACAAAGATCGTGCTTATAAGCAAATTGAAACAATTTATAATAGCTTAGAAAAGATTTTCGAAATTTCTAAACGAGATAATATTCCAACTCATAAAGCTGCTGATCGTATGGCTGAAGAGCGTATTGAAAGTGTGAGCCGCTCACGTAGTACGTTCTTAAGAAATGAGCATAACATCATCTCTAGAAGAAACGGTTAAGTTGGAGGAATTATTAGTGAAAAATTTTCGAACACTTATTATCAATCCTGGATCTACATCGACGAAAATTGGTGTATTCGAAGGACATAACAGCATTTTAATTAAAACCATTAGACATGATATAAACGAGTTAAACAAGTTTAATCAGTTAATGGATCAGTATAAATTTCGTAAAGACGTTATTTTAAAAACGTTAGATTATGAAGGATTTAATCTTTCTAATTTTAGAGCTATTTGTTCAAGAGGTGGCTTACTTAGACCAATAGAAGGCGGAACATACGTGGTATCAGAAGACATGGTTCACGACCTAAAAATCGGTTATAACGGTGAACATGCATCTAATCTAGGGGGTCTGATTGCTTATGACTTAGCTCAAGACTTAAATATACCAGCTTTTATTGTTGACCCTGTTGTTGTAGATGAAATGCAGCCAATTGCTAAGATTTCTGGTTTAAGCGCGTTACCTCGTAAGAGTATTTTCCATGCTCTAAATCAAAAGTCTGTTGCAAGAAAAGTTTGTGAACATAAAACCAAAACATACGAAGAAGCAAAACTAATTGTATGTCATATGGGTGGCGGTATCACAATAGGTGTTCACAAAGATGGAAAAGTTATAGATGTTAATAATGGACTTGATGGTGAAGGACCATTTTCGCCTGAGCGTGCTGGCACATTACCAGCTGGTCAACTAGTTGAATTATGCTTCTCAGGTAAATATGACCAACAACAGATTAAGAAAATGTTAGTTGGTCAAGGTGGTCTTGTAAATCACTTAGGAACTCAAGATGCGATAGAAGTTGAAAAACGAATCGAAAATGGAAACGAAGAAGCAAAGTTGATTTATGATGCTATGGCATACCAAATCGCGAAAGAAATTGGATCTGCTAGCGCTGTATTAAAAGGTGAAGTGGATGCTATTGTATTAACAGGCGGCCTTGCACACGGCAGTGAATTCGTAAAACAGATCACACAATATATTGAATGGATTTCAGATGTTGTTGTTTTACCTGGAGAAAACGAAATGGAAGCGCTTGCGGAAGGCGCATTGAGAGTGTTAACAGGAAAAGAACCAGCCAAAGAATATATTATTGAAAAAGAGAGGAGTTAAATAATGGCTCTAGAATACGATTTAGTCGTCTTAGGTGGCGGTACTGGGGGATATGTAGCTGCAATACGTGCCAGTCAATTAGGGTTAAAAGTAGCTGTCGTTGAAAAAGAAAAGATGGGTGGAACTTGTCTTCATAAAGGATGTATTCCATCTAAATCATTATTACGAAGTGCAGAAGTCTTTAAACAAACAAAGAATGCTGAACAATATGGTATTGAAACAGAAAATACTTCATTAAACTTCATTAAAGTTCAAGAAAGAAAGCAATCCATCGTTGACCAATTACATAAAGGTGTCGAAGGATTAATGAAAAAAGGTAAGATCGAAGTTTTTGAAGGCTTCGGACGTATATTAGGTCCGAGTATTTTCTCTCCTACTGCAGGAACGATTTCTGTTGAGCGTAATGATGGAGAAGAAAACACGATTATTATTCCAAAAAACGTTCTAATTGCAACAGGATCAAAACCAAAATCACTACCAGGATTAGAACTCGATGGCGAAATGGTCTTATCTTCAGATCATGCTTTAAACTTAGAAGAATTACCAGAATCTATTTTGATAGTTGGTGGAGGCGTAATTGGAATTGAATGGGCCTCAATGTTAGTAGATTTCGGTGTACAAGTCACGGTAGTAGAATATGCTGATCGTATATTACCAACTGAAGATGAGGAGGTTTCTAAAGAAGTAAAAAGGTTACTTAAGAAAAAAGGAATCAAGATAGTTACTGGTGCTAAAGTATTACCAGACACTCTTGATAAAGGTGATCAAGTGTCGATAAAAGCCGAGCACAATGGTGATGAAAAAGCATTTACAGCTGATAAAATGCTTGTATCTGTTGGGCGTGCGCCAAATGTCGATAACATTGGTCTAGAAAACACAGATATAGTCGTAGAAAACGGTGCTATTAAAACAAATAAATTCTATCAAACTAAAGAATCTCATATTTATGCCATTGGGGATGTAATTGGTGGAATGCAATTAGCGCATGTTGCATCCCATGAAGGAATTGTTGCAGTTGAGCATATGGCAAATGAAGAGCCACTACCAATTAATTATGACCACATCTCAACTTGCATTTACTCAAATCCTGAAGTCTCAAGCGTTGGATTAACAGAACAACAAGCGAAAGAACAAGGTTATGATGTTAAAGTAGGTAAGTTTTCTTTCCAAGCCATTGGTAAAGCACTAGTTTACGGTGAAAAAGATGGTTTTGTAAAAATTGTGGCGGATAAGAAAACAGAGGATTTATTAGGTGTCCATATGGTTGGTCCACATGTAACGGATATGATTGCAGAGGCTGGATTAGCGAAGGTACTTGATGCAACACCATGGGAAATGGCTCATACGATCCACCCGCATCCAACACTATCGGAAGTTATGGGTGAAGCGGCATTAGCTGTTGATGGAAAACAAATTCATGGATAAAAAGGGGAGGTACTAAAATGGGAAAAAATCGTCATGAAGAACTAGGTTTATCTGATGAGCAAGTTCTTGATATGTACCGCACGATGTTACTTGCTAGAAAAATCGATGAAAGAATGTGGTTATTAAACCGCGCAGGAAAAATTCCTTTTGTAATCTCTTGTCAAGGACAGGAAGCAGCTCAAGTTGGAGCATCTTTCGCCCTTGACCGTGAGAAAGATTATACGGCTCCATATTATCGAGATATGGGTGTTGTCTTAGCATTTGGTATGACAACAACAGAATTGTTTTTATCAGGTTTTGCTAAGGCTGAAGACCCTAACTCAGGTGGTCGTCAGATGCCAGGACACTTTGGTCAGAAGAAAAATCGTATTTTAACAGGTTCATCACCAGTAACAACCCAGTTACCACATGCAGTTGGTGTTGCTTTAGCTGGCAAAATGGAAAAGAAAGATTTTGTCTCTTTTGTAACGTTAGGTGAAGGGTCATCGAACCAAGGTGATTTTCACGAAGGTTTAAACTTCGCAGGAGTTCATAAACTTCCAGTTATTACTATGGTTGAAAACAATAAATACGCAATTTCCGTTCCTTTAGAGCGACAAGTGGCATCTGAAACGGTAGCAGATCGTGCTAAAAGTTATGGAATGCCAGGTTATCAGGTGAATGGTAATGATCCATTAGAAGTTTTCAAGGTTGTAAAAGAAGCACGTGAGCGAGCAGTGAATGGAGAAGGCCCTACATTAGTAGAGGCTGTTACGAATCGTCTAACTGCTCACTCGAGTGATGACGACCATACAGCATATCGCGACAAAAAAGAGATTGAAGAAATGAAAAAGAATGATTGTGTTCTTCTATTCTCTGAATACTTAAAAGAAAATGGTGTTTTAACAGATGAAAAAGAAGAGGAACTAAAGAAAGAATTAGATGCAGAGATCAATAAAGCAACGGATTATGCTGAGAATGCTCAATATGCTCCTGCAGAAGATGCACTTAAATATGTATACGCTGAAGAGGGAGGGGAATAACAATGCCAGTTAAGTCCTATATTCAAGCAGTTACGCAAGCAATGCGTGAAGAAATGGAACGCGATGAGAAAGTATTCGTATTAGGTGAAGACGTCGGTAAAAAAGGTGGCGTTTTCAAAGCAACAGAAGGCTTATATGATCAATTTGGTGAACAACGAGTCATCGATACACCATTAGCGGAGTCGGCAATCGCTGGTGTCGGTATTGGTGCAGCGATGTATGGTATGAGGCCAATAGCTGAAATGCAGTTCGCTGATTTTATCATGCCAGCTGTGAACCAAATTATCTCTGAAGCAGCTCGAATTCGATATCGTTCTAATAATGATTGGAGCTGTCCGATTACAATTCGTGCTCCATATGGTGGTGGAGTACACGGTGCACTTTATCATTCGCAGTCTGTTGAAGCGGTATTTGCTAATCAACCAGGTCTGAAAATTGTTATGCCTTCAAACCCTTACGATGCTAAAGGGTTATTAAAAGCGGCGATTCGTGACGAAGATCCGGTTCTTTTCTTTGAGCATAAACGTGCTTACCGTTTATTAAAGGGTGAAGTGCCAGATGATGATTATGTATTACCAATCGGAAAGGCTGATGTGAAGCGTGAAGGAGAAGATATTACTGTTATCACATATGGACTATGTGTTAACTTCGCTCTTCAAGCTGCAGAAAAATTAGAAGAAGAAGGTATCTCTGCACACATTCTAGATTTAAGAACGGTTTATCCATTAGATCAAGAGGCCATTATTGAAGCTGCCAAAAAGACTGGTAAAGTACTACTTATTACAGAAGACAACAAAGAAGGTAGCATTATGAGTGAAGTTGCGGCAATTATTTCTGAAAACTGCTTATTTGATTTAGATTCTCCTATTCAACGTTTAGCAGGACCAGATGTACCGGCTATGCCTTATGCACCAACAATGGAGAAATTCTTTATGGTTAATCCGGATAAAGTCGAAGAAGCGATGCGTGATTTAGCAGAGTTTTAAGTGAAGAGGAGGTTATGAAATGAGTGTAGAAAAAATCACAATGCCTCAATTAGGTGAAAGTGTTACAGAAGGTACGATTAGCTCTTGGTTAGTGAGCGTCGGGGACCAGGTTAATAAATATGACCCTATTGCAGAAGTTATGACTGACAAGGTAAACGCTGAAGTACCATCTTCATTTACAGGAACTATTAAAGAATTAGTTGCTAATGAGGGAGACACGATTGAGGTTGGAGAACTAATTTGTTATATCGAAGTTGAAGGTGGGTCTAGTGAGGAAGCAACAGAACCAACAAACGATTCAAGTGACCAAGATGAAGTTAAAGAATCTGCTGAAAATAAAGATCAATCAATGAAGAAACGCTACTCTCCAGCAGTTTTAAAATTAGCACAAGAACACAACATTGATTTAAATCAAGTTGAGGGATCTGGCAGAGGCGGCAGAATCACACGTAAAGACGTTGAGAAAGTCATTAATTCAGGAGATATTCCTCAGGCTGGTACACAAGAACAACAGTCTAAGCCAGTAAAAGAAGAAACTAGTGCAGCGACTCAACAGCCTAGTCAAAGTAAACCATCTCCTATGCCATCTGCACAAGAAGGCGATGTAGAAATTCCTGTTACAGGTGTTAGAAAAGCCATTGCTCAAAATATGGTTAAATCGAAAACGGAAATCCCTCATGCATGGATGATGGTAGAAGCAGATGTCACAAACCTTGTTAATTTAAGAGATGAACTGAAGGAAGACTTTAAGCGTAAAGAAGGATTTTCATTAACTTACTTTGCATTCTTCGTAAAAGCTGTTGCACAAGCATTGAAAGAATTCCCAGAAATCAATAGTTCATGGGCTGGCGATAAAATTATTCAGAAGAAGGATATTAACTTATCTATTGCTGTAGCCAATGACAATCAACTATTCGTGCCAGTCATTAAGAATGCAGATGAGAAAAGCATTAAAGGCATTGCAAAAGATATTGCTGAACTTGCAAATAAAGCACGTCAAGGTAAGCTAACAAATGATGATATGCAAGGTGGAACATTTACGGTTAATAACACGGGATCATTTGGCTCTGTTTCGTCCATGGGAGTAATTAATCACCCACAAGCAGCCATCTTACAGGTTGAATCAATTGTTAAGAAACCTGTTTACATGAATGGCATGTTTGCGGCCCGTGACATGGTCAACTTATGCCTATCTCTTGACCACAGAGTTCTGGATGGACTAGTGTGCGGAAACTTCATGAAACGAGTTAAGGAAATTTTAGAGAATATGTCTCAAGACAACACGTCTGTATACTAATATAACGATCGAAATAGATGGCAGGAAATCTTTGCCATCTATTTTCATTCCTCTGAAAATTGCAATATAATTGAAAGACAGACATAAAATTGATAGGATTATATTGAACTATTAAAACTGAGAAAAAAGGAGCCATTTAGAATGGATTTCAACATTTATATGCAAGACTTTGTTAATCAAGCTCGTACAGAGATTAACGAAGCGGGGTTTGAAAACTTAACAACTCCAGAAGAAGTAGATGAAGCATTTGCTCGCAAAGGTACAACAC
This sequence comes from Piscibacillus sp. B03, assembly GCF_052246295.1. Classification (NCBI taxonomy): domain Bacteria; kingdom Bacillati; phylum Bacillota; class Bacilli; order Caryophanales; family Bacillaceae; genus Piscibacillus; species Piscibacillus sp. B03. Next base: position 33,339 of record NZ_JBQQCO010000009.1, on the reverse strand, counting down.
TAGTGATGGTTAACTCTACATGTGGTTGTGCTGGTGGTGTAGCTCGTCCAGCAGCAGCTAACGCAATCCATCATGACCATCGTCCAGATTATTTAGTGACTGTATTTGCAGGGCAAGATCGTGAAGCTACTGAAAGAGCAAGAGAATTTTTTGAAGGTTACCCGCCATCTTCACCTTCATTCGCACTACTTAAAGATGGTAAGATACAAAAAATGGTTGAGCGTCATGAAATTGAAAGCTCAACACCAATGGAAGTTGTCCAGCAATTACAATCATTATTTGATGAATATTGTGAAGAATACTAAGAAAAAGGTGGTTACATACCACCTTTTTCTTTTTCAATAATTTTATTTTGCGTTATAGTGTAATTAAAAAGAACATAAGAGAGGAACAATCATGTTAAAGATTGGTTCAAGAACAATCAAAACAGCTATTGGTGCTCCAGTCTCTATATTTATTGCGCAACTACTAAATTTAGATAATTTTATATCTGCAGCAATACTAACTATTTTATGTATTAAAGTTACAAGGAGAAGCTCAATTCTTAATGCGTGGTATCGTTTTTACGCATGTATTATTGGCTTGGCTGTATCAAGTGTACTTTTTGAGACAGTTGGTTATTTTCCATTAACAGTTGGATTAGTTTTATTAATTTTTATACCCATTACCGTGAAATTAAAAATTACTGAAGGTGTTATTACGAGTTCGGTTATTATTTTGCATGTTTATGGTGCTGGAAATGTGACAGTCGATTTGCTTGTAAATGAAATAGTTCTTCTTCTCGTAGGTATCGGAGTGGCACTAATATTAAACTTATATATGCCAAGTTTAGAGTCAAATTTAGAAGAAGTACAAAAAGAAGTAGAAGAGAATTTCTCTATTATATTAAAAGAGATTGCCCATTTCTTAAAAACAGGGGATCATTCTTGGACGGGTGCAGAGCTGACAAAAGTATCACAACTATTAGATAAAGCGAACGACCTAGCGTCTCGTGATGTGGATAATCACTTATTAAGAAGTCATCATCCTTATTATCATTACTTCCACATGAGACAAAAGCAATTTGAAATTCTAGAGAGAATGTTACCTTTGATTAGTCGAATTCATGCAACAGATGATGAGTATTATTACATTGGAGAATTGTTTGAAAACCTTGCTGATCATGTGCAACCTAAAAACACAGCGATTAAGTATTTGGAGCAATTAAATAACATACGAAAACAATTTAATCGAGAAGAGTTGCCCGCTAATCGACAGGCATTTGAAGAACGGGCTAATTTGTATTTGTTATTAAATGAAATTGAACAATATTTAATTTTAAAACGTTCCTACAAAAAGAGTGATATTTAATTACAAGGCTAAGTTCAACTTCGTTGTTGATATTATGATTCGCTTTCATTGGACGCTTTCCGCGGGCACGGCTTTAACCTCCCAAAACTCACAACGTTCGTTGTAGGGGATTTTCAGCTCGTGCTGTTCCCGCAGGAGTCGCCACCTACGCTCATCATAAATCAACAAGTTTATTGTTCTTATGTCAACACTACTTAAACAGAGCTTCATATAAATATTAATTAAGCTAAAAAGCCGGATGTTAAGAGTTCGCACCCAACATTCGGCTTCAATTATATAGTTTAGTCAAAGTGTACGCGAAATGCGATCCTGTGTCGTTTAAACGAATCAAAATGCACGCGAAACCTTTCATCTTATAAACTTAACATACGATCTAAGGCTAGTTTGGAATAATAAGAAACATCTTCATTAACTTTAATTTGGTTAACGGGTAGGCCTTGGTTAATAGAGTCTAAACACCACGCCAGGTGTGCAAGGTCGATACGGTTCATCGTTAAACATGGGCACATATGGGGGTTAAGTGAGATAATTTCTTTGTCTGGGTTCTCTTTAATAAGTCGTTTTACTAAGTTCATTTCTGTTCCAATAGCCCATTTCGAACCGCTTGGTGCCCCTTCAATCGTATCTATAATATATTTAGTAGATCCATTATAATCAGATAACTCCACAACTTCTCTACGACATTCCGGATGGACTATAATTGCCATATCTTGATGCTGTTCTCGTACCTGTTGAATATTGTGTTCAGTAAAATTTTCATGAACTGAACAGTGACCCTTCCACAGAATAACTTTTATGTCAGTTAAATTACCTTCGTAAATTAATGTTTCTAAAATTGGATCCCATACAGCCATTTGGTCTAAGGGGATCCCAAGATCGTAAGCCGTATTTCGACCTAAATGTTGATCTGGTAAAAAGAGTAACCGTTCTTTCTGGGTAAATGCCCAATCCATAACACGCTTGGCGTTAGAAGAAGTGACTGTTGTACCACCATGTTGACCTACAAATGATTTAATGGCTGCTGTTGAGTTAACATAGGTCATAGGTAAGATTGTATCGCCAAATAACTTCATCAACTCTTCCCATGCAACTTTTGTTTGTTTAATGTCAGCCATATCTGCCATTGAACATCCTGCACGTAAATCAGGTAAATACACTGACTGATGGTCTTCTGATAATATGTCAGCAGTCTCCGCCATAAAATGTACTCCACAAAAGACAATGTGTTTTGCAGTAGTATTGGCAGATAATTGAGCTAATTGAAGAGAATCACCTCGAGCATCTGCATGATTCATGACTTCTTCCTTTTGATAATGGTGACCTGGTAAGAATAAATCATTTCCTAGGTTTTGTTTTATTGAAGTGATTAAGTGATTTAATTCGTCATGACTCATATTTTTATATTGCTCAGGCATCTTAGAAATAGATTGTTCCATCTGAGTTAATAAATTCAATTTAAATACCTCCTATGAATGAATATGTACGTCTACACTTATATCTAAAGATTCAATTTGGTGTGTTAGACATCCTAATGAAATGACATCCACCGGTATATGTGTGTAGTTAGGTAAATCCTGTAATGTGATTCCACCAGATGCTTCAGTTAAGATGGATGAAGGGATTAAAGATAACATGTTAGATAGTTTCTGTGGCTTCATATTATCTAGTAAAATACAATCAACATCGTTTTCAACTGCTTCTTTAACTTGCTGTTCATTTTCCGCTTCTACAACAACTTTAACCATATGGCCGGTTTGTTGTTTTACTTTTTGAACGGCATCTGTGATAGATCCACAAAACAAAATATGATTATCTTTAATCATTACAGCATGATCTAATCCAAATCGATGGTTAATCCCACCACCTTGTTTAACAGCAAACTTCTCAAGCATTCTTAGTCCGGGTGTTGTTTTTCTAGTGTCACTAATTTTAGTGTGTGAACTGTTTAATAGCTGAACGGCTTTTTTTGTTTTAGTCGTAATTCCACTCATTCGTTGAATTAAGTTTAAGATCACTCTTTCACCTGTTAATAGATCTCTTATAGGTCCTTTTGCAAAGGCTATAAGTTGCCCATTTTGTAGTGGCTCTCCATCTGTAACCTTTATATTGACATTAATCGCTGAATTAATGGCTTGATAACCAACTCGTATAATATCTTCACCACAAAAGAAACCTTCTGACTTAGCAATAAACTGTACTTCTCCTAGTTCTTGATCAAAAATCGCATCAGTCGTTAAATCTTGGTAGCCGACATCTTCAATAAAAAACTCTTCAATCTGCTTTCTAAGTCGTAACATATTCATTATGTAACCTACTTTCATCAACACTATATATTGACTGATATTGATTGTTGGCATTTATAAATTTTGCACCAAAGCATCTGGATTCTTTGTAAGTAATTCATAAACAAATGCATGTTCAATAATCTTTACATTTGAAGGTAATTGCTTAATGAGAGTGTCAATAATGGCTTTTCCGGTTTGGTCCCCACCTGATTTAACAATTCTTCTGTGAGAGTGAGCGCCTTCTTTCCCAAGTATAAAATGATGATTAGATTGATCGAATGGACAACCTTGATTAGTCAACTGTTCAATGATTTCAGGAGCTTGTTGAGTCATCTCAGTGACGACATCTTGATTGTTTAGATAACATCCAGCTTGAATCGTATCAATTGCATGTACTGTTGGGTGATCTTCTTGGTCAATAGCCGCTGAAATCCCACCTTGAGCAAGAGCTGAATTACTCGTTTTTAATTTGCTTTTAGTTAGAATAGTGATGTCTAACCTGTCATCTAATTGGGTTGCTAGTTGTAAAGCGGCAAGGCCACTACCTATGATAAGGACATCTGTATACGCCATGTCAAACTTCCTTTTTACACCTGTCTTGACATATATATTTACATATAATTTAATAAATGACAAGAGGTAAGACAGAAATTTATTTAGGGGAATGATGACATGAAGTATTTTGACTATGCGGCCACCACACCTATGAGTGGCATTGCCTTAGAAACCTATCAAAAAGTGGCCAATCAATATTACGCAAATGCGAATAGCCTCCATGATCTAGGTGGAATGACTAATGAACTATATGAACTGTTTATGAAACAGTTTAGTGACTTAATTGGATGTCAACCAGAACAGTTATTTCTTACAAGTGGCGGTTCAGAGTCCAATATTTTAGGTATAAAGACTATTTTGCAACGTCATTTAGGTAAACATATTATTGTGTCGAGAGGCGAACATAACTCTATTCATAATATTTGTCAGCAATTAGAGGAAGAGGGTTATGACATAAGTTATTTAAGTTTTAATACTTCAGGACAAATTGACATTGAGGAATTAAGGTCCTTAATTAGAAATGATACGACATTAGTGATTGTCCAACATGCGAATGGTGAGATTGGTACGTTACAACCAATAGAGGAAATCGTTGAACTATGCCATTACCACAATATTTATTTTCACATGGATGCGGTACAAAGCTTTACTAAGGTTGACTTGAAGCACATGACTTCTATGGTAGATAGCATGAGCATGTCCTCTCATAAAGTTTATGGCCCTAAAAGACTGGGTGGATTATATTTAAAAGAGGGATTGAACAATGGTATAGAATCGCTTTTATTAAAAGGAAATACGTTGGATGTCCCTGGTGTGGCCTCGTTTGTATCAGCTGCGTATGACATGGTAGAAAAAATGGACGTGGAGAATGAGCGAGTGTTATTTCTTAGAAATTTATTTTTTGATCACCTATCAGAAATCAAAGAGGATTTAACGATTTATGAAAACAATCGTGGTGATCAATTACCTTCTATCATTGGCATGGGGATTCAGGGGATAGAAGGACAATGGGTTATGCTAGAATGTAATCGAAATGGGTTTGCGATTTCAACCGGGAGTGCTTGTGATGTAAAATATAATAAGAAGCCTAATGCTTTAAACGCACAATCAGTTTCAAATGAAAAAGCTAGAGAGTTTTTTAGAATTTCAATGGGAAAAGATACAATGGAAGAAGATGTGATTGAGTTAGCTCAATTTCTTGTTAGTATGGTAAAGGAATTTAAGGGAGGTCAGGGCTTGTATGAAAGCAAAAATGTCAGCCGATGAACGACGAGAATATATATTGAAATTATTAAGAGAATCTCAACAACCTTTATCAGGTAGAACAATAGCCGAACGAGCAGGTGTGAGTCGTCAAATAATAGTAGGGGATATGGCTTTATTAAAAGCGAAGAAAGAACCAATATTAGCCACTAGTCAGGGGTACATTTATATGCATGATTCCGGTAGTCAAAAAGGCTACGAAAGAACCATTGCATGTTACCACAGTCCAGAAGATACGGTTAATGAATTAAATATCCTAGTCGACCATGGGGTTTTTGTGAAAGATGTAACGGTTGATCACCCTATTTATGGCGAATTTACTGCACAACTTAGGATTTCTAATCGAAAAGAAGTAGAGGCATTTATAGAACAAATTCAATCTTCAAATGCAGCATTATTATCTGAGTTAACAGATGGTATTCATCTACATACGATACAAGCAGACCGTGAGGACTTATTAGATCAAGCAGAACAAGCTTTAGAGAAAGCTGGGTATTTAGTAAATAAAAAGGTATGAGCCGGGGCTCATACCTTTTTAGTGTGCTTTATATAAACATAGCAGCTGCGAAAGTAAATGTTGAAAGTAGCATGGCAATAATCATTAACCAAATCACTACTGTTGTCCATTTAGCGCGCTTTCTTCTCGGTGTTGAAAAAGGAGCTTGCGCCTGCTTTTTCTTCTGTTTGTTAGACACGATGGATTCCTCCCCTAAAATAATACGCTAATGTTATTGTAAAAGAAAATGAAGGATTGGACAAGATGAATCTTTCCTTTAAAATAGAAATAGGAGAGAAAATTCTTAAAAATAGTAATGATTTTAAATTTGATCTTTTTTTGAAGGGAGTTAGGAACATGGGGAATGAGTATAACGATGCAAAACAAGAATGGGAAAAGAAGCTATCTAAAACTAAAGAACGTTTTCCTGAACGTAAAGAATCATTTGTTAATAGTTCAGACTTAGAAATTGATCCATTATATTTACCAAAGCATAAAGGGCTAGAAGAAGAATACATAGAAAAGCTAGGTTTCCCTGGACAATATCCTTATACAAGAGGTATTCAACCAGGGATGTATCGCAGCCGTTTTTGGACGATGCGACAGTATGCAGGTTTCGGTTCAGCTAAAGAAACCAATGAACGTTTTCGCTATTTATTAGATCAAGGTCAAACCGGACTATCTGTAGCTTTCGATCTACCAACGCAAATCGGTTATGACTCAGATGATCCCATGGCAGAAGGGGAAGTTGGTAAAGTTGGTGTGGCAATAGATTCATTGGAAGATATGGAGACACTTCTTAAAGGGATTCCGTTAGACAAAGTTAGTACATCGATGACAATCAATGCGCCGGCGTCTGTTTTACTTTGTATGTATATTGCCGTAGCAGAAAAACAAGGAGTACCAAAGGAAAAAATAACAGGTACTATTCAAAATGATATTTTAAAAGAGTATATTGCTCGAGGTACTTATATTTATCCACCTAAGCCATCCATGAGGCTTATTACTAATATCTTTGAATATTGTGCGAAAGAAGTGCCGAAGTTCAATACAATTAGTATTTCGGGCTATCATATTCGTGAAGCAGGTTCAACGGCCGTACAAGAAGTAGCATTTACGTTAGCAAACGGAATGGCTTATGTTAAAGCTGCAATTGAAAGCGGTTTAGATGTCGATGAGTTTGCGCCAAGATTAGCTTTCTTCTTTAATGCTCATAATAATTTCTTTGAAGAAGCGGCGAAATTTAGAGCAGCTCGTCGTATATGGGCAAAGATTATGAAAGAGAAGTTCAATGCAAAGGACGAAAAGAGCCTTCGCTTACGTTTTCATACACAAACTGGTGGCTCAACGTTAACGGCACAACAACCAGATAACAACATTGTCCGTGTCGCCTTACAAGCGTTATCAGCCGTATTAGGAGGCACTCAAAGCCTTCACACGAATTCAAGAGATGAAGCATTAGCATTACCAACAGAAGAGTCAGCTCGTATCGCATTAAGAACTCAGCAAATTATTGCGCATGAAAGTGGTGTGGCTGATACTGTTGATCCATTAGCAGGTTCTTATTATGTGGAAGAGATGACGGACAAGATTGAGGAAGAAGTTTTTGCTTATCTTGATCGAATTGACGAAATGGGTGGAGCTGTTCAAGCAGTTGAGGATGGATATATGCAACGAGAAATTCATCAATCAGCTTATGAAGCTCAGAAACGTATAGAATCAAAAGAAGATATTATAGTCGGATTAAATGATTTTAAATTAGATGAGGAACTTCAGGCAGACTTGCTTAAAGTTGATGAACAATTAGAGAAAGATCAAGTTAAACAAGTGCAAAAAGTTCGAGAAAATCGAGATCAATCTGTTGTTGATCATAAGTTAAATGCTCTTAAGGAAGCGGCTAAAGACGACCAAATGAATTTAATGCCATTTATTTTAGATGCTGTAAAATCATACGCAACAGTCGGAGAGATTTGTAATGTGTTGCGAGGAGAATTTGGTGAATTTACTGGAGTTTAAGGATAATGGAGGGGAAGACATGGAACAGAAAATTAGAGTACTTATAGCAAAGCCAGGATTGGACGGACATGATCGCGGTGCCTTAGTCATTGCACAAGCGTTAAGAGATAGCGGTATGGAAGTTATTTATACTGGATTAAGACAATCAGCACAACAAATTGCACAAGCTGCGATTCAAGAGGATGTAGATGTGGTTGGTTTATCATCACTGTCAGGTGGACATAAAGCACTGTTTCCGAAAGTCGTTGAGGAATTAAAGAATAGAGGAGCGGATGATATCCCCGTGATCGGAGGCGGGGTCATCCCAGAAGATGATGTATCATTTTTAGAGGCGAAAGGTGTTAAAAAAATCTTCACATCAGGCACTCCAACAACTGACATTGCTAAATATATTAAAGAGCTTGTCCGAGGTGAAGTAGTATGAAAAAAATCGCTCACATCGGAATCGCAGTATCAAGCTTAGAGCAGACGATTCCATTTTACCGTGATCAGTTAGGTTTGACCTTTCAAGGAACTGAAGAGGTGACATCAGAGAATGTTAGAGTTGCCTTCTTCAAAATTGGAGAAAGTGCGATTGAACTTTTGGAACCGTTAAATGATCAATCACCTATTGCTAAATTTATTGCAAAGAAGGGTGAAGGCATTCATCATATTGCTTTGGATGTTGATGATATTGAGCGCCGATTAGAAAACTTGAAAGAGAATGGTGTCCCTCTTATTAATGATGAACCTAAAGAAGGCGCTCATCAAACTCAAGTGGCGTTTCTTCACCCAAAAGCAGCAAACGGAGTATTATTTGAACTTTGTGAGAAGAGTCTGGAGGATTAGTGATGGATATATACGATAAAATAAACGAACTTTATGATAAACGCCGTAAAGTCGAACTTGGTGGCGGAGATGAAAAGATTCAAAAGCAGCGCGACAAGGGAAAAATGACGGCACGTGAGCGTATTGATTATTTGCTCGATGAAGGTTCATTTGTAGAGTTAAACCCTTTTATCGAGCACCGCGTGACAGACTTTGGCATGAATGGGAAGGAAGTACCCGGAGAAGGTGTTGTAACAGGGTACGGTACGATTGAAGGACGTCCCATTTATTTGTTTGCTCAAGACTTCACTGTATATGGCGGAGCACTTGGTGAAATGCACGGTAAAAAAATTGCTGCAGTGATGGACTTAGCTGCCAAAAACGGAACACCTTTTATCGGACTAAATGATTCTGGTGGCGCAAGAATTCAAGAAGGTGTAGCATCTTTAGATGGTTACGGCCATGTGTTCTATCGTAACTCTATTTATTCTGGTGTTATCCCACAAATCTCTGTTATTATGGGTCCATGTGCAGGTGGAGCAGTTTATTCTCCTGCAATCACAGATTTTGTTATAATGGTCGAGAAAACGTCTCAAATGTTTATAACGGGTCCTAAGGTAATTGAAACGGTTACTGGCGAAAAAATTTCATCTGAAGACTTAGGTGGTGCAGACGTACATAATAGTAAAAGTGGTAATGCACATCTAAAGGCTAAGACGGAAGAAGAAGCGCTTGATCAGGTCAAACAACTTGTCCAATACTTACCACAGAATCATGATGAGAAGACGCCGAAAGCTACCGTTCCTGAACAACAAGACTTTAGAGATGAGTTGACGGACCTTATTCCATTCGATTCTATTCGCCCATATGATGTTAGAACCATCATCAATGAGGTAGTAGATCAAGATTCATTCTTTGAAATACACCCCGATTTTGCTAAAAACGTTGTCGTAGGGTTTGCGAGAATCAAAGGAGAAACAGTTGGGCTTGTATGTAACCAACCGAAGTTTTTAGCGGGTGGATTGGACATCGACTCAAGTGATAAAGCATCTCGTTTTATTCGCTTCTGTGATTCATTTAATATTCCGCTAATTACGTTTGAAGATGTAACTGGATTCTTCCCAGGGGTTAAGCAAGAGCATGGTGGCATTATTCGTCACGGAGCCAAAATTTTATATGCGTACTCAGAAGCAACCGTCCCTAAAATTACAGTCATCACACGTAAAGCATATGGTGGTGCCTATGTAGCGCTCAACAGTAAATCCATTGGAGCAGATTTGGTGTTCGCATGGCCTAATGCTGAGATTGCTGTTATGGGACCAGAGGGTGCGGCGAATATTATTTTTGCAAAAGAAATTAACGAAAGTGACCAACCAGAAGAAACACGTCAAAATAAAATTAATGAATATCGTGAGAAATTTGCTAACCCATACGTAGCAGCTGGTCTTGGAATGGTAGATGATGTCATCGATCCAAGGGATACTCGTATTAAATTATCACAAGCCTTAGAAATGTTAAGAAACAAAAAAGAAGAACGACCTAATAAGAAACACGGTAATATTCCTTTATAAATCACTGGAGGTGCTCAACATGACAGAAATTAAAGTTAATAACGACCGACTAATTGAAGAATTTATGGAATTAGTACAAGTAGATTCTGAAACAAAGCACGAAGAGAAAATTGCTGAAGTTTTAAAAGAAAAATTCACAGCTTTAGGCCTAGAAGTGGAAGAAGACAACGCCAAAGAGAAGACAGGACATGGTGCAAATAATCTTGTCTTCACTTTAAAAGGAAATAAAGATGGTGTTGAGCCAATTTATTTCACTTCTCATATGGATACAGTTGTTCCAGGGAATGGTATCCAACCTTCAATCGAGGGTGATTATATTGTTTCTGATGGTACTACGATTCTAGGTGCTGATGATAAAGCTGGTATTGCTGCTATGTTGGAAGCCATTAAAACACTTAAAGAAACAAATGCTTCTCATGGTGACATCCAATTTGTTATAACAGTAGGTGAAGAATCAGGGTTAGTAGGCGCAAAGGCGTTTGATTCGAACTTATTGAAAGCCAAATATGGGTATGCGATTGACAGTAATGGAACTGTTGGAAATATTATTGTGGCAGCTCCGACTCAGGCCAAGTTAAGAATTACGGCACGTGGCAAGACAGCTCATGCTGGAGTTGCACCTGAAGAGGGAATTTCAGCTATTACATTAGCTGCTAAGGCCATTGCCAAAATGCCTTTAGGTCGCATTGATGATGATACAACAGCGAATATTGGTCGATTTGAAGGTGGTAAGGCAACTAATATTGTAAGTGATGAAGCGTTTATTCTTGCTGAAGCGCGTTCACTGGACCCTGAAAAACTAGATAAACAACTAGATAAAATGAAGAAAGCCTGTGAAGATGCTGAGAAAGAACTAGGCGGATCATTTGATGTAGAAGTTCAAATCATGTACCCAGGCTATCGTCATCAAGATGGAGATCAAGTTGTTGAAGTAGCAAAAGGTGCTGCTTTGCGTATTGGTCGTAACAGTGAACTTGAAAAGAGTGGTGGAGGGAGTGACGCCAACATTTTTGCCGGTTTGGGTGTTCCAACCGTTAACTTATGTGTAGGGTATGAAAACATTCATACGACGAATGAGCGAATGCCTGTTGGAGAATTAATCAAAGTATCTGAATTCATTACGTCAATTGTGCTAGAAGCGGCAAATGAATAAATTACTGCAAGTGCTTGGTGTTTTTAGAACATCAGGCACTTTTGTTATACTTAGAGGTAATGATGAATTAAATAGGTGGTCATGATGAAACAAAAAGGGAGAATCATTTTTCATGTAGATATGAATAGTTTCTATGCCTCCGTTGAGATGGCATATAATCCTGATCTTAAGGGTAAACCTGTAGCTATTGCAGGAAACCCTGATGAGCGACGAGGGATTGTTGTCACGAGCAGTTATGAAGCTAGAAAACAAGGAGTTAAGACAACCATGCCGCTATGGCAAGCTTTTGACCATTGTCCAAAACTCATTGTCTTAAGGCCAAACTTTGATCGTTACCGCGAGGCCTCTAAACATATGTTTTCGATTCTTTCTGAAGCCACCCCAATCGTTCAACCTGTATCCATTGATGAAGGGTACATGGACGTAACGGATTATGTTGGTGATGAAAACCCTATTCAATTTGCTGAAAAACTACAAAAAAGAATCTTAGATGAATTGGATTTACCTTGTAGTATCGGTATTGCACCGAATAAGTTTTTAGCTAAAATGGCCTCTGATATGAAAAAACCTTTAGGAATTACGGTCTTAAGAAAAAGGGAAATTAAAGAAAAATTGTGGTCACTTGAAATAGGTGAGATGTATGGTGTTGGACAGAAGACAGCTGAAAAACTAAAACGAATCGAAGTTCATACGATAGGAGATTTGGCTAATACGAATGTTTTAACTTTAAAGAATTTATTAGGGATTAACGGTGAACGATTACACCAACGAGCAAATGGAATTGATCATAGACCCGTTGACCCTGATGCTGTTAATGAATTTAAGAGTATTGGTAATTCAACAACACTTCCTTATGATGTGACAGACTTAACGAGTATTTTTCGAGTATTTGACCAACTTTCTGAAAAAGTTGCCAGTCGGTTGAAGTATAAAAATGTCGTGACAGAAAATATTCAAATTATGATTAGATATCACGACCGAAAAACGATCACAAGAAGTCGACAGTTGAAAGAATTTATTGAAACTAAAGAAGAAATTACTCAAATCTCAAAGCATCTTTTCCAAGAACACTGGAATGAGGAACCGATACGATTATTAGGTGTAACAGCACAGCATTTAACACCTAAAGATGAGTTGTATAAACAATTGGATTTATTTAACTATGAAAAAGATGCAGAGAAAGAAAAACTGTATGAAACGATGGATCAAATTAAAGAAAAGTATGGAAATCAAATTTTTGTGAAGTTAAATGATTCAAATCCCAGTGTAAGCACAAGCTTTCAGAAAGATTTCTTAAATGATTTTAAAGAAGATGTAAATAAAAAAAGTTAATAACTTTTGGCAAGAAGAGAAGCCGACCTAAGGTGAAGTAGACCTTATGGTCGGCTTTTATTATCAATGTATTTAATAATATCATTACTTAAACAGTTTTTTGATAATCTTTCTTCCCATTTTTGAGTTAGGGTAGCGGAATGCTAAGTCAAAAGCAGTGGTTTGTTTTAAAATACTCTTTTCATGGGTGAATGTTTCAAAGCTGTGTTTCCCATGGTATTTACCTATGCCACTAGTTCCGATCCCACCAAAAGGAAGTTGGTTATTACCTAGGTGCATCATTGTATCATTAATACATCCGCCACCAAAAGATAGGTTTTTGACAATCCATTCTTGATTTTTCTCATTCTCTGAAAAATAATAAAGCGCTAATGGATTTCTCGAGTGCTCGACATGGTCATATACTTCGTCGAGTTTATTAAATGTCATAATAGGCAATAGAGGTCCGAAAATTTCATCTTGCATAATTTTCGAGTTCCAATCAATGTTGTCTATTAGTGTTGGATTTATGAGTCTATTCGTACGGTCCGTTTCACCGCCGTAAATAATATTGCCCTCATCTAAATAATTTGTTATACGATCGAAGTGCTTATCATTTACGATTTTTGTATATTCACCACTTTGCAGCGGATTTTCACCATACATTTTTTCCACTTCAATTTTAATTTGATCTAAAAGCTTTTGCTTGATTGATTCTTGAATCAATAAGTAGTCTGGAGCTACACAAGTTTGCCCTGCATTAACAAATTTACCCCAAACAATTCGCTTTGCAGTATATTCAATTTTTGCATCCCGGTCAACGATACAAGGGCTTTTACCACCTAATTCTAAGGTGACAGGTATAAGCTGTTTGCTGGCTTTTTCCATAACAATCTTTCCGACCGGTACACTACCAGTAAAGAAGATGTAATCAAAAGGTTCTTCTAATAACTGTTGACTAATCTCAGCATCACCTTGAACGACAGTTATATATTTTTCTTCAAATGTATCTTCAATCATTTCTTCAATTAAATCACTCGTATATGGCGTTAATTCAGATGGTTTAATAATTGCTGTGTTTCCTGCTGCAATAGCGCCAATTAAAGGGGCTAATGCTAGATGTAAAGGATAATTCCAAGGACTAATGATCAACGTCACACCATACGGTTGTTTATAGATTAAACTTTTGGCACCTTTGTGTGATGTAGGTGTTTTAACCTTTTTAGGTTGCATCCATTCTCTTAAATATTTAATCGTGTAATTAATTTCCTGTTGTAGAAAACCAAACTCTGTCGTTAAAACTTCATATGATGACTTGTTAAGGTCTTTATGCAATGATTCGTATATGCGTGGTTCGTATCGATTTAACATCTCCTGTAATTTTTGAAGCTGATGGATACGGTAAGTATATGTCATCGTTTTTCCCGCGCGAAATAGATCTTTTTGTTTTTGAACGATGTTAGAAATGTCACTCATGTTGATCCCTCCTTTTGATAACGTAAGATGAAAGATCTTCAGCATATGTTGTATTAGGAAAAATTTTTCTAATTTCTTTCAACTCTCTTTGTAAGTCTTCCCCTACATATCGAGATGAAACATGGTTTAAAATCAGCTTATTTACATTAGCAGCTTTAGCGATTTGAGCAGCTTCCAGGCTCGTAGAATGATAATACTGTTTTGCTAAGGATTGATCTTGATTTGTAAATGTTGCTTCATGCACAAGTAAATCAGAATTTCTGACATGCTCAATAACATCATCAGAAGCATGAGTGTCTCCTAATATTGATATCTTTCTCCCAGGTATAGGGTCACCTGTTACATCATCTCTATAAATCATTGTTCCGTCAGGCAAGCTGATCTTTTCATTATTTTTAATTTGTTGATAGATTGGTCCAGGTTTTATGTCAAGCTCTCTAAGCTTTTCTGGAATTAACGGCCCGACAGATTCTTTTTCATTTATAATATAACCGTATGATTTTACGCCGTGCTTTAATGGAATACTTGAGACACTTAGAAGTCCATCTTCATATAATAGATTTTGATCGACTGATTTAAAATACAAATCATATCTCAATTTCGTTTCACTAACGTTTAGGCTTATTTCTATAAATTCTTTTAGTCTTGGAGGTCCATATATTTCTACTGGACTTGTTCCTTCTTGAAAAGATCGACTACTAAGTAACCCCGGTAATCCGTATATATGATCACCATGCATATGCGTAATAAATATTTTAGATATTTTTCTAGGTTTAATTGTCGATTGGAGGATTTGATGTTGGGTTGCTTCTCCACAATCAAATAACCATACCTCATCACGTTCCTGTAGCATAGATAATGCTAATGAAGAGACGTTTCTTTTTTTAGATGGAACACCTGAACCGGTTCCTAAAAAAGTTAGCTCCATAATGGCGACCCTCCAATCTATTGCCAACCTCGATTATATTGTTTAGGACCTTCAAGTTGAACACCTAACTCATCGGCGACTTGCTTCGGCCAGTACGGATTTCTTAAAAATGCACGTGCAACAAAAATAAGGTCAGCACGGTTGTTTTGGAGAATTTCCTCTGCATGAATACCTGTCGTAATTAAACCGACAGCTCCTGTAAGTATTTCTGCTTCATGTTTTATTGTTTCAGCTAATTTCACTTGATAACCAGGGTAAGTGTTAATTTTGACGGGTACAACCCCACCTGAGCTGCAATCAATTAAATCAATACCCTGATTCTTCATTTGTTGAGAAAAATAAATCATGTCAGACATGCTATTACCATCATCATGGTATTCAGAAGCTGAGATTCTTACAAAAATAGGGCCTTCAAATTCTGCTTGTACAGATTCAATAATATTTTTTAACATTCGGTAACGATTCTCTTTAGAGCCACCATATTCATCTGTCCGCTTATTAGTTAAAGGTGATAGAAACTGGTTAATTAAATAACCATGTGCGGCATGTATTTCTACTAAATCAAAATTAGCCTGTTTTGCTCTTTTGGCAGCTTGTTTAAAGGCAGTGATTATTTCTTCAATTTGTGACTTCGTCATTTCTTTTGGTGTTTTAAATTGATCATTAAATGGAATAGCACTTGGCGCATAAATATCGCCTTCTAAATTAGCCTTTCTTCCGGCGTGGGCTAATTGAATACCACTTTTGGATCCATATGTATGGATTCGTTCATTCATTTGTTTTAAACCGTCCACGTGTTCATCAGACCAGATGCCTAAATCCTCTGGAGAGATTCGGCCTTCAGGTTGTACAGCTGACGCTTCTAAAATAATCAAGCCAGCTTGACCAGCGGCTCGGCTTTCATAATGTGAGATATGGAATGGAGTCACTTTGCCATCTTGCTTTTCGCAAGAATACATACACATAGGTGACATGACAATTCTGTTTTTAAGTCGTAAGTTTTGGATGTTTATAGGTTCAAATAATTTGGCGTTCATCATGATCCAACCTTTTTATTAAATATTGTTTTTTATGACGTCTGGTATATCAGTGAAAAGTCCGTCTGCTCCCATTGTGACACATTTTCGTGCTAAGCTCACGCGATTTACTGTATAAACTCTAAACGGAATATCATAATTTAATAAACGTTTAACCATTTTACTTGATAATAGTCTAGATTTGATATGAATGGTATTTGCTCCTATTTCATGAAGAAATTGTTCAATATCTTTAACTTGGTTCTTAGTAAGCCAAGCCAGTTCTATATCAGCACTGACGTCTCTAACACGTTGAATGGTGTATGGGTTGAAACTAGAAATGGTAGTTTTATTGATCATGTTATATTCAGTTAATAATTCAATGACACGTCTTTCAATTGTAGGGTATTCGATGACATTAGTCTTCAGTTCAATATTGACAAGCATATTTTTGTTCTGCACCCATTGTAAAAACTCTTTTAAAGACATAATAGGTGTATGTAAATACTGTTTAGAAAACCAATATCCTGCATCGAATTCCTGAAGCTCATCTAGAGTATAATTTTGGACAAAACCCGTTCCGTTTGTTGTCCTTCTAATATTCTCATCGTGGATGATAACGGGTATAAGATCTTTTGTTAGCTGTACATCTAACTCGATTCCATCTGCACCCAATTCATGAGCTATTTCAAAAGCTGGAAGTGTATTTTCGGGTGCATATCGGCTAGCACCTCGATGGGCAAATATTTTCATAGTGATAAGCCACCTCATTATTTTATGACTCTATTATTTATTAATAATACGATAATATTGATATAATTCCTGTTTATTTCTGTTATGATTGTGGTGTATAAAAATTGAAAAGTCAAACTATTACGGTCGTGGCAAGGGGGAATCATGATGAGATGGCAAACAAAAGATCAATTAGAATCATGTCTCTGTGATCTCGTTAAGTTTAAAAGCATTTCAGGGACTGAAGGGGAAATAGAACTTATTGAACATGTGCAACAAGAGCTTATGACAGATTCATATTTCAAAAACAATCCTGAACATATCTATATTGATTTATTAGATGATGGGCGTAAATTGCTTGCTGCATTAGTTAAAAGTAAGAAGCAGACAAGCAAAACGATTATCTTATTAAGTCATATTGATGTCGTTGGCATTGATGATTATGGTTCATTTAAGGACCTTGCTTTTAATCCCAAAAAATTAACGGACCACTTCAAAAAGCATCCACAACAACTTCCAGATGAAGCATTAAAAGATTTAACAAGTCAAGAAAATTGGATTTTGGGACGTGGAACGATGGATATGAAGGCTGGGACTACTCTCCATTTATCAATGATTGAGCGTGCCATTAATGAAGAATGGGATGGGAATGTAATAATCCTTTTAGTACCAGATGAAGAAGTTAACTCAGCTGGTATGTTAAAAGCTCGAGAAACACTGAATCGTATTAAAGCAGAAGAGTCTCTTGAATATATTTTATGCATTAATAGTGAACCTATGTTTCGTCAGTTTCCTCAAGATGAACAAAAGTATCTTTATACAGGTTCCTTAGGTAAAGTATTACCGGGATTTCTTTGCTATGGAAAAGAAACACATGTCGGTGAGCCTTTCAATGGATTAAATGCCAACTTAATGTTGAGTTATTTAAATATCAATTTAGAGTTAAATACCGCATTAACTGAACAGGTAGGGGAGGAAGTAACACCACCCCCGATTAGTTTAATGAACAGAGATTTAAAAGAGCATTACTCAGTCCAAACACCACTGACAGCTGTATCTATGTATAATGTCTTGTTAATGAAGCAATCTGTTCAATCTTTAACCAAACAGCTTTTCGATACCATGAGAAAAGCTAAATCACAAATAGAATCTCACTTTGAATCACAAGTTCAAGCTCATAATCATACTAATTCATTCGATGTAAAAATCTTAGACTACAAGACCTTATATAATGAAGCTGTTAAGCGACATGGAATCAACGAAGTTAATAGGAGAAAAGAAGTGTTAACTAAAAATAGATCGCATGGAGATCGAGACTTCAGTACCTTACTCGTACAAGATCTCGCTTATCTATGTAAAGATTTGGCACCTATGATGATTTTGTTTTACAGTCCACCTTATTATCCGGCAGTTTCTAGTCAAGGAGATCCATTGGTTGAATCAGTTGGCGAACGTGTGACACAAGTTTTAAGTGAACATTACCAATATAAGGTGAAAACGTTAAATTACTTTAACGGTATTTCCGACTTAAGTTTTATTGGTGAAGACCCTAATATGGAAAGTAACCTTGATACGTTATACCATCAAATGCCTTTAGATGAGAGAAGCGGATTGTTTAGTTATCTTAAGGAGAAAGTTGAAGTACCATCGATTAATATTGGACCAGTCGGAAAAGATCCACATCAATGGACAGAACGTTTAAACGTGGATTATTCTTTCGGTGAATTACCAGACGTTTTAGCAGATGCCATTCAATTTGCCTTTAAAAATAGTTAGTCGTTTATGTTAAAAAACTATTTTTGTAGTATAATAAAACTGAATAACTATTCAGTTTTATTTGGGGGCAATGTTTATGACTCATGATATTTATCAAATAACACTTCCGACTCCATATGCGGTTGGTGACGTTCATTCATATATAATAAAAAATGATATGATTACTCTAATTGATGCGGGTGTTCACACTAAAGAAGCGTGGGAAGCCTTTAATCAACAATTAAAAACATTAAATCTTCAACCAAAAGACATTGATCAAATTGTGTTAACACACCACCACCCAGATCATATTGGTTTGGTTGGGCGACTTGATCATATAGATAAGATTTATGGCCACTCATTAGTACATAAGTGGTTAACACGAGATGAGGAGTATCTTCAACTTTATTTAAGCTTTTTCAATGAACTTTATTCCAAATGGGGAGTTCCAGAACATTTTCAAGATATTGAGAGGGCTTTAAAGTACACGCTAAAATTTTCAACCCAAAGTGCTTTAACAAATGTATTAAAAGAAGGGGATTCCATTCCTGGTATGGAAGGCTTCGTTGTAATGGAAACACCCGGTCATGCAGAAAGTCATATTTCTCTTTTAAATAAAGACACAAATGAGTTTCTAGCTGGAGATTTTCTGTTAAAGCATATCTCATCAAACCCACTGTTAGAACCACCACTTCAGAAAGGTGAAGAGCGTCCAAAGCCGTTGTTACGTTATCGCGAATCGATGAAAAGAGTGTTAAAATATTCTTTTTCAAATATTTATCCTGGTCATGGTGAGATTTTTTCTGATCATCAAAAGTTGATTAGAGACCGTCTAGTCAAACAGGAAAAGAGGGCGTATAAAGTATTAGATTATATTCGTGAAACGCCTTCGACTCCATTTGAAGTTTGCCAATACTTATTTCCGAAACACTATCAAACTCAATTTGGTTTGACAATGTCTGAAACGGTTGGACAGCTAGATTATCTTTGTTCAATTGGTGAGATTGAGCAGGTAACAGATGATAAACTAATTCGTTACACAGCTCGACATTCATTAACTACGCGGTAATTGTTTTTAGAAAAGGTTAAGAAACAAGGTTGGGGCAATGTGTTTGTTCCAACCTCATGATTTCTGCTATTTTTATTGAATATCAACTATATTGTTTAAAGAAACCCACTCTATTTCCTCTTCTATCGTGAGAAGCTTGATTTGCTTTGTTTGCCTATCGACTTTTTGAATTACCCCCTTAAGGATGACTGTTTCATAAGGATGGAACAATGTGATATGAACGGGTGATTGCATGTGTATAGCTTCTTGAATTTTTTTCTCCAGTTGCTCAATTTCTTGTTGATCTAGAATAGGCTTAGTTTTTTTAATTAATTGTTTTTGATGTTGTTGCAACAGCTCCTTATGCTCCGGCAGCATCATGCGGCTCGATTCCCAGATTAAATTGTGTCCTTGAGTTAACTTATTTGGGTTCATCGAAATCTCTCCTTACTTATAATGTCCACCAATTTTTTGTGCTCGATCAAATACTTGACCAGCATCTTTTAAGGAAGAGGCACGGACAATGGCTGTTTGGCCGAACTTCATTCGAATATCATCCATTGCCTTACTTAACTGATCCTTTTCAACAGACGGGTTAAAAAGGCTAAGCTGATAAACATCTGCTGATTGTAGTTGTGATAATGTGACCCCGACACTACGAACGGGTAAGCCATCCCAATGTTTGTGTAGGAGTTTTAGTGCAGCGTGAAATAGGTCCATGCCATAGTTAGTGGGTGACGTTAACTTAATTTGTCGGTGAAATCCTGTTGGAACCTCAAAGTTAGCCCCACGAATGCCTAACGATAATGTGTGACCACGGTAGTTTTTAGCTCTTGCTCGTTTAGCGACCTCTTCACACAATTCAAGAAGAACAATCTTAACATCCTCAAGCGTTTCATAATCTCGTGGCAATGTCATATGGTGGCCAACTGCTTTTTGACCGTTATGTGTTTTAGTTGTAACGGGAGAATAATCAATGCCGTTTGCGATATTCGATAGCACTTCACCATTGATTCCCCAGCGCTTTTTCAAATAATGAACAGGGTAGTTGGCGAGGTCACCAATCGTTTGAATCCCCATTCGGTGAAAGTGACGTTTCATACGGCTTCCCACACCAAACATCTTACCAACGGGTAGCTTCCACATGGTCTCTTTCATATTGTCAGGTGATAAGTAGAACATACCGTCTTTATTTTTCTTAGCAAAAGCATCACAAGCAATTTTGGCGAGCACTTTATTTGGACCCATACCGACACGAGCATAAACACCGAGTTCTTCTTGAATTTCATATTGAATTTGTTTTGCTACTGAATATTTGTCTCCAAATAATCGTTCTGTTCCAGTTAAGTCCATAAATTGTTCATCGACTGAAAATACTTCTACTTGATCTGTAAACCTCTCTAATATTTTGGTGATCTGATATGAGAGGTCAATATATAATTTCATGCGAGGTCGAACGACAATGAGTTCAGGACATTTTTCTTGTGCTTGCCAAAGTGCCTCAGCAGTTTCAACGCCGTATTGTTTGGCAATTGGACAAGCAGCTAGAATGATACCACTTCGTCGTTCAGGATCTCCTGCTACGACTACAGGTTTGTTTTGAAGCGATGGGTCAGCTGATTTTTCAATTGACGCATAGAACGATTGCATATCGACCAAAAAAATGATTTTTTCCATAGAATCCCTCTTTTTTATAAGGCCCGCGGAAAGCGTCCACCGGGAGCGTATCACAATATCAACAACAAAGTTTAACACTACCTTTAATAAAGATAAGCCTGTTTTTTGCTGATAGAACTTTTGTTCGTGTTTTTATTATATGCGAACATACGTTCTTTAATCAATAGAAATTTATGACAAAAAAATCCGAATCTGATCTGAGTCTAAATTGCTCAGATCAGTTCGGATTCCCTTACTCGTTATAATGGTTTATTCATTTTATAAAAGCTTTATGCAAAATTTCAGTCACGATGTTGCTCATAAATATTAGTTTTCGTGAGCTGCTTTAATTGTTCAAAAACATCATCTGAAATATCAGATTCTTGATACGCTCGCACGTTATCTAGTACCTGTTCTGGACGACTAGCACCAAGAACTAAACTGCTAATGGCTGGATGCTTGAGTGTATATCCTATTGCTAATGATTGAGGTGGCTGGTGATGATTATTCGCTAGGTCTTGTAAGGACATAATTGTCGACTTTAATTCTGAAGAATCATAGTCAAGAAATCCTTTTTGGCCTTTCTTTTGCCATTGAGATTGCCCGTTATTCGTTAACATTCCTTTCCCTAAAGCACCACGCACAACAACGCCAACTTGACTGTTATTGAGAAGGTCTAAAACTTCTTCTTCAGGTCTGCGGTCCAGTAAGCTGTATTGCATCATAACACTCGTTATGTTTGATTGATTAATGAATCGTTTAATAACATTTGGTCGAATGGAAGAGATGCCGTAGTAGCGAATGAGACCTTCTTTTTGTAGTTCTTCAAATGTTTCGATGACTTCATCAGTTGGGTCTTCAATTGTTCCGCCATGGAGTTGGTAGAGATCAACATCATCTAATCCAAGTCGAAGTAAACTATTTTTAATAGCTTCTTTTAAATATTGCTTCGATGGGTCCCAATACCATCCATCTTTTCCAGATTCAAAATGATTTCCACCTTTTGTGGCAATGGTGACTTGATCACGTTTACCTTTAATGGCTTGACCGACAATTTTTTCATTTTCACCAAAGTCATATAAATCTGCTGTGTCGAGGTAATTAATTCCTTGGTCTAAAGCTGTATCAATAATATTCGTAGCATGTTTTACATTGGTGCCAAGGTTCATACATCCAAGGCTGATTTCTGATACATATAAATCTGAGTGTCCTAATTGACGTTTCTTCATTTATTAATCACTCCTTCTATTTCTATTTTAAAAACAACATTTCATTAAAAACAAATATAACGGTCTATGCTACAATAGGGGGCAGAAAGGGGATTATTATGAAGAAATTTGAAGAGAAGACGATTTCAAGTGAGTCGATTTATAAAGGTAAAATTATTGATGTCAGAATAGATGATGTAACATTGCCAGATGGTAACAGATCGCAGCGAGAACTAATTGACCACCCTGGAGCAGTTGCGATTATTGCTATAACAGATGAAGGTAAAATAGTATTGGTGGAACAATATCGTAAAGCGCTTGAGAAAAGTATAATTGAAATTCCTGCTGGAAAGCTAGAACCAGGTGAAAAGCCAGAGGTAACAGCTAAAAGAGAGCTTGAGGAAGAAACAGGCTACCAAGCAGAAACATTGGATTTTGTCGTGTCCTACTACACGTCTCCAGGCTTTGCGAATGAAATTATCTATGTTTATGAAGCAAGAGGTTTAAGTGAGGTTGAAGATCAATTAAATGGTGATGATGATGAGTTTGTTGAACTTATTGAAGTGTCATTAGAGGAAGCGATGGATCTCATCAATAGTCAACGAATCCATGATGCGAAGACGATTCACGCTATTTATTATCTCATGTTACAACATAAAGGGTGACATAAATTGAGTTTAGAAAGCTATTATGCTGATTTGCATGTTCATATCGGTAGAACGATGTACGATCATCCAGTTAAAATATCGGCATCCAATAACTTAACAATCTCAAACATATTTGAGTATGTTAGAGAGAAGAAAGGCTTAGATTTAGTTGGAGTGATTGATGCACATGTTCCAGAGGTTATTGAGGAGATTGAATTGTTATTACAAAATGAGTGCATTGAGTTGGACGAGGGTGGGATTTCAAACGGATCCGTTACGATGTTACTAGGATCAGAAATTGAACTGTATGATCAGAACTGTTCCGGACCAATTCACGTGTTATGTTTTATGCCAACGTTACAAAAAATAAAGGATTTTTCTAATTGGTATAAGCAATTTGTTAAGAACCCAACATTAAGTTCACAACGGATGTATGTACAATCTAAAGAGCTTCAAAAGAAGGTGAAGGAATTAGGTGGACTATTTATTCCTGCACATGTATTTACACCCTTTAAAAGCCTTTATGGAAAAGGGGTTCGGAAAAGCCTTACAGAAGTATTTGATCCACAGTTGATTGATGGCATTGAGTTAGGATTGAGCTCTGATACATCTATGGCAGATATTATACATGAATTAGAACCATATACATTTTTGACAAACTCTGACGCTCATTCTTTAGAGAAAATTGGTAGAGAATATCAAGAGATAAGATTAAAAGGACCTACTTTTAAAGAGTTTCAATTAGCTCTAAAAGAATTAGAAGGAAGAAGTGTCATTGCAAATTTTGGTATGAACCCATTGTTAGGTAAATATTATAATACAATTTGTAGAGGGTGTAACGCACGAGTTGACTATGCTGAATACTGTCCAAGTTGTGGATCGAAAAAGATGATAAAAGGTGTTAGTGAACGGATTAAAGAAGTGAGCCAACACCATGAATCAAGTAAAAGGAAACGCCCGCCTTATATTCATCAAGTGCCGTTGGAGTACATTCCGGGGCTTGGCCCAAAGACGTTAGAGAAGCTAAGAGACGTTTTATATCACGATATGTATATTATTCATGAAGCAACTATTGAAGAGTTAACTAAAAATAGCAATAAGCTGATAGCTGAAAGAATCATACAGTTAAGAAAAGGTGAACTCGACATCAGCCCTGGTGGTGGGGGTACTTATGGAAGTGTTTTGTTGAAAGATAAAAATTGATTTGAATTAATCTACTTGGTTCTATATTTATTTCTAGCTTCATAGGATTTTACTAGAGCTAGAAACGAATGGAGGAACCATGATGAAACGATGGTTGAAAGGGTCGTCCTATACACTAGAGCCTTATATCAGTTTATATGTATTCTTGTTTGTGCTGTTTGTCATTGGTGTCATTTTCGGCGCCAGTATGGTTGGAAGTCTAAGCTTCTTACAAAAACAAGATTTACTATTTTTCGTAGAACAATACTTTCTATCGATTACAGAATCCTCTAGATTAACCACATTAGGAGAATTGTTTAGTGCTTTTTGGACGCATGGAAAATATGTAACATTTTTATTCTTATTTGGGTTATCGTTCATTGGATTACCAGTTGTATGGTTTTTATTGTTCTTAAAAGGAATCGTCATAGGGTTTACGGTTGGCTTTTTAGTTAACCAGATGTCATGGAAGGGCTTCTTATTATCGATGTTAAGCGTTACGCCACAAAATCTTTTAATCGTTCCTGCGTATCTTTTAATCGTGGCTAGTAGTATGATTTTTTGTATTCATGTAATGAAAATGTTATTCGGAAAAGGTAAAAGTTATTATACAATTGGCCAAGCGGCTAGTTTATATTTCAAAAGCTATATAATAGCTTTACTTATTGTATTAGGTGGATCGATTATAGAGGCATTTGTATCTACTCAGTTCATGCACATCATTTTAAAATAATTATAAAGTGATAATCATTATTAAATTATAAATTAAAATAATTATAATTTGACACCAAACCCTCTCTTACATATAATTAATTATGTAAAGTAAGAGGGGGGGATTCTTCGTGGAAAACCGCATAGAGAAAATAAAGAAACAATTACATTCTCAAAGCTATAAACTAACCCCACAAAGAGAAGCAACCGTTCGGGTTTTATTAGAGCATGAGGAAGACCATTTAAGTGCGGAAGATGTCTACCTCCTCGTGAAAGAAAAATCACCTGAAATTGGATTGGCAACTGTTTATAGAACACTAGAATTGTTATCGGAATTAAAGGTTGTTGACAAAATTAATTTTGGTGATGGTGTATCACGATATGATCTTCGAAAAGAAGGTGCAGAACATTTCCATCATCACTTGGTGTGTGTAGAATGCGGTTCTGTAAAAGAAATTGAAGAGGACCTATTAGGGGATGTAGAAGAAATAGTAGAATCACAATGGGAATTTAAAGTTAAGGATCACCGCTTAACATTTCATGGGATATGTAAGCAATGTCATGATAAACAAGACAATTAATACATAGAATACCTTTTTTCGCAGAGAAAAAAGGTTTTTTTGTTTACAAGAAGAAGGGTATCTTAAAATAGTAAATTTCTAAATTAAAGAATTTTAGTAGGATAGGCCACTTTTTTTGAATTGAATAAAATGAAGGCGTAAAATAGAGGAGGCATCGGAATGGAAGATGCATTAAGAGATTATATTCATTTCTTACAAATTGAAAAAGGACTTGCTGATAATTCAATAGCGTCATACCGAAGAGATCTTAACCAGTACTTAAAATTTTTGAAAGAAGTAGAGGAAGTAGCTGAAGTTAACCAAATTGAGCGCCATCACATTAGAGAGTTTTTAAAACACCTGGACGACGCAGGTAAATCTAGTTCGAGCATTGCTAGAATGATCTCAACGATTCGTTCGTTTCATCGATTTATCATTCAGGAATACGGCGTGAAACATGATGCTTCTTTACATATTCAGACACCAAAAAAGGAAAGAAAGCTACCGAAAGTATTATCAAATTCAGATGTAGAAACGCTGCTAGATTTAAATGGGTCTGAACCTTTAGATTTAAGAAATAAAGCAATGTTGGAAACGTTATATGCAACCGGTTTACGTATTTCAGAATTATTATCATTAAAAGTTAATGACCTACATTTAATGATGGGGTTCGTACGCATTATTGGTAAGGGTGGAAAAGAACGAATTGTTCCTTTAGGTAAACATGCGCAACAAGCAATTGAGGAATATGTAGAACATGCTAGGCCTAGTTTTCTAAAGCATAACCAAACCGATGCACTTTTTTTAAATCACAGAGGCAAACAAATGACAAGGCAAGGGTTTTGGAAGGTGTTAAAGAAAATTGCAAGAGAGAAGGGAATTCGCGCAGAATTAACTCCGCATACACTAAGACACTCTTTTGCATCTCATTTGCTTGAAAATGGAGCTGATTTAAGAGCAGTACAAGAAATGTTAGGACATGCAGACATTTCAACAACTCAGATTTATACTCACATCTCTAAGACTAGAATGAAAGACATTTATCAAAATTACCATCCTAGGGCATGATATGTTATAGTTTTTTAGTTGTGGGAAAAATGTAAAACACATCTAATCATGGAGGTAAATAATCATGGAACAACCATTTAAACGTGTATTTTTAATTGTTATGGATTCAGTTGGTATTGGAGAAGCACCAGATGCAAAAGACTTCAACGATGAAGGTGCTGATACATTAGGGCATATTGCTGAACATATGGACGGACTTAATATGCCGAATATGGGTAAGCTTGGCTTAAGTAACATAAGAGAAATTAAAGGTATTGATCCAGCAGAACAACCAATGGCTCATTATACAAAAATGGAAGAAGCATCTGTTGGAAAGGATACTATGACAGGGCATTGGGAGATTATGGGCTTACAAATGGGTCAGCCTTTCCGTACATTTCCAGAGGGTTTTCCAGATGATTTAGTACAAAAAATTGAAGAGAAAACGGGCCGTAAAGTAATCGGTAACAAGCCAGCCTCAGGTACTAAAATTATTGAAGAATTAGGCAAAGAGCACATGGAAACAGGTGCGTTAATTGTTTATACATCCGCAGATCCCGTATTACAGATTGCTGCACATGAAGAAATCGTTCCTTTAGATGAGCTTTATGAAATCTGCGAAACTGTTCGTGAGATGACTAAAGATGATCCATACATGATTGGACGAATTATTGCTCGTCCATTTGTTGGTGAACCAGGTAACTTTGAGCGCACAACGAATCGTCACGACTACGCTTTAAAACCATTTGGTCGTACAGTCATGAATGAACTTCAAGATGAGAATTATGATGTTATTGCTTTAGGTAAAATTAGTGATATTTATGATGGTGAAGGTGTAACAGAAGCCATACGCACAGATGATAATAACGATGGAATGGATAAATTATTGCAAAGTTTAGATAAATCATTTAATGGCTTAAGCTTTTTGAATTTGGTTGATTTTGACGCCAAGTTTGGACACCGCCGTGACCCTCAAGGATATGGTGAGGCATTAGAAGATTTTGACCGCCGCTTACCTGAAGTATTAGAGAAGCTTAATGAAGAGGATTTATTAATTATTACAGCTGATCATGGTAATGACCCAATTCACCACGGGACTGACCATACTCGCGAATATGTCCCTTTATTGGCATATCATAAAGGTATTAAAGAAGCGAAGGAATTACCAATCCGTGATACATTTGCAGATATCGGTGCTACTATTGCAGAAAACTTTAATGTAAAAGCACCTAAATATGGCACAAGTTTCTTAAATGATATTAAGTAAAGGAGTCGCAGTTATGATAGAACAAATTAATGAATCAAAAGCATTTATTGAACAACAATTAGAAGGACAAACACCACAGGTTGGACTGATTTTAGGTTCTGGATTAGGAATTCTAGCAGATGAAATAAACAATCCTACCGTCATTCCTTATAAAGAGGTTCCTAATTTTCCAACATCAACCGTTGCAGGGCATAAAGGGCAATTAGTCATTGGAGAGCTACAAGGCAAAATTGTAATTGCCATGCAAGGTCGCTTTCATTATTATGAAGGATACTCCATGCAACAAGTTACGTTTCCTGTTCGAGTGATGAAAGCATTAGGTGTAGAACAATTAGTCGTAACAAATGCAGCTGGTGGCATTAATGAATCATTTGATGCAGGTAATCTAATGCTGATTAAAGATCATATTAATATGATGGGTAATAATCCTTTAATGGGGCCAAATCATGATGAATTAGGTCCACGCTTCCCTGATATGTCACAGGCGTATGACCGTAATTTAATGGAAGTTGCTAAACAATGTGCATCTGAGCTTGATTTAACGTTACAAGAAGGCGTTTATGTTGGTAACACTGGACCTGTTTATGAAACAGGTAGTGAAGTGAAAATGTTACGCACATTAGGTGGAGATGCTGTTGGAATGTCGACAGTACCAGAAGTTATTGTCGCTAATCATGCAGGAATGAACGTACTAGGTATATCTTGCATCTCAAATATGGCAGCTGGAATATTAGATCAACCGCTATCGCACGATGAAGTGATCGAAACAACAGAAAAGGTAAGAGAAGATTTTATTCAGTTAGTTAAAAAAGTAGTCAAAAAGATGTAATTTAGCAGGAGTGTTCAATAATGAGAATGTACGATATTATCGCTAAGAAGCGGGATGGAGAACATCTAACAAAAGAAGAAATTCAATTTTTCATAGATGGCTATACAGATGAATCAATTCCAGATTACCAAGCTAGTGCTCTAGCTATGGCAATTTATTTTCAGGATATGAACGAAGAAGAGCGTGCTAACCTTACGATGTCAATGGTTCACTCTGGTGACACGATTGATTTATCGGATATTGAGGGTGTGAAAGTGGATAAACACTCCACTGGTGGTGTTGGTGATACAACCACACTATGTTTAGCTCCGCTTGTAGCATCTGTTGACGTTCCAGTTGCTAAAATGAGTGGACGTGGATTAGGTCACACTGGTGGTACGATCGATAAACTTGAATCAGTGCCTGGTTTCCATGTTGAAATTACTAGTGAAGAGTTTGTTAATCTTGTTAATAAGAATAAAATTGCGGTAATCGGTCAAACAGGTAACTTAACACCAGCCGATAAGAAGCTATACGGATTACGCGACGTAACAGCGACAGTTAATTCTATTCCACTGATTGCGAGTTCAATCATGAGTAAGAAAATTGCCTCAGGTGCAGACGCTATTGTTTTAGATGTTAAAACAGGTGCTGGCGCGTTTATGAAGTCGAAAGAAGATGCTGAAAACTTAGCTAAAGCGATGGTTTCAATAGGAAATAATGTCGGCCGTCAAACAATGGCTGTTATTAGTGACATGAGCCAACCTTTAGGTAGAGCAATTGGTAACGCGCTTGAAGTTAAAGAAGCCATTGATACTTTAAATGGTCATGGACCAGAAGACTTAACAGAATTAACATTAACTCTTGGTAGTCAGATGGTTGTACTTGGTGGCAAAGCTGATTCTTTAGAAGAAGCTCGCAACATGCTAGAAGAGAATATCAAAAATGGAAAAGCAATTGAGAAATTAAAAGAATTTTTAGCAGCACAAGGTGGAGATGCATCAGTAGTCGATCAACCAGAGGAGCTACCACAAGCCTCGCATATTTTTGAACTAGAAGCTAAAGAAGCGGGTTATGTTGAAGGTATGGTTGCAGATGAAATTGGCTCTGCTGCCATGATGTTGGGTGCTGGTCGCCAAACAAAAGATTCCGAAATCGATTTAGCAGTTGGGATTGTATTGAACAAAAAAGTTGGCGATTATGTGGAGAAAGGCGAATCACTCCTTACGATTCATGCTAATCAAACAGATGTGGATCAAATCAAAGATAAACTATATCAAAATATATCTATCAGTTCTTCATCTGTTCAAGCACCACAACTTGTCCATAAACTTATAAATGAATAAATTCATTGTCCCTCGGGTCCTATACATGGTTTCGAGGGATTTTTAATTGCTCTCATTATAATTTCTATAATTCCCCATAAATTCATCAAGCCTAGACCACTAATAATTTTTTAAAAATCTTGTAATAAAAAATAAGACCTTGGAAAAAATATGAAACATGAAATGGAGGGAGTATCATGAGAAAAATAATTTCATTGTTCATCATTATTTCATTGATTTTACCGAGTACAAGTTTATTTGCTCAAGAAGATATCGAAGTAGCTAACCTCATCGAGTCATCCAAGTCGGCAATTCTCTTAGAAGCTGATACTGGAGAGGTTATTTTCAAAGAAAACGAATCTAAACGCCTTCCACCAGCAAGTATGACTAAAATCATGACCATGCTTTTAATTATGGAAGCACTTCATGACGGTACCATTAGCTTAGATGAGAAGGTGAGAATTAGTGAACATGCAGCTTCGATGGGCGGAACGCAAATTTATTTAGAGCCATTTGAAGAAATGACTGTTAAAGATTTATTAAAAGGAGTAGCGGTTGCTTCAGCAAATGATGCATCTGTTGCTTTAGCTGAACGTATTTCGGTTACAGAAGAAGCCTTTGTAGAAAAGATGAATCAAAAAGCACAGGAATTAGGGTTAAAGGACACGAACTTCAAAAATGCAACAGGCTTACCAGCCAAAGAACATTATACCACTGCGCATGACATGGCAATTATGGCCAAGGCTTTACTTGAGTATGAAGAAATTACTGATTATACAAAGATTTATGAAGATTACCTTCGTAAAGGAACTGAGGATGAATTCTGGCTTGTTAATACGAATAAGTTAGTAAAGTTCTATCAAGGTGTAGACGGTCTTAAAACAGGTTATACATCAGAGGCTAAATTCTGTCTAACAGCAACAGCCAAAAGGAATGATATGAGAGTAATCGCAGTGGTAATGGGTGCAGAAACATCTAAAGACCGTAATAGAGATATATCTAATATGTTAGACTATGCATTCGGCCATTATGATATCAAGAGGTTATATTCTAAAGGAGATTCAGTGTACGAATGGGAGCCTTTAAAATCAAATGACAAAATAACTGCAACACCTAAAACAAATATCTCATTATTACTTAAGAAAGGCGAATCTATTGAAGATTATAAAACAGAGATTGTAAAAGAATCGTTAGATCACTGGCCGGTTAAAAAAGGTGATGAGGTAGGAAAAATACGAGTATTAAAAGGAAACGAATCAGTTGGAGAATATCCACTAATTGTCGATCAAGATGTAAAAGATGCTAGTATTTGGACATTGTGGAAGCGCGCGCTTAGAACCATTCATCACGGTAAATAAACGTCGAATTGACACTTCTTTTGTCATGTAGCAGGAAAATTAAATAATCGAGAAGAAAGACTCAATAGCTTATTTTTTATGAAGGAGGAAAAAGCGTTGAGTCTTATTTCACATTTCGAGAAAAAAGAAGATGTACTGTTAGTCAGACTGATTGGTGAACTAGACCACCACGAAGCAGAACAACTGAAGGAGAAGTGGAAAGAACAATTAGCTGACACAAGCATCAAACATGTTGTCGTTAATTTAGAGAAGTTGGCATTTATGGATTCTTCAGGTTTAGGTGTGTTCTTAGGGCGTTATAAAGAGGTAAAACAATTAAACGGTGAAATGGTCATTTGTTCATATAATCAATCAGTTAAGCGTTTGTTTGAACTATCTGGTTTATTCAAATTAGTTCGCACAGCTGATAATGAAGAGGCTGCCCTAGAACGTTTGGGGGTGGCATCATGAACAATTATATGAAAGTTGATTTTGCAGCAAAAAGTGAAAATGAATCATTTGCTCGTGTAACAGTGGCTTCTTTTATTGCCCAATTGGACCCGACAGTTGATGAATTGACTGAGATAAAAACAGTTGTCTCTGAAGCTGTTACAAACGCAATTATTCATGGTTATGAAGAAGATGAAGATGGGATTGTGACACTTGAATGCCATATCTGTGAAGGTGAAGTTGAACTAAGTATCATGGATCGTGGCCGTGGTATTGATAATGTAGATGAAGCAACTCAACCTATGTTTACATCCAAACCTGAACTAGAGCGTTCTGGAATGGGATTTACGATTATGGAGAACTTTATGGATAATATAACGGTAGATTCACAAATGGGTTACGGTACAACGGTCACAATGAGAAAAAAGTTCAATCAAAATGAAACCGCCTCACATAGGTGATGGTATGAGTGGAAAAGAAAAGGTTAAAGAAGAACAATTAACTTCAGATCAAGTTAGAAAATTGATTGAACTAAGTCAGACGGGTGATGAGTCTGCGAGAGATGAACTAGTTCAAAAAAATACTCGTCTTGTGTGGTCAGTTGTCCAACGCTTTTTAAACAGAGGCTATGAGGCTGATGATCTTTTTCAAATCGGCTGTATTGGTCTAATAAAATCCATTGATAAGTTTGATCTATCGTATGATGTTAAATTTTCAACCTATGCAGTACCAATGATCATCGGGGAGATTCAGCGTTTTATTCGAGATGATGGTTCAATAAAAGTTAGTCGATCTTTGAAAGAACTGAATCATAAAATCAGAGCGAAGATGGAGGAATTTTCAAAAGATAAAGGCCGTTCGCCTTCAATTGTAGAACTTAGCGAAGCGTTAGATATTCCGAAAGAAGATATTATACTAGCATTAGAAGCTAATCAAAGCCCTCATTCAATTCATGAAACGGTATTTGAAAATGAAGGAGACCCAATAACGTTAATGGATCAAATTGCTGAAAAAGATTCTAGCTGGTTTGATCATATTGCATTAAAAGAAGCTATAAGGCAACTAGACTCAAGAGAACGACTTATCATATACCTTAGATATTTTAAAGATCAAACGCAGTCTGAGGTGGCTAAACGATTAAACATATCGCAAGTACAAGTTTCTCGTTTAGAGAAAAACATATTAGAACATATGGGACATTTACTCAACAAACAGTGAATAAAGCTCTTACCTATTTGGTAAGAGCTTTTCTGTTTGCCCGTCATGGGTGAGCTCTAACGGGTGAAAGTCCCGAGTGTGACCAAGTAGCGGTAAGCACATAGCTGAAGGCAAGGGTGTCCGTGGTGACGCGGAATCTGAAGGAAGCTCTAGGCAAATCT